>CAMAUY010000023.1 GCA_945861565.1 Akkermansia muciniphila
CCGCCCACGACCAGGATCCGCGGACCGTTGCCGGCAGGGAAAATCACGGTCGGCGGATTCGCCCCGTCACCGCCCCCGGCAGCATCACCCACCGCACCCACTGCCGCCAATTCGGCCGTTATGCCGAACAGGGTCGGCGCCACCGAGTTGTCATAACTCTCCAACACGAGCTTCTCGATGACCGTTCCCGGGTTGATGTTTCGGCTGAACCAGCGGATTTGCCCGCGTCCCGTTGTCCAATTGAGGTTTTTCGAACCCGGCACGTCGTGGCGTCCATTGTAGTCGGCAATTTCCACCCCGTTCTTGAACACCATCTCTTGCTTGGATCCGTCCATGAACTCGACGGTGGCCTTCATGACGTTGAGATCCTTGTCACTCACCGCGGGATAGCCCCAGCCCGCCACGCCGCCCAGGAAATGGAGCCGGGCCGCGGCGACGCCCACCTTGACCTCCACTCGCTTCGGCAACGTCTTTCGCGACCATGAATCCTCCGCGCCGCCCCGTAGAACCACCACATTGGCCACCCGCTTCTCGGGACTCACCACGTCGAAGGGCACCTCTTCGGCACGCCAGAGGCCATAGCGGCGGAACCGCACGGTCTCGTCTGCGTTCTCCGGCGAATTATAGAGGCCCCGGCTGTTGTTTGCGGTGAATGCACCGCTCAAATCAAGAATGCGAAATCGCATTTCATCCGCACAGATATAGGCAAGCATATCTCGCAGGTTCTCGGCACCGAGCTGCTCGAATCCCTCGGGCATCAACCCTCGACCCGTGGAATTGCGGCTCTTGATGTCCGCCGTCCGGATCGTATGATCGGTCGTCGCGTCCCGCAGCACCACTTCGCTGGCGTTCTCCCGTTCGATGATTCCGTCGAAGGTGTCACCGCCCCGGGTTTCAATCAGGACGCTAATGAAGTTCGGCTCGACGAGGCGGTTGGGATCAATGATATGCACCAACAGTTCTGCCGCGCCGTGCGCTCCCATCCCGGTCAGCGCCGGGGCGAGGTTGCGACCCTCGTTCTTGAAGATATGGCACGCTGCGCAATTGGCCGTATATACTTTCTTGCCGTTTTCGATGTTACCCGCCGTGCCAACTACCGGCCGCAAGCGCGCGATCAGACTCTCCTTCTCCTTCTGCTCCGGACCGGCCAGGGAATCAATCACTTCGTTGGCGCGCCGGGCGATTGCCGGGTCGCCGTGGGTGCGAATGCGGTGGACTCGAGCCGGCCCCAACGTCCTGAGATTGATGCTTTTATCCGCTAACCGGTCGAGGAAGCGGCTCGCCGACCGATCCCGTTTTAGGATGTGACCGAAGGCCGGTTCGATGAGGTTATTGCTCAAGCGGGGGAACGCGTCCACCAAGGTCAAACCTCCTTCCGGAGTCGCACCCAATGCGTCCACAATACGTCGTTGCAGTTCGGGACTCGACTGCGGGTCGCCCAGAACGGCCGCGACTGCCGGAAGGATGCCTGCGTCCAGGGAGCGAACCCCAACGAGGTTGGCCGCGACCTGACCCCGGATGCCATCGGCGAGCTCCGCATTGGCTAACGCCGCCGTGGCGTTAGCGATCGCGGGTTTCATTTCATTTGCCAGGCGAGTGCTCACGTTCCATCGGGGGATGAACGGGAGAACCGATGCCGCCGATCCGTCCGATGCGAGCAGCGCTTTCAAAGCGCCGAGCAACGTGGCGTCCACCTCTGGACGGCGCTCCACCGGCAATCCCGCGTTGAGAGATTCCAAGACTGCTGCCTTCAGCGAATCGGTCGATGCCGGCTGCCGAGCGATCATTCGGACAATGTCCGCTGCGAGCCGTGCGTCGCCCTTGTTCGCCGCGATGCGTGCGAGGTGGGGAACAAAGGTGAGAACTTCCGCGGGATTTTGGTGGTGAAACGCCGCCTCCAGATAGGCCAGCGGTGCCGCTGCGGACGCTCCCACCGCCGCCGACTGCAACCACTTGTCTTTGAGCGTGGGCCAACTTTGCACCAGCGCCGCCACCAGCGCCGGCGAGGGCGGCATCGATCCGGCTGCCATCAACGCCTGGATCCGCACGCGATCGTCCGTGTCGTTCAGACGCTCCACCAACGCCCGCGTCATGGCTTCGACTGGATTTACCTCCTGCACCCGGTACTTGACGCCCGGCTGCTCCGTCAGCGCCGCAGCAACGCGCACCGCATTTTTCCGTACCGCCGCGCTCCGGTCGGAGAATACGGCGCGCCAAATGTCTCCGTTCCATCCCACCGTGTGCGTGCGGGCCAGCGACGCGTACAGCCACAGGCCCTGCACGCGAGCAAACGGAGACGCCTCTCGATCGGCGATGAGCTGTACCAATTGAGGTTGGACGTCGTTCAAGCCATCCGGATTTTCCGTCAGCAGCCGGTTGGCCGTCGTGCGAACCCAACCGTTGAGATGGCGCAACGTTTCCAGCAGCTGGATGGGAGTGCCCCGGTCCAGCTTGAATGGCGGCATGGCGTGAGCCTCCTTGTGCTGAATCCGGTAGACGCGCGTGAAGTGGTGATCGCGGTCCGGGCGGGCGGCTGCATTCCGAGCCCCGTGTGCAGGTCCACGGGTGTCGTTGTGAACCCCAATCTGATTGTAAAAATCGACGACGTACATGGCCCCATCGGGACCCACTCGCGAATGGATCGGGCGGAACCAATAATCATCGCTGGTGAGGAATTCGGTCTCCTTCCTTCCGTCCTCCTTGCGCCCCTGATACGTCGGGCCTTTCGGGTCCAGAAACTGATGATGAAACAGATGCATGGTCGCCTCACTCATGAAGAAGGAAAGCCGGTCGTCCGGCGCCCATTTCGCCGGCCACGCACCGCCGTCATAAACACACGCTCCCGCCGCAGCGGTCCACGCGTTTACCCAATCAATCTGCACATACGGCTGCCGTTTCTCCTGGAACGGCGGATAGATCTTGTTCTCTTCAATGACGTTCAAATACGCCTTCGTGCCCGGGACACTCCCGCGGGCGAGAATCGTCTCCGGAATGACGACATGGCAGATCGGCTCGCCGCACGTCGCCGTGGAGTAGACAATCTCGCCATCCGGCGTGACTTCGCAGCCCCACGTATTGCAACTGCCCGCCGCCATCTGTTCCAACGCCGATCCGTCGGGGCGAAACCGATAAATGCCTGCGGCGATTTCGCCGAAGGCCCTGCCGGTCTTGGGTGAGGCCACGTTGCCCCGCGTGTATCCGACGGAACCGTAGACCCAGCCGTCGGGACCCCACCTGAGATTGCTGATCACCGCGTGCGTGTCGAAGGTACCCCAACCGGTATACAACACCTCGGTGGTGTCCGCCTGGCCATCGCCATCCGTGTCCCGAATCCACAAAATGTCCGGCGCTTGCGTCACAATCACCCCATCCCGGTAAAACACGAGAGATGTCGGTAATTCCAGGCCATCGGCAAAAACTGTCTTGTGATCCATCACGCCGTCGCCATTGGTGTCTTCGAGAATCGAAATACGGTCCTTCGGACGCCGGTTCACCTTCGCCCCCACCGGGTATTTCTCCGGCTCCAACGGCTGCCAAGGCTTGATCTTCACATCGTTCTTGTGAACGTCGCGGGCACCGGGGTATTCGGGGGTCTCGACGACCCACATGCGCCCGCGCGGATCCCAGTCGAGAGACATGATTTTCTCGGCGACCGTTTCGTCGGCCGCGAGCGTGACATTGAACTCCGGGTGGAGATTCATCCGGGTCACCGCCGTGGACGCTGGGGTCGGTCCGCCGGCGGGGTAGCGAAGCGAATTTAACTCTTCAGGCCGGCAAAATTCATCGACATTGCTTCGCTTTCCGGCCCAGGCGATGCCGCGCAACAGGATGGCGCGGTAGTGGGGAGTTTCGAACGAGGCAAACTCATGGCCGGGAATGCTGACAAAGGCTCGGTAGGGCACCGTGCCCCCCGACCACGTTTTTTCGTAGGTCCAAAGCTGCGGCCAAATGTTGAACACATCGACGAAACTGGTAGCTAGCACCTGGACGTCCGGTGCCATATCGAGATGATTGTATACTTCATCTTTCCAATCGAAATTCGAGATCCCACGGGTGATTGGATGTGGCTGCTCCGTAAAGTACACCCCGACTTCGCCCTCGTGCCATCGCGTCGCCGCCTTGCCGGCAGGATCCTGATTCCAGATCCAGGCACCGCCCACGACCCGTTTACACCAGCCATGCTGGTCCCCACTCACAATGCCATCGTGCAACACCATCACTCCGCCCCCGCGCTGGAGGTATCTCTCAAAGATCGCGCGATCCTCCCCAACGATCCGCATGCCGTCCGCCGCATAGATGACGATCACATCCGCCTTCTCCAATTGGGCGGCGGTGGGGAAGTCCATCCCTCCGTCAATCGTCAGACCCCGTTCCTGCAGGAGCTTGGTGTACTCGCCGAGAAACCGCGGATGATCATGCTGACCCGGGCCGTGGGTCTTGAGGCCCGCACGAATGAAAACGCGAAGTGGATCACCCCGGAGGGAAATAGCCGCGAACAGGACCACGGTGACGAGGACGAGGACACGAAGGCATTGACTCATAAGGTGAGGAGGATGGTGACTGAGTCAAATCCTACCGCGGAAACAACCCCCGCCAAACAAAAAGAGGTGGGTTCTCACGCCATCGGATCGGTGGACGTTGCCGCGTCATCGCCGAGCTTCAATGATTCGCGGCTGCGGAGATTCGGTTTGTGCCGCCCGACCGCTCTATTTTTTCGCGCTGCAACGTTCCTGAATCCAGACCATATCACGATTGTTGGGGGACAGGCCATAGGTCGGAATATATTGTCCCTGAACACGGGGCGGCTTGGTGCGTGGGTCCACCCACTTCTTGATCTCGGCATGGCCATCCGCAAAGGACAATCCGCCGGCGCCATTATGATAGCTGGCCGGGTAGTTGGCTATGAGGATTGCAGAGCCGACGCCGTTCATGTCGACACCGAAGTACCCGTCATCGATGCTGTCGTCTCGTTCGTCAATGAAAACAAACGCCTGGGAAGTCGGCGGGTTGATGATATCCCCGAACTTGCGAGGGTTGTTAAACTTGGCAATCGGCGCATTCGCCCAATCGGAGCCATTCATCCGGCAATTCATCGCGACGCTACGGACTCGAGGATAGGTGGCACTGCCGAACCGGCCGACGCTTCGATCGGCTGGACATTTATAGATGCCCAATGATTGGTTGTACTGCCAGAGCTTTCCGCGAGGCTCTATTAGATTTAGAGTGTTGGTATTGTCAGGCGTATTTGGGGCGGGGTTCAACCACCCGAGGCACCAACTTGGGTCAGTGCCGACGCCCAGAATGCTGTTATAAACGAGCTGATCTGCATTATCCCCCGCGTACATGTACCACGCCAAATTCAATTGTTTCAAGTTGCTCATGCAACTAATGCCCTGGGCCTTGGTCTTGGCCTTGGCCAGCGCCGGCAGCAGCATGCCGGCGAGAATCGCAATGATGGCGATCACCACCAGCAGTTCAATGAGCGTGAAAGCGTCTTTGCGAAGTTGGGTTGAGGGTGGCATTTCGATTTTCGGTGCGGGTGGCGTCATGGTGGCTTCCTTTGTCCGTATTAATCGACAGGTTTTGGTTTTAACCCTCCACGGCGACGAAGATTTGGTTTCGATAACGGGGCGTGGTCACCACCCTTCAGTCCGGGTTTTGGGCTGTCAATGCCGTTTTGCGGGCGGCCTGGGCCGAACCGTGTATCTTTGCCCTGGCCTCTAACGACAGCGCCGTGCAGGCAATGGGCGACGACAAACTCAAGGCATCGCCGCCGAGTTGGTCACGAAAGTGAGGCAGAGCGTGACGATTGACCGGACATTGCGCGCAGGGGCGCGCGCCAGGATTCCCGTCATCGTAAAACGCATCCTGAAGAAACACGGCGATCTGCCCGACGGGGAGGAGGATGCCGTGAAGCCTGTGCTCAGCGGCAACGGTTTCCGCGATGGGAGGCAGAAGGGTTGGTTGGTGTGAATAACTTACCACAACCTGTTGTGGTTTCTGTCTTGCGAAGCCACAACCGGTTGGGTTCAATCGGATTCTAAGATGTACCTCAAAAACCTGACTGTGCTTGGGTTCAAGTCGTTTGCCGACAAGACCTCGTTGAATTTTCAACCTGGGGTGACCGCGATCGTCGGGCCGAACGGTTGCGGAAAGTCGAATGTTTCGGATGCGATTCGGTGGGTGTTGGGTGAGCAATCAGCCAAAGCGTTGCGCGGTGGCGAGATGGCCGACGTCATTTTCAACGGCACCGATGGGCGAAAGCCGCTGGGGATGGCGGAGGTCTCACTGACGATCGGAGACGTCGATATGGAGCATTTGAAGGCGGCGGGGATCCCGGTCGAGTTCAATGAGATTACGGTGACGCGTCGTGTTTTCCGGGACGGGGGATCCGAATATTTCATCAACCGGGTTCCCAGTCGTTTGCGTGACATTCAGCAGTTGTTTATGGGCACTGGGGTGGGGCGCACGAGCTACAGCATCATGGCCCAGGGGAACATCACCCAGATTCTCTCCAGTAAACCGGACGATCGTCGCATGGTGTTCGAAGAGGCGGCGGGAATTACGCGATTCAAGTCCCAGAAGAAGGAGGCGCTGCGCAAACTGGAGCACACCGATCAGAATCTCTTGCGTGTCGACGACCTGATCAAGGAGGTGAAGCGGCAGATCGGATCGCTGCAGCGGCAGGCGGGCAAGGCGCGCCGGTTCAAGTCTCTGCAGGCGGAATTGCAGCATCTGGAGACGCAACTGGCTCGGCATCAGTTCGATGTCCTCCAGTCGGAGATTCTGGAGCGCTCCACGCAGGCCGAAAAACTGAAGACCGAGAGTGACATTTGTCAGGAGAGTGTCCTCCGGTTGGAGGATGAGATTCTGCAGTTGCGGGCGGCGCTGAGCGAACTGGAGCAGACGATCTCCGTTGCCCAGCGGCACGGGCTCGAACTCAAGGCGGAGTCGGAGCGCAACGATAGCCGGATCGGGTTTAACCAGGAACGTTTGCGGGAATTGGCGGCCCAGCATGAGCGGGCGCTCGCCGATATCGTTCTTTCCCAGGAGCGTCATCAGATCTCGGCGACCGAATTGGTGGCGGTGAAGGATCGGATTGCGGAGGGGGAGGCGCAGGTTAAGTCCCTCCGCGACTCTCTGGAGGAAAGGCGCCGCGTGCTGACGGCCGTCGAGCGCGATGTTTCAGAAAAACAGGAAGCTCTCCGCCTCGCGCAATCGCAGGCCTTTGGAGCGGCGCAGCAGTTGGCGAGGGTCCGGAATGAGATCAATGCGCTGGATCTGCAGAAACAGGGGAATGTCGTCCGCTTGGAGAAATTGCACGCTGAGAAGCTTGGGGCAGAGGAAGAGCGGACTCGCCTCCAACTCCGGTTGGAGGAATTTTCTTCGCAGGTCGAGGCGGAACGACTGCACGTCCAAGTGAGTCGCGGTACGGTCGAGGAACGGCAGGCCCGGTTGCGCCAACTGCACCAGGAGATCAATGCCGCCGGCCAGCAGATGGATCCGCTCATTCGGCAACAGGCGGAAACCCGCTCCCGTTTAAACGTCCTCGAGCAACTCGATACCAGCCACGAGGGCTTTGGAAGCGGTGCCCAGGCGGCGCTCAAGGGTTCGGATGCCGTCCTCGGGACACTGGCCGATAAGCTCCGGGTCGGCCCTGAGCATGTGCTTGCCATCGAAACTGCTCTGGGTCATCACCTGCAGTTGGTGTTGACCGCGGATCCCGGCGTGGCGACGGCGATCCTGGCGGATCTTCATGCCCATAAAAAGGGCCGAGCCAGCATTGCCGCATTGGCCTTAAGCACTAGGGGCGTGGAGCCGGGCCTGATTTTGGAGGATTCCATCGCGGTGGAACCGGATGTGCGGTTCGATTCATCGGCTGGGACGGTGCCCGCACTCAGTGTGGTGACTTGCGACTCGGCGGTCCGCCCACTTCTAGCGGCACTTTTGGGACAGACCCACATTGTCGCCGATCTTACGATTGCGACGGTGGCGCATCAGCAGACCCAGGGGCGGTTCGACTACGTAACTCTGGCGGGCGATCTTCTCACTCGGCACGGTGTCTACACCGGGGGCACGGCCAATCCTTCGGGGAAAGCGCCTGCGTCCATTCTGGGCCGAAAGAACCAGATCTCGGAGCTACAGGGACAGTTAGAGCGGCTCACGGAACAGGTTGCCGAGTGTACCCGGCAGAAGGCCACATTGCAGAGTGAACAAACCGAACTGCAGGCGAGCCTCGAAGAGGCCCGGACGGAGCTACGACACCAAGAGGTGGCGATTGCGACACGCCAGGGCGAATTTAATGCGCTGCAAAATTCCCAGCGTTCGCTGCAGGCCCGGTTCGACAATGCAGTCCAGGAGCACACTCGCCTCAGCGCTCAAGAGAGCGACGGTCGCGAAAAAAGACAGCTGCTGGCGACGCATATTGCGGAACTGGAAGCGACGGAGCAAGCGGCGGTTGGCCAAGTGCACCAGATGACGGCCGATTTGGAGCAGTTACGGCAATCACGCGATGCAGCGAACTCGGCTTTGAGCGATGCCAAGGTTGCCCTGGCCACGGAGGAGCAGCTCCTGGCCTCACATTCCCGCCAACGAGCGCCCCTTGAACAGCGGATCCAAGAGATGCAGCAACTGGTGGCCCGGCTGGAGTCAGAATCAGGGTCGTTTAACCACCGACAGCAGCAGTTCGAGACCGAGATAGCAGAGTGCCGTGGCCAGATCGAGCGCCTGCGAAATGAACGCGAAGCGGTTTCCGAACAGATTGCGGCCCGGCTGACTGAAAAATCGGAGCAGGAAGCTCAAGTGCTGAAGCGGGAGGAGGCCCTTCGGGAACACCGCAGCCGTTTGACGCGGGCTCAGCAGGAGCGAGGACAGTTGGAGGTCGAACTCGCGCAGAAAACGATGTCGATCCAAAACCTCCGGGACCGCGTCCAAGAAAAGTACCAGTTGAACCTGGACGACATCCGGGGTGAGGGAATCCGGATCACACTGGCGGATGAAGGTCCTCCCCGGGTGGAAACGTTGTCGTCGGATGAAATGCAAGCGGCGGGCCTGAGTACGAATTGGGGGGCGGTGAGCGAACAGGTGACTGCCTTGCAGCAGCGTCTTGACGAGATTGGACCGGTGAACTTGGTGGCCATCGAGGAATACGAGGAAACCGAGCAACGCTACAACTTTCTCACCACCCAGCACGAGGATCTCGTGAAAGCCAAGGAGCAGCTCACCGAGGTTTTGAACAAGATTAACGTCGAGACCAAGGTGATGTTTGTTGAGACGTTTGAAAAGATTCGAGCCAACTTTCAGTTGATGTTTACGGAAATGTTTGGGGGTGGGAAAGCCGACCTCCGTTTGGTGGATGAGGGAGATGTGCTCGAGTCCGGTATCGATATCATTGCCCGCCCGCCTGGGAAGCAGTTGCAGAGCATTTCCTTGTTGTCGGGTGGCGAGCAGACGATGACCGCTGTGGCCCTCCTGTTCTCAATCTACCAGGTGAAGCCGAGTCCGTTCTGTGTCCTCGACGAACTGGATGCGCCCTTGGACGAATCGAACATCAACCGGTTTATCAAGGTATTGCAGCGATTCCTGGAAAACAGCCAGTTCGTGGTGATCACGCACAACAAACGAACGATCGCGATGGCGGACATCTTGTATGGCGTCACAATGCAGGAACAGGGGGTCAGCAAGATTGTGAGTGTAAAGTTCAATAAGGAGGGTAGTGGGGCGGAACGTAGCAGCGAGGTTGCCGGCAGGGCGGAGTCGGTCCGCGGTGGGCACTCGGCGGGGGACCAGGAGGTCGTGCTAGCAAAGTGATCACCTCGAGTTCCAGTCGTGCGTTGAGGGGACGGCTCCCCGGAAATACCCCAGCGGTACTCAATTTTAGTGCCTTGGTGGGGAGAAATGAGAGCCCGGATTCCCCACCCGAACGAGTCACAGAGACGGCTCCTGGGACGATCCCTTTTGTCGGTCTGGTCTGGAAAAGTGGGTTAATGCAGGGGTTTCCTGCAGAAATTCACTTAAAAAATGCTGTTGCACACCGTTCCAACCCCAGCCTAACCTGCCCGGCAAATCCGCCCTTTAGGCGGCGAAACAAACTGTTTTTGTTTCGATGTTGGTAAATGCGACAGATCAAACACACAGCACAACTCAGGAGGAATGATAATGAAGATCAATAAATGGACGACGGCACTGGTGGCTACCGGTGTGGTCAGTCTTGCGTCTGCGGTTAATGCCGACGAGCACCCCCTCAACACCCTGCTCTCATCCACCAGCCTCTCCGGCTATGTGGACACTTCGGCTATCTGGAACTTTGGCGATGGGAATGGTCAGGCCACTCGGTTCGTTAATACCGGGCCCGATCGCCAGGACGGCTTTAACCTTAATGTTGCCAAGATTGCCTTGGAAAAATCCCTCGATGAGGGGCAGTGGTCGGCTGGCTACAAGCTTGAGACGCTCTTTGGTCCCGACGCAGGCGGCCTTCCCGGCAATGAGAACATAATGGGACAAAACAATGTCGGCCTGAAGCAGGCGTATGTTGCCCTGCGTGCACCGGTCGGCAATGGCATTGATTTCAAGGTTGGCCGTTTCGACCCGATCATCGGGTACGAGGTGTACGACAGCTATGCCAATCCGAATTTCAGCCGTACCTTCGGCTTTCAGATTGAGCCGTTCATCCACACCGGCGTTCTGGCGACCTACCAGTTCACCGACGTCATCAGCGCCTCAGGGGGCGTCGCCAACACGGACCAGTCCGTGGTGGCGCGGTCCGGCAATGCCGAATCAAAGAAGACCTACATGGGGGCTATTGTTCTGAAGGCCCCTGATAGCATGGGTTGGATGGCGGGTTCCTCGCTCTACAGCGGTGCGGTGGTCGGTGTTGACCGCGGGCTTGGTACCGGCCCCGACCAAGACCTAAACCTCTACATCGGCGGATCGCTTGCGACGCCGATTAAGGGGTTCACGCTCGGTGCGTCCTATGATTATCTCGATGGCGGCAGCTACGCGAGTTCGGCTGCCGTGTATGCCTCTTACCAGGCCACTGAGCAGCTCAAGCTCAATCTCCGTGGTGAATACGCCAGGTCTGGCTACGGTGTTTTCTCTGGCACCGGGGTCGCCGACAAGATGACGGGTCTCACATTGACTGCTGACTACGCGCTGTGGGCGAACGTCGTCACCCGCGCGGAAGTCCGCTGGGATCATTCGGCGAATGGGGATGACGCCTTCTACAATGTCGGCGGCAGTGGCGGCTCATCCTACTCGGATGAGTACGAGTACGATGACTCGGGATCGGGTGGAAACTACGGAACCGGTGGTGACCGGGACGACGTGAGCTTGCTGCTCAACGTGATCTACAAGTTCTAACCGCTTTCAATTCGAAGCGACTTCAAACCCCTGCCGTTATTCGGCAGGGGTTTTTCTTTTTCCGCGCCAAAATTCTTGGAAAGATGCTTCCTTCGCGTAGGGTTGCGTCCAGTAATGAAGCCGTCGCGCCTACTCCTCTTGCTTGTTTGTGCCCAGGTGGTGGTGGCGTTGCTCGTGGCAGTCTTGTGTCTGCAACAGATTCAAGCAACGCGTCAATCTGGCATTCAGGCACGCGGGATCAACCAACTGGCAACGCAGATCAACCTAAACCAGCGCGCTCTTCAGGCACTGGCCAGCGACGCCTTGGAGTATTCGAGGAAGCAACCGGCAATTGATCCACTGTTGATCTCGCTCGGCATCAAAGCGCCGGTTACCAACCCCCCCACGTCGTCACCTTCTCCCGTGCCCAATCGCGGCAAGAGTCCGCGTTGATCGTCTCCATGAATAACCCGGTTTTTCCTCGCTCCCCCGGTGATCTGGGAACGGAGATCAATTCCCTCCGCTCCTTGGTACAGGTCAGTATCGTCGCGTCGCTCATTGTTACCACCAGCCTCGCGGTTTTCCAACTTTGGCAGTATCGGCAAGTCCGCCGCGAGCTCAACGGCCAGGCAAAAACATTTGAAACACTCCGGGCCGAGCATGGTCGACAGAATCAAATCGCGGAACGATTCCGAGCCTACGCGACTCGGGATCAGAATTTCGTCGCGATATTGAGCAAGGTTGGTTTAAAGCCCCTTGACTCGGCTCCTGGGTCTTCGCCGGGCACTGGGCCCGGACCGCAGATCGCGACTCCGAAGCGATAAAGGGGGCAACATTAACGTCTTCACGGCCGAGAACGCGTCTTCGGGCGGGGCGGTGCTTCGATTTAGTCTGCCCCGCCGGTAACTCCAATCGCGTCGAGCGACTGCCCAAGTCGGTTCAATCCCTCGGCGAGGACTGCCGTCGGGCACCCGATCCCGATTCGGAAGTGCTGGGGCATTTCAAAAAACCGGCCGGGCACGACCGTCGCTTCGTGGTGTTTTCGCAAATGTTCGCAGAGAGATTCCACGGTGCCGTGTCGCAATCGGGGAAAGGCCACGGTACCGTGGGTATGGGGCGGACATTCCAGGTCGCTGCGTGACTTCAGGAACTGATTTAGCAACTCGCGATTGACGGTGAGCAGTCGTTGGGCGCGATCTCGGATCGGGGCGAAATTCGTCAGAACGGCAAGGGTCAATTGCTCGGCGGTGTGGGCTGGAATCACACCAAATAAATCGTTAAGACGCCATGCGCGGCGGGCCGCTTCGGGGTTTCCGATCATCCATCCACAGCGGAGTCCGGCGAGTCCGTAGACCTTCGTGAGGCTTGAGGTAACGAGGATGTTATCCGCTAATCGGGCGGCGGTTTTTGGCCCCTCCGCAAACGCGGCATCCAGGTAGACTTCGTCCACCAGCACAGACGCCCCAACGTTGTCCGCCAGGCTGGCGATATCCTTCAAGATCGCGTCCGGAATTCGAGCGCTCGATGGATTGTGCAAATTGCTCAGAACGATCAGTCGCGTCTCCGGGCGGAGTTGCCGTTTGAGTTCTGCCAGGTCCGGCAACCAGCCGTTCTCGGGCCGGCGGTTGAATCGACGAACACGGCCACCGAGGTACTCCGCGGTCGAGATTAGCAACTCATAGGTCGGGCGTTCGATCAGGACGTCGTCACCGGGATCGAGGATCACCGCCATCGCCAAGTGATTGGACATGGACGTTCCAACCGCGTGCACGATTCTTTCCTCCGGCATGCCGAGGTGGTGGGCCAGTGCGGCTTGCAGAGGGGGCCACCCATAAAAACTGGGCCCGCTCAATTCGAGATCTTCCAGGCGCACCGGAAGGTCGCGGAGCAGATACGGCAACACCCCGCTATTTCCCAGGTTAAAACGGGCCGCTTGTTGCGTTTTCGCCCAGTACATGTAGGGCGACTCGATGAGACGCTTGGAAAAGGTCATTGCGGGGACGGAGCTCGGGTCAAGGCTTTGCGAATAAAATAAACCGGGACGCCGGCCAGGAGAATTCCAAATCCAATCAGGCTATCCCAGCCGTGGCCGAGGAGAAGATTTGCGACCACTGCCCAGCAACTTGCGATAAAGAAAAGGGTCGTCCAGGGGTGGCCCGGGATGCGAAATCCCGCGGGCGCAACATCTCCACGCCGGAAGAGAAAGACGCAACAGGCGGTCAATCCGTAGAAAATAAAGTCGACGGATACCACGTAGTTCAGGATTTGTTCGTAGCGGCCGGACACAGCAATGATCATGGCGACGATTCCCTGGAGGGCGATGGCGGCGACGGGGGCGCCGGTGGTTGGATGTACTTGGCCGAAGGCATTAAAAAACATGCCGTCCCGCGCCATGGCGTAATAGACACGGGGTGCCGTGAGCATTCCTTGGGCGAGGAAGCCAAAGGTTGAAATGACAATTCCGGCGGCAATGAGACGGCCTCCGGTTTCCCCCAGCGCTTTTCGCATGAGGTCGGAGGCAGGCGTTGACGTGGCGGCCAGCCCCGCGGGTCCAAAGGCACGGAGGCAGACAACATTTACCGACAAGTACAGGACGATAACCCCAAGGATTCCCCAAAGCAGCGCCCGCGGGAGGTTACGCTTGGGATTTTGGACTTCCCCGCCAATGAAGCAGGCTGTCTGCCATCCTCCGTATGCAAAAAGCACGGGCACCATCGCCGCTCCGAACTGCCTCAAGGGTCCCAGATCCGCCGGCGACACGGCTGGCCCTCCCCCTGCTGCCTCTTCGACGGGCTTGACTAAGATCCAGCCGATGGTAACCAGAGCGACGATCGCCAACGCCTTTAAAACCGTGAGAACGGTTTGCACGAGGGTACCCGTCCGAACGCCCAGGCAATTGATGACGGTTAAGAGGGCCAGGGCGGCCACGGCGACCTGCCAGGGCGGCCCGGCGAAACCCGTCAGTTGACAGAAGTATTGAGCGAAGGTGACGGCAACGGCCGCCATACCGCCGCTGTGGCTCACCAGCAAGAGACACCAGCCGTACAAGAACCCCACGAGTGGGTGGAAGGCTTCCCGAAAATAAGCGTACTGCCCACCGACGTGAGGGCGGACAGAGGACAATTCCGCGTAAATGAAGGCGCCCACCATGGCGATCAATCCGCCGACCAGCCAAGCCCCGAGAATGAGGGTGGGGGTGTGGACCTGCTTGGCCACGACCGCCGGATTCATGAAAATTCCCGCACCCACGATCCCGCCGATCACCACCATCGTGGCATCAAACAGACCGATCCTTCGTACGAGGGGTTCTGCACCCGAGGGCAGGGAGTCGCTGGATCGACGGGAAACAGTGGGCGGCGATTTTTGAGTCACGAAATAACAAGAGTCCGAACGGAGGGTGCGAAAAATTTGGGCGTCATGGCGAGGAGAACCCGCGGCGGCTTCAAGATTTCCACTTTCGACGTCTTTGGAAGACTGCGCTTCGGGAAATCGGCGACCCCCCCTCCTGGATCTCCTGTAAAATCGCCCGTTCGGTGCGTTCCGCCCCCCCCGGTTCGATCATTTTGCTGGTTCTCTTGACGGCCTCCCTCACGACCTCGATAATAGGCAGCTCATTTGCCACCCGCTTGACGGGCGGCTTTTTCGTTTCCTTATGCCGCATTCGAAAGACTCGAAAGATAAAAGCCCGGCCGAAATGCCGGTTGCTCGGAAGCCGCTAGCCCATGCGGCACCCGCCACCCCAGCCAGATCAGTGGTGTCGTCGACGGTGGTGTCGCCGAAATTCCTGGCCACAACGAAGCCCGCGACGCCGAAGGCCGTCGTCCCGAAGCCTGCTTCGGTGGCGAAGGTTTCGGTTGCCAAGCCTGGCCTGGCGGCACGTGGCCCGACCTCGATTGCCTCGGCGAAGCGGGTCTCTTCCGCCCCGCCCGCCCCGCCCGCCGCACTCGTAAAAACCCCGGTTTCCACGAAATCTTCGGTTGTGAAAAATCCGGCGAGGGTGGGCGAGTTGGGACACGGGGGAAAGTCGGCATCCAGGTCTAAGTTGGGTTCTCCAGCCTTGGGGGTGAAGCATTCCGACGAGGAAAAGCCCGGCGCGGCGGAAAGGGCACGCCGGTCGGCGGTCGCAACACGGGATGACAAGGCTGAAGGAACGCAAAAGCCCTCGAAATCGGACACCTCCGCCACGGCTGAAAGGTCAACCAAGGCCCCCCTGAGTGCTCCTTCGACACCCCTGCTGCCGGCGAATGATTTGAAGAAAGGTCGGGAGGGAAAGAAGACTGCGGTCAGTTCTGCCCCAGCCGTTGCCGGGGCTCGTCTCTCGGTTCCGAGTGCGCCAGAAGCCGAAGCGGGTGCCGATGGATTGACGGTGGGAACGGTACGAAGTTCCAGCGGGATCGACCTGACGGAGAAGATCAAGGAATTGGTTCGTCTTTCCCAAGAACAGGGCTATCTGACCTACGGCGACATCAATGATGCGCTGCCGGACGGCGTGACGCCGGAGGACATGGACGAGATCTATGCCAAGCTTCGCAATCTAGAAATTGACATCGTCGACCAGGCGGAAGTGGATCGCGTCAAACAACCGGAACAGGAGGAAGAGGAGGAGAAGGCACGGCTCGACATTCTGGACGACCCCGTACGGATGTACCTCAAGCAGATGGGCCAAGTGCCTCTGCTCACACGCGAACAGGAGGTTGAGATCTCCAAGCGGATTGAAGACAACGAGAACGAGGTAAAAAGGATCATTTATAGCTTCGGATTCTCTGGCAAGGAGCACATTGCTCTGGCGGAGAAGCTGATTTCCGAGCCGCCGAAGGAACGTTTCGACCGGGTGATCGTCGACAAGAAGATTGAGAGCCGCGACGAGCACCTTCGTGCTTTGCGCAAACTGGTCAAAGATGTTCGCGCCATCGACACGCAAGTGGACGAAAAATGGCGCGAACTCCAGGAATCGCACGCCAAAGGGCGTCTTGAAAAGCTCGCCGTTGAATACCGGAAGATTGACGAAAAGCTTCAGAAGGCGTTTCCCAAGTTCTATTACAAGCAAAAGGTCATCGAAGAGATGACGCTTGTGGCCGACAACATCCACGACAAGTTTCAGCTGAGTGTTCGGGCAATCCGCGACCTGGAGGTGCATAAGCGCTCAAATCAGGCGCAGGTGATCGTTCAGGCCGAGGAGCGGAAGATTCAGGCGCTGGAGGAGTTTGTCCGGATGAGCCAGCGCGAGTACCTCCTCGCCTACGAGCAGTTGCAGCATTTCAACAAGAAGGCGCTGCAGGCGAAGACCGAGATGGTTGAAGCTAATCTGCGTCTCGTCATTTCGATCGCCAAGAAATATACGAACCGTGGCCTTTCCTTCCTCGACCTGATTCAGGAGGGCAATATGGGCCTCATGAAGGCGGTGGAGAAATTCGAGTACCGCCGGGGGTATAAGTTCTCGACCTACGCCACGTGGTGGATTCGGCAGGCGATCACCCGCTCCATTGCCGATCAGGCCCGCACCATCCGCATCCCGGTGCACATGATCGAGACGATCAATAAGCTGATGCGGGTCCAGAAGCAGCTCATCCAGGATTTTGGCCGTGAGCCAACTCCGGAGGAGATCGCCGATGAGATGCAGATGCCAGTGGATCGCGTCCGGGCGGTCCTGAAGATGGCCCAGCAGCCGATCTCATTGCAAAGTCCGGTCGGCGACAGTGACGACACGAATTTTGGTGACTTCATTGAGGACAAGTCGGCGGAGAATCCGTCGGACATGACCTCCTACAGCCTCCTGAAGGAGAAGTTGACGGATGTGCTGGATTCGCTGACGGAGCGGGAGCGCAAGGTTTTGGAGCTGCGATTCGGACTGGGTGACGGCTATAGCCGCACGCTTGAGGAGGTCGGGAAGCAGTTCAAGGTGACCCGCGAGCGCATTCGGCAGATTGAAGCGAAGGCACTTCGCAAGATGCGCCATCCGACGCGATTACGGCAGCTGCAGGGTTTCCTCGAGGGGGCTGAGGTTCGCGTATAAGCCTATTACCTCGAGTTGGAACCACGGATGAACGCCGATAAACGCTGATTTCAGGCGCTTGAGTGGTGTTCGGGCGCTCGCTCGGAAGGTGAGGCAATGACTTCATCGTATCCGCGTCAGTCCGTGTGAATCCGCGGTTCTTCCCCTCGCCAGTGCGCGTTTTCAGGTACACGGCTTCGGTGGCATATTCTCGCCCGGGCTAGAACGGCATGAATCCCAGGTTGAATGCTCGCTCCACCAGCCAGGCCGTGGCGACAACGGCGATGCCTATCGACCCTCCCTGGAGGATGACGCGCCGATAAAACGACGTTCTTCGGAGGCTGAAGATGAAGGGTAAGAATGCCAGAACCAGGGTGAGTTGGCCGGCTTCAACCCCCAGGTTGAAACCCAGGAGCGCCTGGACCAGGGCGGATCGAGGAAGCCCAAGATCGCTGAGCACACTCGCGAAGCCAAAGCCGTGTACCAACCCAAAGCCAAATGCCACCGCCCAGGCTCGATCGTGGAAAAACGGGCGAAGATTGTTGACTGCGGCGACGACGACACTGAGGGCGATGGCGGACTCCACCCCGCGGGAGGGAAGGCGGACAATTTGCAGTGCTGCCAGGCTGAGGGTGATGGAGTGAGCGACGGTGAAGGCGGTGATCACCTTAACGACGCTCATCAGAGCACTGCGGAAAGACCTCGCTGGTACGGGACCCTTTTGAGTGGAAGCCGATGTCCGTCGTTCGCTGCCCACGAGCACCGCCGGCAGCAGCAAAGCCAGCAAGAAGAGAATGTGGTCATAACCAGCCCAGATGTGATGGATGCCATCCCGAACGAAATCGAAGAACGGATGGGCGAGGGAAGGTCGGCCTATCGCAAACTCTCGGATCGGGCTCTCCGGACTGAAAACAGCGGCCTGAGTATTAGTGCCCTCGGAGATGCGGCAAAGCCCTCGGTGCAGGGGGTCGTGGTCAAAAAACAAACGGTACTCAACCGATAGGTTCGTGAAAGTTTGGTCGGTGGCAGCCTGAAATCGGAGAACGGCGAAGGTGCCATCACTATGCTCCGCGACCAGATGTTCCGTGACCTCAGGATGGAGCATGCGCCCGTCCGCCGCCAGTCGGAGTCGGCTGAGAACGAATCCGGCAATGTCGTTGGTGCGGTTTTTCACTTCGCCCCAGGTGATCTCCCCGTCGTTATTGGAATCCAACCCGAGGCTGTTCTCAAGATCCCTCAGCGCAATATCCCATTGTCCATCAAGGGTGGCACTCGTGTTATCTTTGATCTCGATGCTGAGGTAAGAATCGCTGGGCTTATGGGCCTGCAGGCATTGGGAAGCCAGCATTCCGAACCAGATTACGATTCCAATCTTGAGGTGGCGTCGCACGTTCACGGTTTGCCGGATTAATCCGCCCACAATTGCCGATCTTGCCGCAGGCGATGCAGCAGGACCGAATCGGCGGGCGGAAATTCGAAGCCGGCCAGCCCCTCCGCCGTCACCCATTCCAGCGCCGCACAGCCGACCGGGCGCGGTTCACCGGATTGCACTGTGACCAGGAAGAATTGGAGGCAGACTCGACGTTCCTCGTAGTCGTGGACGACCTCCTGATAGAAGCGGACGACCGTGGCGTCGAAGTCGAGCTCTTCCCGGAGTTCGCGCCGGAGGCAGTCCTCCCAGGATTCTCCCCGCTCGCGCTTGCCTCCGGGGAATTCCCAAGTGCCGGCGAGGTGACTGCCCGGAGGGCGTTGAGCGATCAAGAGTCGGCGATGGCGAAAGATAAGCCCGGCACTGACTTCAATTACGGGGCGGCCACATCCGGAGGGCAGGGGTGGGTGCACGAGCTACCGTCCCACGCTATGATAAAGAAATCCGAGTCCCTTCATTTCAACCGGGTCCAAGAGATTGCGGCCGTCGAATAGGATCGGAGTTCTCATGATGCGCCGGGCCTGAGCGTAGTCGACGCGAGTGAATTCGGGCCATTCGGTGGCAATCACGAGGGCGTCACAACCCTCGGCGACGAGATTTGCATCCTCCACAAAGGTGGCTTCCGGTAGAACAACCCGCGCCTTTTCCATCGCCTTGGGATCGTGGACGCGCAGGGTTGCGCCCTCGCGAAGCAGGTGATGACAAAGGTCCAGGGCGGGGGATGTGCGGATGTCGTCGGTATTTTGCTTGAAGGCTAGGCCTAAGACGCCGATTCGTTTCTCTTTCAGCACCCACAGGGTGTTGGTGATTTTCTTTAAGAACCGGCGCATCTGGTCGGCGTTAATATTTTGCACTTCCTTGAGAAGGCGGAAGTCGTAGCCCAGTTGCTCGCTGATCTTAATAAAGGCGCTCAGATCCTTGGGAAAGCACGATCCGCCAAACCCCAGCCCGGCATTGAGAAATAGCGAGCCGATCCGGCGGTCCATGCCCATTCCTTGGGTCACGGCCTTGACATCGGCATGGGCCGCTTCACAAATGGCGGACAGGGCGTTGGCATAAGAAATTTTTAACGCGAGAAATGAATTGGCGGCGTGCTTGATCAGTTCCGCCGAATTTGTGTCGGTGATAATCAAGGGTACGTCAAACGGGGCATAAATCCGCTTCATCGCCGCGACCGGACGATCGCTGCTGACACCGATCACGATGCGATCCGGCTTCATCAGGTCCTCGACCGCAAATCCCTCCCGGAGGAACTCCGGGTTGCTTACCACATCGACGTCGATCGAATTTTTCCCGTAACGCTTAATCGTCGCGGCGACCTTCTCGGCGGTTCGGACCGGAACAGTGCTCTTATCCACCACAATTCGGTACCCATCGAGGTGGGCGGCGATTTCGCGCGCGACGCCTTCGATATAGCTGAGATCGACGGATCCATCCGGCATCGGTGGTGTGGGAACAGCGATGAAAATGACTTCAGACTTCGCGACACCTTCGCCGGTGGAGGTCGTGAAATCGAGTCGACCCGCCTGGACGTTGCGTTTTACAAGATCGTCAAGCCCGGGTTCATAAACGGGGATTCGGCCCTGTTGCAGCTGTTCAATCTTGCGGGCGTCACAGTCAACGCAAACCACTGTATGCCCGACTTCCGCAAAACAGGCACCCGTGACCAACCCGACGTAACCGGTGCCAATGATGGCGATTTTCATTCAAGAGGCTGCTTCGGACAGCGGTCCGTGCCATTACTTGGCGGGAGAAGGAGCGGCAACGGGGGAGGAAGTTGGAGCAGCAGCAGCAGTCGGCGCGATCAGAGGAGTAGATAGGTTCACTGAATTGGTCGCGACCGCAGGCTTGTCGAGTTCTGGATGCTTCTGCAGCAGCAACTGCCGGCGCATCGTGGCTTGTTGGACGACGGGTGAGAATTGTCCGGCCTTGGTCATTTCATCGAGTACAGCCAGGGCTTCCGTCGGCTGATTCATCGACTCCAGGATTCCGGCTTTTGCGAGGCGGGCATGATTGGCGACGGCATCGGAGGGAAATCGTTGCAGCAAACTGTTATACCCGGTCAATGCCTCGGCAGACTTGCCGAGCGCGTCTGAAGCGGCTGCCAACCCCATGTGGGCCGTCGCTGCGAACGGGCTTTCCGGGAACTGTTGGACAAAGGCAGCAAATTTCTCGCGGGCCGGGTCATACTTGGAATCCGCATAAAGTTGTCCCGCCGCCAGGAGAAGCGCTCTCTCCCCCGCTGCCGTCCCGCTGTGATCCGATGCGATCTTGAGCAGCGTGTCACTGCTGACTTTGAATTCTTCCGTCGATGGATTCGGAGGGGCGTAGGCGCCCATCAACGCTTCGTTGGCCGCCAGCTCGACCTTTTGCGAACGCCAACGCCAAACCAGCATGACGACGACGAGCACGGAAAGGCCGACCAGCAGGCTGGCAATTAAATTGCGGTTCTCTTCCAGCCAGGTCAGCAGGTCCAGTTGCAGATGGGACTCGGGGGTTTCCAAACTCATGACAATACTCGCTCAGGGTTGGCAGCAGGGGCAAAAAGACAAGCCCTATTTGCAGAAATCCCCTGTTTTTGGGGTTTTTTGCGGTGGCGGATCGGAATCCGGTGGGCGGAGCGACTTTCCTGGCCGGTTGGGCCGTCGAGATGACACGGCCCGGCAGTGCCGCCAGGGGTGGTTCGCGATTCAGCGATGGTGTTTTCCTCTCATCGACGATCGCTCTCGGCAATACTCCGGATTGAATGAACCGCCCGGCTGTGGGCAGGATCGTCGCAGCAATCTCAATCTCCTTACTTGGCAACTCTCTCGAATCATCTCATGAAAACTCCATTCACGTACCAACGTCTGATCCCTGGCCTGCTCGCCGTGCTCGTGGCGGCGAACGGACTCACCGCTCAGGCATCCGAACGGGGACTGCGGACCCGGCACCGCAAAACCTTCGATGCCATCGGGGGCGACTCTTACACAGGTCGCTCGCCTTTCGTTCGGAGCCGGGGTCGATCGTCCACCCTCACGCTGGCTGCCGCGGAGCCAGTCAAAGCGTCTGCCCCGGCCGCCGCCACCACCACCTGGACCACCGTGCAGGCGGCGAAGCCTGCCGTACCGGCCGCCACGGTTCCCTGTTCCGTTACGGTGGGCGGGCTCGTCAATCTGAGCAAAGAGATGCCCCGTGAAGCGGTCGTCGGCGAAGCCTTCACCTACGAAATCAAGGCCATGGCAAATGGGTGTGCCGGCAATGTCGTCGTAACCGACACGGTTCCCGAGGGAGCCTCACTTGTGGGCACTCAGCCCGCCGCCGTGGTTTCCGGCAACCAGCTCACATGGAATCTCGGCAACCTGGATTCCGGAGAAGCCAAGACACTCAAAGTCACGGTCAAGCCCGACCGCGAAGGCACCCTGTTCGGCTGCGCGATCATCAAGGCGGATCCGCGTGCCTGCGCCCAGACCGTCGTCGGCCGGCCGGTTCTCGCCATTGACACATCCGGTCCCGAGACCGCGCCGTTCGGTGCCGATGTGAACTACACGATCACCGTCCGCAATACGGGCTCCGCGGTCGCAAAGAACGTCGTCGTGACCGATAAGGTTCCCATCGGTCTCGGCGGGGTGAAGGAAATTCCCTACAATGTGGGCAATCTTAGCCCTGGCCAGAGCAATGTCATCACGGTAACGCTCAAGGCCGCGGAACGTAGCAAGCACTGCAATGTGGCGGTGGCTACTTCCAGCAACGCGGTCACGGTTCAGGATGACGCCTGCACCACCGTCATCAAACCGGGCATTAAGTTGATCAAGACAGGGGACTTCGAAATGTACCTCAACAAGCGGGCGACCTACAAGATCACCGCGAGCAACATTGGCGACACTGAACTCAACAACGTGGTCGTGACGGACACGGCCCCGAGTCCGACCCGGATTGAGAGCGTCGGACAGGGCGGCACCCAGACTGGAAACACGGTTTCCTGGAACCTGGGTACTCTCCGGCCCGGCGATTCCAAGGATTTGGACGTCGTTCTCGTCAGCACTCAACCCGGCAAATGGTGCAATGCCGCGAGCGTCATAACGCAGCAGGGCCTCCGTGATTCGACCGAATCCTGCACGCTTTGGAAGGGTATTCCTGCCGTCTTGCTCGAAGTCATCGACGATCCAGATCCGGTGGCCGTCGGCAACGACACCACCTACACGATTCGCATCACAAATCAGGGTACCGCCGATCTGATCAATCTTAACACCGTTGCCCAATTCCCGACGCAGTTCAATCCGATCCGTTCGCAGGGCGGAGCGGTTGATGGAAAGACCGTCAAGTTCCCGAGTGTGCCCCACCTCAGTCCGAAGCAGGTGATAACCTACACGATCACCGCCAAGGCGGTCGGCACGGGTGACAGTCGAATGAAAGTAATTCTCACGGAAGACCAGTTGAGCTCCCCGGTGGTCGAGGAAGAGTCAACCCGCGGTTACTGAGTTTGAGGGGGCCGCCCTTCCGCCTTCGGGGCGGCTTCTCACCTCGATTGTGAACCGCTCCTAGGCCTTAGGCCAACAGCTCTCGAACCACCTGAGCGTCGGTAACGGTTGCATCTGTCAAACTGTCAGCCCGCCCTTCATGGAAATGGGTGAGTTGGCGGTGATTCAGGCCCAATGCATGGAGGAGTGTGGCGTGAAAATTTGCGACCGGGACCACATCCTGCACCGAGCGATATCCGAAATCATCGGTGGCCCCATGGATATGGCCTTTCTTGAAACCTCCGCCTGCCAGCCAGAGGGAAAAAGCGTGCCGGTTATGGTCGCGACCGTCCTTACCTTGCGATACGGGCAGGCGGCCGAACTCGCCCGTCCAGAGGACGACGGTGTCGTCCAGCATTCCGCGTTGCTTCAGATCCTGGACGAGGGCGGCACTCGATTGGTCGGTCATCCGGCATAGATCGCGCAGTTTGGCCGCATTCTTGTCATGGGTATCCCACGGCTGCCCGCTGAGAAAAACCTGGACGAACCGCACGCCCCGTTCCACCAGCCGCCGCGCCATGAGGCATCGCTTGGCGTAGTTGGCCGCAGATGGATCGGGATGATCCAGGCCATACAGCTTTCGGACGTGCTCCGGTTCCGCTGCAAGGTCGAGCACTTCCGGAATCGAGGATTGCATCGTCGCTGCAATTTCAAAATTGCGGATGCGAGCGGTCAGTTCGGTATTGCCGGGGTGACTTCTGAGATGGTGCCGATTGAGGCGATCCAGAAAGGCCAGTTGATTGGTTCGCGCTCCGGCGGAAACTTCGGGGGGGTTGATCAGGTTAAATACCGGCGGTCCTTCGCTGCGCAATTGAGTGCCTTGATAGATGGCGGGTAGCCATCCCGAGGTCCAGTTGCGCAAGCCGTCCACCGGCAAACCACCGGGATCGGAGAGAACGACGTAGGCCGGCAGATCCTGCCGCTCTGTCCCCAGTCCATAAAGAATCCACGCACCAAGCGTCGGGCGTCCTGCCTGGAACTTCCCGCTATGAATGATCCTCAGGGCTGATTCGTGATCGACGGAATCTGTCTTCATCGAGCGGACGAGCGTGAGTTCGTCGGCAATCGATGCCGTATAGGGCAGGAGTTCCGAGAGTTGCATTCCGCATTGGCCGGCGGGGCGGAAGGTAAACGGGGATCGCAGCAACTTTCCGGCCTGTTTATCGAAGTGAATTTCCAACTCGCCAGGATGATCCTGGCCATCTCGTCGATTCAGCTCGGGCTTGGGGTCAAACAGATCCATCTGGCTCGGGCCACCATGTTGGAAAAGGCAGATGACGGCCTTGGCCTTCGGCGCATGATGTGGGGGACGCGGAGCCAGCAGGGTGCTGGTCGCACCCGGGTCGTCCGTCGCTGGACGGGCCGGGGCTTCGGCCTGCAATAGTTGCTGGAGAGCAAGCCATCCCAGGCCGCCGGCGCTCGCTTGCAGGAATGCCCGTCGATGCAGATCAAAGCCTTGTGTCTGGGTAGAGGGATTCATGAATCAGTCGACATGAAGAAACGCATTGCTGGCGAGAAGCATTTGGCAGAAATCCGTCCACACCTGTTCCCGGGCAATGTCCGGAGACTGCCCGCCATGAAACGGCATTTGCGAGCGGAGAAAATCACGACTCAGCTCGCTCTCGACGGGATCCGGAGCGCGGCCCGTTGCTCGAAAAAACGCATCGCGCATTCTCGATTCATCGTCCCCGTCGGAGGCAAGCATCCGCTGCCCAAACGCTCGGGCGCGGCATCGGACAAAATCCGAATTGAGTAACGCCAAAGACTGTTGAGCCACGGTCGAAGGCACCCGGAGAATGCAGACGGGGTTGAATATCGGGCCGTCGAACGTGCTGACAAATGTTGCCGGGAGACCTCGCCGCTGTTGCAGATAAAGAGATCTCCGGCGGGCACCGGGATTCTTCTCATCCACCAGCATCTGCCCCAGGTTGTCCGCCGTAACCGACACGTACGGGCCACCGAGACGTGTGTCCAGTTCGCCACTCACGGCAAGCATGGCGTCGCGCACGGAATCTGCGTCGAGACGACGCAGGGGGTAGCGTGACAGCAGGCGATTGGACGGATCCGACGCCGGGCCGGCCGATCCGTCTGAAGCGCTGGACTGTCGCCACGTTGCGGAGTTCAGGATGAGACGGTGGAGTCGTTTGAGCGATTGATGTTCAAGGAGATCTGCCGCCAGCCAATCGACGAGCTCCGGATGGGAGGGACGTCCACCGCTGCGTCCCAGGTTGTCCAGTGTCGTCACGATCCCCTGGCCAAAATGATGGTGCCAGACCCGATTGACCATCAAGCGGGCGGTCATCGGGTGGTCCTCCGAGGTCAGCCAACGGGCGAACGCGAGGCGACGTCCGCTGGTCTTGAGGTTGGGGGGCCGGGTGATCTCGGATGCGACCGCAAACGACTCCCCTCCAAAAGACGCAGGGAATCCAGGCGGGGCCTCGGCACCTTCCTGTGCGTGGTTGCCGCGCACCAACAGATGGTGAATCGGCGCGGCTCGAGCAGGCTCGGCGAGCACTGAAATGGCGTCCAGAGGAGAGGGCTTCTCACGTTCGAGGCGGGTTTTCTCCCCTTCCAGTGCGGACTGCAGAGCGCGGACGGTGGGAAATCGTTCCGCCAGAGCGGCGTCTGAAATTTCCACCCGATTCGTCTGTGCCTTCAGGAGGGATCGGATGGCTTCGGTGCGATCCTTTTCCGGGGTCCCAATTCCCTGAATCACCTGCTTGCGGACCGCCTCGGGCAGATCGGCGACTCGTTCCTCGATCAGTTGCCGACGGAAGGGCGCCATGGATGCCCCGAGGCTTTCTCGTACGGTTGCGAGTGCCCGCTCCGTCTCTTGGATTTTACGCCGCACGCTTTCCCGGGTTGCCCGGGATGCCATTCCGGTCGCACGGTCATTGGGCTTAATCCAGGCTTCGGGATCGAACGCGGGCCTGAAGATCGCCTGCAGTTGGTAATACTCGTTCTGGGATACCGGCTCGAACTTATGGTCATGGCATCGCGCACACTGCAGGGTGATGCCGAGAAACGTTGAGCCCGTTAGCTGGACCGCGCCCTCCAACACCGAGTATCGGTCGACCTTGACCTCCAATGGATTTCCGTCGCTCTCTCCGGAGCCGTCGGGAACATTGCGGAACAAGTGCGTCGAGACGAGTGGCTCCACGTTCTCCGGGGCAATGTCCCCGTCCTGGGAAAACCCAACCAGCTCGTCGCCGGCAATCTGTTCCTGCAGAAACCGGTCGAAGGGTTTGTCGCCGGCGATCGAGCGCACCACGTAGTCGCGGTATTTCCAAGCGAGCGGCCGGTCGCTGTCCGCATTAAAGTAGCCATTCGAGTCCGCATAACCTGCAATGTCCAACCAGTGGCGGCCCCAGCGTTCCCCGTACTCGGTCGAGGCGAGAAATCGATCAATCCACAGAGCCCAGGCGTTTGCTCGGGTATCGTTCTCAAAGGCGTGAAGCTCCTCGGGGGACGGCGGAATGCCGCGCAGGTCAAAACTGAGTCTCCGGAGGAGGGCCGCTGGCGGTGCGGAGGTCGACCGGTGGAGTCCGTTTTCGGAAAGTTTAACGCCGATAAAGCGATCCACCGGCGACTCGGCCCTCGCCCCCGACGGGACCTTCGGGCGGGATATTTTTTGGAAGGCCCAATGAGGCTCTGCGGCTGCCGTTCGGGCACAGTCTCCCAGCGAAAGCAGCCAGACGAAGGCGATTGTGAGCCACGCAAATTTCAATGGAAAAAGAGTCCTCCGGAAGAATCGAACGGAATAAATTCTCAGCTTAATTCGTTACCGTGCCCGCCCTGTCGCGGAACTGCAGTTATTTCAAGTCTTCCCCGCCGGAGAGGCCTCCGATGGTCCAGTCCAGATTAAAATCCCCAAATGGCTTGGTGGTATTCATCAGATTGGTGGTGGCAAACTGGGAGTGCCCATCAACGAATAGCAGGGGCCAACCATTCTTACCGTGGGCGATGTTGCGGTCGAATAGGTTGCCATTTTCTGGTTCCGCAAAGCAGCTCATGACCGCCTTCTTCGTTGGTGACTTAACATCGGTGGATTTTCGAACCTTCAGCGTGGGTGCGAACGTGTCGTCGTTGTAGAACTGATGGTAGTAGTAGTACGAGTTTCCGAAAAGCAGCTCGTTGGTCGTGATACCACCGTTGCCGGCGCCATTGACCCGGGTCCAGGCGATATTCCACGCCGGGGGTTTGTCGCCCGGGCAGAGATAAAAGGCTCGGTTATTGGTACTGATGTAAGGGTCCAAGAGTTTGAGCAGGTCGACGAATGGCATCCGGGGCCAGGCGCGGCCGGAGAAGGGATAGGCGTCGCGGTTGTCGGAATTGTACATCGACAGGGTGATGCCGACTTGTCGGAGGTTGGAAAGGCAACGGACCGTGATCGCTTTGGTCTTGGACCGCGAGAGGGCCGGAAGCAGCATGCCGGCGAGAATTGCAATAATGGCAATCACGACGAGCAGTTCAATGAGGGTAAATGCCGCAAGGGCTCGGCTAACTGCGGAGCGACGGTGAGGGTGAAGAGTCATGTTATTTTAGACATCGGCTTGGGCTGCGACTCAAGGGTACTTCCTCAAAGTGAAGCGGCGTCATTGGACTGTCAATTTCTCAATCCGATGTTTCGGCCCGTGGATCCCGAAGTTGTTGGAGACGGTAGCGGACGCCGCGCTGCTGCGTCCCCTGGGTAACGGGGCATAAACCAAGGATGGCACCGCAACGAGGGGCGATGAATGGGATATCCGGCCCATCAAATCGCGACCCTACAGGCCGCCGACCGTGGCTGCACGGATACCCAGGCCGATGGCCTGGGCTAAGGGATGACGGCCCTTTGGGCCTGAGGAATCGCACGTTCCTAAAGTGAACAAAGAATCTTGTCTTGGTCTGCCTGCGTTTCCTTCGTTTGCTTCTGTCCTCGTTCGAACAACTTCGAGATGCGCCCTGGCGGGAGTTCAAAATGAGAACAAACTCTTCTCAGTTCGTTGTCCTCCAGTCGCTTCTACTGTGGGTACCCCTGATCCGCGGATAGGAATCTGAAAATGAGAGAAAAAGCTCTCTCCTGTGCTTGCCATGAGAATTGAATTTGTCGCCACCGACTATTGGGGAATGAGAACCACGGATAAACGCCGATAGACGCAGATTCCATGCCCTTTCTATCTGCGTCAATCCGTGTTCATCCGCGGTTCTCCTCTCCTTTATCCGCGGTTTTGGGGGTGCCGCTGCCGCTTGCGTCTCCCACCGTCGGTCCGCTAGGCTCATCGGACGATGACGCTGACCGAAAAGATCCTCGCCCGCGCCGCTGGCAAGTCCCACGTGACTGCCGGGGAGAATATCTGGGTTCAGGCGGATGTGCTGATGACGCACGACGTTTGTGGTCCTGGAACCATCGGGGTGTTCAAACGGGAGTTCGGGCCGCAGGCTAAGGTTTGGGACCGGGAGCGAGTGGTGATCATCCCCGATCACTACATTTTCACGGCCGATTCCAAATCGAATCGGAATGTGGATATCTTGCGCGATTTCGTTCGCGAGCAGGACCTGCCCTATTTCTACGACGTGATTGATGATCCGGCGGGAAGTTGGAAATTTGATCCCTCGAAGGGCTTGTTGCAGCGGCAATATGGGTCGAATTACGCCGGAGTTTGCCACACCGCGCTGCCACAGAAGGGTCACACTCGGCCCGGCGAAATTCTTTTCGGCACCGATTCGCACACCTGCATGGCGGGTGCGTTCAACCAATTCGCCACCGGGATCGGCAACACGGATGCCGGGTTTGTGCTGGGTGCCGGGAGGCTCCTGATCAAGGTGCCCGAGACCATGCACTTCCGCGTGGAAGGCCGCCTGCAACCGGGCGTCATGGCAAAGGACGTCATCCTGCATGTGATCGGCGAGATCGGCTTTGATGGCGCCACCTACCGTGCGCTGCAATTCGACGGACCCGGAGTTGCCAGCCTCTCCATGGACGATCGCATGACGATTGCAAACATGGCCATTGAGGCCGGGGGCAAGAATGCCATTTTCGAATTCGACGCCCGCACGGCCGAGTACGTCGAGGCTCGGACCCGACTGAATGGGACAAAATCAACCTATGAGCCGGTGTTGGCGGACCGGGACCAGAAGTTTCTCTATGAGTTGGTGGTGAACCTCGACCAGTTGGAACCGACGGTGGCGTGTCACCCCGACCCAGGTCAGCGGAAGAAGGCGAAGGAACTGGGGCATATCCAATTGGATCGCGCCTATCTGGGTTCCTGCACCGGCGGGAAGACGAGTGACTTTGTCGAATTCGCGCGGGTTCTTCGCGGACGTCATGTGAAGATCGACACCTTTGGCGTACCCGCGACGCCGGAGATCGTCGGAGAACTGCAGCGCACGCGGTGGGGTAACCGGACGATTTGGCAGATTCTCGTCGAGGCGGGTGTTCAGATGACGGAGAATGCCGGGTGCTCGGCCTGTTTGGGCGGGCCGGTCGACACCTTTGGCCGGATGAACACTCCGATGAAGTGCATTAGTGCGACGAACCGCAATTTTCCCGGCCGCATGGGGCACAAGGAGAGTCAGGTGTTTTTGGCGAGCCCCGCGACGGTTGCGGCCAGCGCCCTCGCAGGCTGTATCACCGATCCCCGGGAGTATTTGAATTAAATGTCCTGCACGGTCCAAATCTCGCTCGACTTGCGTACCACGGATGACGCCGTTCATGTGGCCCAAGTTGCCGCGGATGCGGGTGTGGACTGGCTGGAAGCCGGGACGCCGCTCATGGTTGAGCAGGGCATGGCGGCGGTGCGGGCGTTGCGCGCCAAGTTTCCCACCCATCCCATCGTCTGTGATTTTAAAGTCTGCGATGGCGGCGGTTTGTTTGCTCGTTTCGCTGGCGAAGCGGGGGCCAATTACATCGATGTGATGGCTGCCGCGCATGACGCCACGCTGCGGGCCGCGATGCGGGAGGCCGACAAGCACGGCGTCAAGGTCATCGCAGACACAATGTTTTGTCCGGATCCGGTCGCCGCCGCGGTGCGAGCCGAATCCATCGGCGTCCACATGATCGGATGGCACTTGGGCTATGATCACCGTGCCGAGAACCGCGGCCTGCGCGCAATCGATGGTCTGGATCAGGTGCTGCGCGTTGTGCGGATTCCGGTGCAAGTCGTCGGCGGACTTTCGGTGGAACACGCCATCGAAGCGGCGAGGATGGGCGCCGCCTCGGTCGTGATTGGCGGTCCGCTCGTTCCCGGGGATCGCGCGACTGGCTTGGCCGCGACACTCAAGGAAATTGTGGCGGGGGTTCGTTCCGCGAGCGGACGGCTCTGAGCTGGATGAGGCGGGTGAAATTGTTATGCCTGTCGGCGGAATCATTCTCATCACCGGTTCGGCGGGGCGAATCGGGCAGGCCGTTGTGGCCGAGTTGAAGGCACGCCAGTATCGGCTTCGCGGCTTTGACCGGGTCGCCACGCCAGGACTCGCGGATTTTGTCGTAGGGGATATCGCCGACGCCAAAGTCGTCCGGGAGTCAGCGGTGGGGGTTGAAATGATCATTCACCTGGCGGCCACGCCCGACGACGCGGACTTCATGACGGAGCTGCTGCCGAACAATATCATCGGACTTTACAATATCATGGAAGCAGCCCGGTTGGGTGGAGCCCGGCGCATGATCCTCGCCAGCAGCGGGCAGGTAAACTGGTGGCAACGCATGGCCGAGCAATGGCCCGTGCGGGTCGAGGATCCGCCCACTCCAAAGTACTGGTATGCCGCCGCCAAAGTTTTCGCCGAATCGATTGGCCGCGGATACGCCGAGACCCATGGACTGAGTGTGATCGCGGTCCGGCTCGGCTTTTGTCCCCGCAGCCCGGAGCACTTTCTTGAAGTGGTGAACAGCGAATGGGCGCAGGACGTTTATCTCAGCCCCGGTGATGCGGGGCGATTCTTCGCCTGTGCCGTCGAGGCGACCGACGTTCGGTTCGCGATCCTATTTGCCGCGAGCAAACACAAACACGCCATCCACCTCGATTTGGAGCCTACCCGCAGAGTTGTCGGGTTTGAGCCACAGGATACCTGGCCAGAAGGAATCGAGGAGACGATGCTGGCGGGACTGAGTCATTAGAATGCCAACGAACTGAGAATCATCAATCCTAGAATCGCATGAGCCGAGCCACGACCCAGCCTGCCGTCGTTACCTACGATCGCAAACCCTACAGCGTCGAAGTCCGCGAAACCGCCGTGCCGGATATCGGTGAAGACGACGTCTTGCTCGAAGTCGCCGCCGTCGGGGTTTGCGGCAGCGACCTCCACATGTGGACTGGCGACCACGGCTGGCGCGTGAATTACCCGTGCATCCTGGGGCACGAATTCTCGGGCCGCGTGCACGAGGTCGGTAGACGGGTGACGGGTTTCCAACTGGGCGACCGGGTGGTGAGCGAGACCGCCGCGGTGATCGACACTAACAATCCGATGTCCCGCCGTGGCCTCTACAACCTGGATCCCACGCGGCAAGGCTATGGGGCCGCCGTCAACGGGGCCATGACGCGTTTCGTGCGGGTGCCTACCCGGATTCTGCATCGCGTGCCCGACCATTTATCGCTCGAAAAAGCAGCGCTCACCGAGCCTTGTTGCGTCGCCTACAACGCCACCGCAATAAATTCCGAAATCATTCCCGGTGATCGCATTGTGGTTCTGGGTCCCGGGCCCATTGGAATTCTCTGTGCGGCCATTGCTCGACTGCGCGGCGCGCAGGTCGCGGTTACCGGCTTGGAGCGCGACCGGACACGCCTGGCCATTGCCGAGCAATACGGTTGCACCGCAATCGTCGGCGACGCCTCCGCCTGGGCGAACGAAATCGATGGACTGGGTGCCGACGGGGTCATCGACGCGACGGGTTATTCTCCCGCGCTGAAGTTGGCGATGGAACTGGTACGTCCGGCTGGGTGGATCACGAAAGTGGGATGGGGCCCGCAGCCGCTGGATTTCTCGCTCGATCCCCTCGTGCAGAAGAATGTTCGACTGCAGGGCAGCTTCAGCCACAACTGGCCCATCTGGGAGCGCGTGATTCAGCTCCTGTCGAGCGGCCAGCTGAATATCGATCCGATCCTCGGCGGCCTATGGAAGCTCGATCAATGGGAGGCGGCTTTCACCGCGATGAACTCGGGGACCATTGTGAAGGCCGTGCTGACGCCGTGATACGGGTTTCATTCTCCCATGTTCATTCGTTGGCCAGACGGGAAAAGCACTGGGCTTTGGCTGCGTCGGATGGCGCTCGGGATCTGCGTCGCCGCAATGACATTCGCCGCGGCGGGCTGTTTCGTCTTCCGCCGAAGCCTTCCGGCCGTGGACGGTGAAAGCGTTCTTCCCGGACTCAGCAACGAGGTGCACGTCGAGCGGGATGCCAACGGAATCCCCACTGTCACGGGCAGCAATCGGCTGGATGTGGCGCGAGCGGTCGGGTTTCTTCACGGGCAGGATCGGTTTTTTCAGATGGATTTGTTCCGGCGGGGTGCGTCGGGTGAACTCGCGGAACTCGCGGGAGGATCCGTGCTGGAACAGGACAAAATCGTGCGGCGGCACGATTTGCGGCGCGTCGCCGACGCGGCGGTTATCGGACTGATTCCTTCCGAACGAGAGCTTTTGGAGGTGTATTCCGCCGGTGTCAATGCGGGCCTAAAGTCGCTGCGATCACGTCCGCCCGAGTATGTCATCCTTGGCCGTACGCCCCGCCCGTGGAGTCCGCGGGATTCCCTCTTGGTTCTGCACGCGATGGGGCTTTTTCTGAGTGATCCGGGGGGTGAATCTGAGGTCGAGCGGGGCATTCTGCAGCGCGCACTCACTCCCGCCGCGTTCGCATTCTTTGTCCCGCGTGGGACCGCGTGGGATGCCGCTCTGGACGGAAGTTTATTGCCCGCCGCGCGAGTACCAACGGCGGCGGAATTCACCGCTCCCGAGCCGACAGGGACGAATATCGTGCAGGTGGCGCTCGCTCGACTCAATCAATTGGAACCTGTGCTGCTGGGCAAGGCGGTTCGAGTGCGGCAAGACTGGATGGGCTTTGCACCGGAGGTTGTTCCTTCGACGAATCGTTCTCCTGACGAAGACATCGAGTCAGTTCGCCCGGTGCTTGGCAGCAACGCGTTTGTGGTGAGTGGGGCGGTCACGGGCACCGGCTCGGCACTGGTTGCGAACGACATGCACCTCCAGTTGCGGTTGCCCCATCTCTGGTATCGCACCCAGATGGTGTGGTCGGGTGACGACGGCCGTGTTGCGCGATTGTGCGGTGCAACGCTGCCCGGCTCTCCGGTGCTGACCATTGGGAGCAACGGCGATGTCGCCTGGAGTCTGACGGCATCGGCACTGGATACTTCCGACGTCATTGATCTCGAACTGAGCACCAATCACCCCGGAGCCTATCGACTGGGCGACGCTTGGAAGCCGTTTGGTGTCCGGCGCGAGATCATTCGTGTTCGGGGCAAGCGCGACGTCGTCATGGATGTTCAAACCACGGAATGGGGGCCGGTGCTGGCGAACACCAATCGCCCCGGGTCCCAAGCGGTCAAGTGGGTGATGCATTCGCCCGAGGCGGCGAATCTGGGCTCGATGGCGTTTGAAACAGCCCGTACGGCGCACGAACTGCTGGAGGGCGCGCCGCACGCCGGATTGCCATGGCTGAATGTGCTCGCGGGAGATCGGTCTGGGCATATCGGATGGACGGTCGCTGGCTATTTTCCCCAGCGAATCGGGTTCGATGGTGTTTTGCCGGGGTCCTGGGCGGACGGACAGCGCCGTTGGGACGGATGGATACCCGCCGGCGAGTATCCCAGGATTGAAGATCCGCCGGGCGGCCGGTTGTGGAGTGCGAATAATCGGCAAACAGCAGATCCTCGCTATGAGAACCTGGGTCGGGGCACGAGCGTGGATCTTGGTGCTCGGGCCCTTCAGATTCGCGATGGCCTCCGCGAATTGAACCGAGCGGATCCTGCCAGTTTGCTGGCCATTCAACTTGATGATCGGGCCACTTTTTTGGAGCGATGGCAGAAGCTGTTACTGGCGACGTTGGACCATTCTACGTCGCATGTTGCGCTGCGCGATGAGGTGCGCGGATCCGTCACGAATTGGGGCGGGCATGCGTCCACCAACTCCCATGGCTATCGTCTGGTGCGCGCCTTCCGAAACGGCACGCTCCATTTGCTTTTCGAGCCCGTCGCACAGGTTGCGAAGAAAATCGACCCACGTCCCGTGGGTTTGCCAACTCACTTTGAGGAGTCCGCATGGATTTTGCTAAACCAACGGCCGCCTCATCTCTTAAACCGGAGATTTGCCACCGTCGACGACCTGCTCGACTTTGCTTGGCAAGAAGCCTTGACCCGATTCCCCAAGCCGCCGAAGCCTTTGGCGACGCGCACCTGGGGGGATAGGAATTGGCTGCGAATGAAGCATCCGTTCAGTATCGGATTCAAGTTGTTGGGACCCTGGTTGGATGCTCCCCCGGTCCAACTTCCTGGCGACATCGACATGCCCCGTGTTCAGTTCGAAGACATTGGAGCCTCGCAACGCATGGCGGTGTCACCCGGTCGGGAGGAAGACGGATATTATCATCAACCGGGGGGAGCGAGCGGCCACTTCCTATCCGCGTACTATCTGGCGGGGCATCAGGCGTGGGTGAACGGCGAGCCGTCGAGGTTTCTGCCGGGTGAGTCCGTTCACCGGATGGTGCTGCGCCCCACCTTGCGGTAGACCTCGAGACGACAGTCAAAGCCGCCCAGGTCGACGACCTCGCGAAATTCCAAACGGAGTGACGGATCGGAAGGTGTTACTCGCAGTGGATTCGCAAAGACCATCCGACCTCCGGGCATCAGTACCTGGGTCGCGACGACAAAGAGGTCTCGGATGATTTGGTGGAGGTTGGGGACGCGGACTCGGCGGCCCATCGGGGGATTGGTGATGATTAAGCTTACGGCCCCAGGGGTCAATCCTGGCACGGAGCGAGTGTCACGGAAGTCAGCGCACGCAAAAGTGGCTTGAGTAGATTTTAACTTGGCAGCAGCGAAGTTCATCTGGGCGATCGAGATCGCTTCGGGGCTGAGGTCGGTTCCGAACGCTTGTTTAACGCCGCCGAGAATTGCCGTCTCGATCAGTTCCAACCCGGACCCGCAGAACGGGTCCCAAACCACTTCGTTCGGGACCCGTCCGGCCAACCGTGCCATGCAGGCAGCGAGCGGAGGATGGGAAGCGGCGGCAATATCCTCCCGGCGATAGAACAGCCGCGGGTTTGCGGCAAACTTTGGCCTGAGCTCAACGGAGGCTCCACGATCCATGGAATGGACATCAATGGCCCAGGGTGCCCGGCGCGCATCGTTCAATATTTCCGGACACAGCGCATAGGCGCGATCTGCCGCGTTGCGAATCGTATCATCGCAATTCCCCATCGAAATAAACTCCAGTCGATAGCGAATGGAGCCGTGGGTTAAAAGGGTGAGAAAATGGCGAGTTCGAGGTGAGGTGATTGTCGCGGCGAGGGATTGGATGAATTCGTTTTCGCGCGGCTTTCGCAGCGAGCCGAGAACGATCCCGACTGTATCGAAACAGCGAAGCGTATAAATGTCATTGAGAGAGAACGAAGCATTCGCACTCACGACGATCAGACAGCGGCCTTTCTCGATGACGCGGAACACTCCGCCCCGGCTGGCATGTTCGGTTACTTCATCCGCGACAATCGATTCCAGGCCCTTCCGGCAACGCAGATGCAGGCGCAGTCCATCGATCGGCTCGATAAGAGCGTCCATGCGGAGGGTGCTGGGATTGTCCGTCCGTAGGACGTTGGCGCGGATCTTTTGTTCGGCGACCGGCAGGGTTCCGCGATAGGCCTCGACTGTTTGAAGCGTTGCCTGACCGCCGATCTTTTCGAGCACCTGTCCGACGCTTCTCCGTTCACGATCGTTCGCGGGAGATTTCAAGAGAGCGAGCAGCGTGGCCTCGGCACCGGGATCTCCACCCAGTTTGGGAAGAGCCGTCATGGCATACCGCCGCACCTTCTCCGCCGGATCGTGGAGGAGTCCTTTCAGCCAGGCAATGGCAGCGGACTTCTGCGCGGGAGTGCCCGAGGCTGCAAAGACCACGCTGACCGCGCGAATCACGGCGGACCGTTTCACACGGTCATCGGAGGACGCCTGATCAAACCGCGCCACCTCGGTATTCCACAAGGCGTCGCACGAGAGAGTGCGCAACTGGCGGTAGAGTTCGTTATCGGCTTTCATGAATTGGACCCAGCGGTCAACGGTGCCTCAATGTGGCGGACAACGGGCCCGAATGTCACTTGCAAGCTGTGGTGTCCAGGGTCCCAATTCATGTCCAACATTGGAAATCCTTCCTACCCATGAAACTCGCGCTGCAGGTGATCAAGGATCTTGAGCGCCAAGAGTTGATCCGATCGCCCGCCCTCGGCGGCGCGATGGCTCTATTGTTTCACGATGAGCCTGTCGTCACATACGACTTGGACGTCTTTTGCTTGCTCCCGAAAGCGGGATTGTTGGTGAGTTTAGAGCCGATCTATGCCGCGCTGCTGGATCGAGGCTTCCATGCGGAAGCTGAGGCGATTGTGATCGACGGTGTCCCGGTGCAATTTATCCCAGCGTACAATGCACTTGTCACCGAGGCGCTCGAACACGCGGAATCGCGCCTTTTCGATGGTGCGCCGTTGCGGGTGCTGCAGTTGGAATATCTGATGGCCATCATGGTGCAAACGAACCGGCCGAAGGACCGCCAACGGTTGGCAATGCTGGTGGGCAACGCCACGATTGATAACGCCAAATTTTGCGACATACTCCTACGACATCACCTCCTCACCGCATGGAAGACGCTGAATCTAGCCTCCTAAAGTTCGACGCCACCCCGCTGTCCGCCGCCACGCCCGCCGAACTTGCCGGGAAAATCTTTGCAGCGAAAGCTCGACGTCGAAGTTGGCTGGCCAGCCTGACTGTCGAGGAGAAATATCGTCGGCTCCTGCAGCTCCAGCGCATGGTGTGGGAAACTCGCCGCGCCGCCGGAAAGCCGTCGCCCGCACCTTGGCCGGACCACGCGGCCCTCGGATGACCTTGCCCGGGCCGGATTGATGTTATCCCTGCGATATCCAATCCCTTCGTGAAAATGGAATCGTGAAAATGATTGGTGCCCCAGGTGAATCATGAGCATATCCTCCGCCATCGCATGTCCCCCCAAAGCGTTGATTTGGACCAAGCCGGCGTTGCGCCCGTTGCGCCTCGACTCATGTCGATCGATGCGCTGCGCGGGTTCGACATGTTTTGGATCATGGGGGCGGATTCCCTAGGTCAATCCTTGGCGACGCTGGCGGGTGGGCACGGGTTGATGCATTACGTTGCGGAGCAACTCGACCACGTGGCATGGGAGGGATTTCGGTTTTACGACCTGATCTTTCCACTTTTTGTGTTTGTTGCGGGCGTTTCGTCGGTGTTTTCGTTGACCAAGGCAATGCAGGATGGCGGTCCGGATGCCGCGTTGGTTCGGGTACTGAAGCGGACGTTGTTGTTATACGTTTTGGGACTGTTCTACTACGGCGGTTTCGCGGGGAAGTTGCTCGAAAATGGAGATTTTACAGGGAAGATATCAGACATTCGACTGGTGGGGGTGCTGCAGCGAATTGCGATTGCGTCTGCGGCTGCGGGGATTCTGTTCATTTACTGCCGTCCGCGAACGCTGGTTTTATGGCTGGTGGCGATCCTGGGCGGGTATTGGGCATTGCTGGCGCTGGTGCCGGTTCCGGGAGTTGGGACTGGGAGTTATGTCGAGGGCAAGAACCTCGCCAACTGGATTGATTCGCAGTATCTGCCCTGGCGGAAATGGGACGGGAATCACGACCCCGAAGGATTGCTGAGCAATTTGCCGGCGATTGGAACCTGCCTCATGGGAGTGCTGGCCGGAATCTGGTTGAAGTCCGAGAAGACAAGTCCCGAGCGCAAGGCGGGGATGCTTGCGGTCGCCGGGGTTTGCTGTCTCGTTCTGGGATTCATTTGGGGGCTGCAATTTCCGATCATCAAGAAGCTCTGGACCTCTTCCTACGTGCTGGTGGCGGGCGGCTGGAGCCTCTTGTTACTGGCGGGGTTCTATCAACTGGTGGATGTGTGGGGATGGCGGTGCTGGTGTCGTCCGTTTGTCTGGGTGGGCATGAACGCGATTGCCGTGTATCTCGCCTGCAACGTGGTCGATTTCGACAAACTGGCCGAGCGATTTGCCGGGGGTGACGTGAAGCAGTTTATGGATCGCTCGGTGGCTCCGGGATTTGGAGGCTTGGTGATCTCGCTGACCAGCATTCTCCTCGGAATGCTCCTCGCTCGGTCGTTATATCAGCGCAAAGTTTTTATTCGGCTGTGAACCAATAGCCATGAACAACCGAGACGAGGAAGATACGGATTTTTTGGAGAGACGAGCGGGCACCTCGACCGGGTCGGCTGACTTGGTGGACCGTAACCAACGTTTAGAGTGCCTCGATGCGCTGCGCGGATTCGACATGTTCTGGATTGCCGGCGGCAGCTTGGTGGTTTCGGCGTTGAACAAGGTCAGCGACAACAGCGTTTTCGCGTTTTTCAAGCAACAGTTGTCTCACGTGGCGTGGCATGGGTTTCGATTCTATGACCTGATTTTCCCGCTCTTCGTCTTTATCACGGGGGTATCGCTGGTTTTCTCGTTGCGGAAGGCGATTGAACGGGAGGGGCGGGCGGCGGCGTTCCGGCGGGTATTATTTCGGGGCATCGCGTTGTTTGTATTGGGCGTCATTTATTCGGGTGGGTTCAATCGGGAATGGCCTGGAATCCGGGTTCTGGGAGTGTTGCAGCGGATCGCCCTTGCGTACACCGGTGCCGCAACCCTGTTCCTGCTGTTCCGCCCTCCCTGGCTGATCGGAATCGCAGCGGCAAGCCTCGTGGGATATCACGCGCTGTTTGAATTGGTTCCGATCCGCCATTTCAAACTCGAGAAAGGGTCCATTGAACTGCTTCAGGCCGAGAAGGGGATTACCAATGTTCACCGGCTGTTTCTGAATACCGAGGAGCGGGTCACCGGGTTGTTCGAGCCGGGATTGAATCTCGGGAACCACATTGACTTCCAGTACCTTCCGGGACGGCTGCACGACACGTACTACGATCCGGAAGGCCTTCTCAGCACCCTGCCGGCGGTGGTTACCTGCCTCCTGGGGGTTCTCTGTGGCGTCCTGCTAATGCGGCGGGATGTGACGCCGGGCAGCAAGGCCGGTTATCTTTTGCTTTCGGGCAGCTTTGCGATTGTCGGGGGATACCTTTGGGCGTTCCAGTTTCCGATCATCAAGAAACTCTGGAGCCCGTCTTTCGTCCTCGTGGCGGGTGGATGGAGCATGCTCTTGTTGGCTGCTTTTTGGTACCTGATCGAGATTCGTAACATCCGTTGGTGGACAGCCCCATTTGTTTGGGTGGGAATGAACTCGATCGCCGTCTATTTTGCAGCGCAAGTCCTTGGATTTGGCAAAATCGCGTCCCGACTCGTGGGCGGTGATTTTCAGAAGAGTCTCGGTACGTGCGGCGACGTCCTTCACGCCGTCGTCGCCGTGTGCCTGCTCTTTGCCTTCGCCCGCTTCCTTTATCACCGCAAGATTTTTCTGCGCCTGTGAGGCCGGGAACCCGCGTGGTACCGATCGGGAGAGAGCCCGAACCAGGCATCACCCGCCTGTAGAAGCCATCTGGGGGATCCTAGGATTCGTGAAGATTCTTGTCCGCCACCCGATCACGCCCGCGCGGGAAGTTTCTTCTCAACAACGTTTTTGTTCAGCACGACATACTTTGGCAGGCCGTTCTCCGTGGGCACCTTGACCTCGCCGACAATCAACGGTGTGGCGTATTCGATGAACTTCTCGTTGGGCAGGAAACCGTCTTCGGAGATCCAGTCGCGCGGGACGACATGCTCAACATTGGCAACGTCCGCGAGCGGTTGGAGTTCGATGTTCCACTTGTAGGGCTGTGAGCTGAGGCGAACGATTTTTGGCATGAATCCAGACTTGCCGTCCGTCGCCCCGCGCAGGGCTGCCGCACCGCACGCTACCGCCTCTTCGGCGTCGGTGGCGCTCGCGAAATGGCCGGCGGCACGTTGGGCGTAGCCGAGCCGGACGGTTCGCGTCTTTAGGTTCAATTTGCCTTGCACGATCTCCTGCAGTTTCTCGGCAGCACCGGCGAGCACCGCATGTCCGAAAGCATCGAGGCGGGTTTTGTCCGCGCCAATCTCGTCGCCCTTGGCATTCTTTATCCCTTCGCCACACACCACGATACAGTACTTGTAGGCGGCGATGGTTTCCGTAACCCGCTTAAGGAATGCGTCCTCCTGGAAGGGAATTTCCGGAAGGAGAATGATATGGGGCGCATTGGCCGGGTTATTTTGTTTCGCGAGCACGGTCCCGGCGGCGACCCAGCCGGCGGCTCGGCCCATGACCTCGATGATGCAGCAGGAGCCGTCATCGGTGGCCATGCTCCCGACGTCTAACCCGACTTCCATCACGGTGGCGCAATTGTACTTCACCGCCGATCCGTAGCCCGGGCAGTGGTCCGTGTGGGGCAGGTCGTTATCGATGGTCTTGGGCACACCCATGACGCGTAGGTCGTAACCGCGCCGGACGGCTTCCTCGTGGATTTTGTGGGCGGTGTCCTGGGAGTCATTGCCGCCGGCGTAGAAGAAGTAACGGATGTTGTGGGCCTGGAAGACCTCGAACAGGCGGGCCATATCCTGGGCGGCTTTTTCGGGCTTTTTCTTAAAATCCAGCTTGTAGCGACACGTGCCGAGAGCAGCAGCCGGGGTGTATTTCAACCCCTCGATGCTCTTTTGCAGTTCGTCATTCAAATCGATGAGATCCTCATTCAGAATCCCAAGGATTCCGTTGAGCCCCCCATAGATTTCTTCGATGCACTCGTGGCGTCCTGCCTCCAGGATCACTCCGGCGACGGATGCGTTGATGACGGCGGTCGGCCCTCCCGACTGGGCGATCAGCAGATTTCCATTAAGTTCAGCCATACTTGTAAAAGGTCGGAGAGCATGTCTTTTGACCCTGGATGCAGGCAAGGACGGATTCCCCTCATTTGCGAGTTCTCTTTTCAAAACCAGTTGACCTCGGTCGGATCCTTCGCCATATAGGCGGTCGTTCCTGGTGACAGGGACACTCATCCAGAGTGGCAGAGGGACTGGCCCGATGAAGCCACGGCAACCGGTTGAACCGACCGTTCGACGACCAGGTGCCAAATCCAGGTTGGGCCCGCGGGTGCGGGTCTGGCGCAGATGAGAAGGGTCGACTGCGTTTTCACCCTCTTCTCATCCCGCGGGAAGGGGCTTATTATTGCCCCAATCCGGTGAAACGCACGAATTACATGAGTCAGAATGGTTTCATGAAGGCCCTGAAATGCCGCGAATGCGGCCGGGAATACCCGCTCACGGCCACTCACGTCTGCGAGTTCGACTTCGGCCCCCTCGAAGTTGCCTATGACTACGACCGCATCCGCCGTTCCTTGACCCGGGACGCGATTGCCAGACGTCCCCAGACAATGTGGCGCTATCGCGAGCTGCTGCCGGTGGCCGGTGAGCCGACCGTCGGCACTCAGGTCGGCTTTACCCCCTTGGTCAAGGCAGACCGTCTCGCCCGGGCGCTCGGTATTCGGGAGTTGTACGTAAAAAACGACGCGGTCAATTATCCGACCCTGTCGTTCAAGGATCGTGTCGTGAGCGTGGCGCTCAGTCGCTCCGTTGAGCTCGGATTCAAGACGGTCGCCTGCGCCTCGACCGGCAATCTGGCCAACTCCGTCGCCGCCAATGCGGCAGCGGCGGGTCTCGAATGTTTCGTTTTCATTCCGTCCGATCTTGAATTGGGCAAGGTCGTGAACTCGCTCGTCTACGGTGCCACGGTCATTGGTATCCGGGGTCACTATGACGAAGTGAACCGTCTGTGTGCGGAAATTGCGGGCAAATATAACTGGGCTTTCGTCAATGTGAATATGAGGCCCTACTACGCCGAAGGATCGAAGAGCATGGGCTTTGAGATCCAGGAACAGTTGGGATGGCGCGTTCCCGAACATACCGTCGTCTGCATGGCCTCCGGGTCGTTGTTGACCAAGATTCACAAGAGTTACCAGGAATTTTCGAAGATGGGCCTATCCTCCGGATCGAAGTGGAAGATCCACGGAGCCCAGGCGACCGGGTGCAATCCGATCACACAGGCGCAAAAGGCCGGTCTCGACTTTTTCAAGCCGCAGAAGCCGAACACCATCGCCAAATCCCTGGCCATCGGTACGCCCGCGGATGGTTTTTACGCCCTGCGCGTGATGAAGGAGACCGGAGGACACGGAGAGGATGTCACCGACGATGAAATCCGCGACGGCATCCGGTTGCTGGCGGAGACTGAGGGTATATTTGCGGAGACCGCCGGCGGGGTGACGGTAGGTGTCGCGAAAAAACTGATTGCCCAGGGCAGGATACCGCAGGACTCGAGTGCCGTTCTTTGCGTCACGGGCAATGGATTGAAGACGCTGGATGCGGTCGTGGGCCATGTGGGCGAGACGCGTGAGATCCGCCCCAGTCTGCGGGAATTTGAAGCCCTGCTGGCGAAGGACAAACCGGAGGCGGCCACCGCTTAGGAGGACAGTGCAAGGACAGCGTATGATCCAGATCTCCATCCCTCCGACACTGCGCCGGTTTTGTGGCAATCAAGAGACCGTGACCGTAGCCCCGGGCACCGTGGCTACTGCCATTCATGAATTACACCAACGGTTCAACGGTATTCGCGAGCGACTCCTGGATGCCGACGGAAATGTGCGCGGCAGCGTTCTTGTCTTCGTAAATCAGGAAGACATCCGCTTCCTCCAAAACGCCAATACTCCCCTGCGCGAAGGTGATGAGGTAAGCCTCGTTCCGGCCTTCGCCGGAGGGTGACCCTGCCGGAGGCAGGATTCAACGCGGGGAAGGAGTGGTGCCGGGGTTGGTTTCAGAAGTCATCGAGGCGGATTGATCCGCGGCAAGCTGACGCCAGCGGTCGACGCGTTCCTTGATTTTTTTTTCGATACCCTGTTCGGTGGGTACATAAAATCGACGCGATGCCCCGAGGTGATCCTGTGGTACAAAATGCCCGGGATGATCGTGGGCGTATTGGTATCCGACGCCGTGGCCCAACTTTTTTGAACCCGCGTAGTGTCCGTCGCGGAGTGCCGCCGGGACTGCCAGGGTCCGGCCGCTGCGGACATCCTCCAAGGCGGCGTCAATGGCCTTGATCACGGAGTTGCTTTTATTGGCGGTGGCGATGTAGAGCGCGGCCTCCGCGATGGGAATGCGTGCTTCGGGCCAGCCAATGAATTCTGCGGCTTCGGCCGCGGCCTGCGCCAACACCAGGGCCATGGGATCCGCCAGGCCGACATCCTCCGCCGCCTGCACCACGATGCGCCGGGCAATAAACCTCGGATCCTCCCCCGCATGAATCATCTTCGCCAGCCAGTACATCGTCGCGTCCGGGTCCGACCCGCGCATCGACTTGATGAAGGCGCTAATCGTGTCATAGTGGGCATCGCCGTCGCCGTCATACACGACGGCTTTCTTTTGAATGCATTGTTCTGCCACGGCGAGATCCAGGTAGATCGCGCCATCCGGCGCCGGGGGTGTCGTGAGAGCGGCGATTTCCAGCGAGTTGAGCGCTTTGCGAGCGTCGCCATCGGAGACCCGGGCGAGATGTTCGATCGCCGCTGAATCGGCAACAATTTTGATGTGACCGAGTCCGCGTCCCGAGTCGGCGAGTGCTCGTTCGAGGAGTTGTCGCAGTTCCGGTTCCGTGAGGGGTTTTAGTTCGAAGATCTGCGAGCGGGAAACCAGCGGTGAATTGACGAAAAAGAACGGATTATGAGTCGTTGCTCCGACGAGTTTGACGACACCGCTTTCGACATCCGGCAAGAGGATGTCCTGCTGGGATTTGTTGAAGCGGTGAATTTCGTCGATGAAAAGTATCGTGGGCTGGCCGGTATTGGATAGTCGGTTGGCGGCACCCGCGAGAACACGGCGCATGTCCGCCACGTTCGATTCGACACCGCTCAAGCGCTCGAACCGGGCGCGGGTGTGGTTGGCGATGATTTGCGCGAGCGAGGTTTTGCCGGTGCCGGGAGGGCCGAAGAAAATGAGTGATTGGATACGATCGGCCTCGATGGCGCGCCGGAGGAGCTGACCGGGGCCGAGAATATGAGTCTGCCCGCAGTACTCGTCGAGCGTTCGGGGCCGCATGCGAGCGGCGAGAGGTGCGGAGGCGAAGCTTGCGGCGGGTTGAGGCGAGGCGGCGCCCGACTGGGGGGCGGGCAACGCGTCTGGGCCGGAAGGCGGTCGGTCGAAGAATTCCGGCTGAGACATCGAGTGCAGGTTTAGGGAAGAAATGGCCGCGGCTCTGCAAGGTCAAAGCCACGGCACAACTTTGAGTCCCGGCACTCTTCGGAACTCTCGAACGTTTCCAGTCACGACGGCCGCATTCAGGCTGGTGGCGTGTGCGGCTATCAGAAGGTCCAGAGCACCAATGGGTGTTCCCTGTTGCTCCAAGGCGTGCCGAATCCTTCCGTACTCCGCAACGGCTGATATTTCAAAGGACAGAACGCGGAGGAATTCCAGAAGATGATTCACCGCCTGACGTTGTTGGATCTGGCGGGACGAGCGAAGAATGCCGATCTCCAATTCTGCGGCTGAGATGACGGAAACCACGCAATCTGCCACTTCCGGAAGGGAACGCGTGGTACTACGGCCCCGAATCAGCGATACACAAACGCACGTATCCAGGAAGTAGGTCATCCCTTGGCATCCAGGTTCAGATCCCGGCTCTGTTGCTGACGAGTGCTAGCTCGTGGAATGTCCGGAAATTCCGCGCCGCAGGGGTGCGCGGCCTTCATCTGAGATGCCAGATCTTTCAGGGTGCGCGGCCTCGGACGGGCGTGGGGCCGCAAAACCACTTCGTCGCCACGACGTTCCACTTCGACTTCGGTTCCTTCAAATCGAAACAGCTTTGGCAAGCGGACAGCCTGGCTTCCGCCGTGTCGAAAGATCTTTGCGATAACCATAGATACGCCTCGTAGCTACGTCTGAGAGAATTGTCAAGCGAGTGTGCAAGGGTGAGATTGGTTGCGGCTTACAGGCCAATGCCGCACGGGGCATCTCAATGGGAAAAATGGGCTGCCTTCACAAACGGAATGAGCATCGTGTCACGCGCCCGTTGATCGGAAGGGCCTGGGGAATCTTAAGGCAAAAAAATCCCCGCCATGGCCGTTCGAGACAGGTCCCTTCTACCGAAGGAACTTAGGTGGGAACAGCGGACCACGTTCGCCTTCCAGTAAAGGCCTGGCGGCGGTGATTTTGGAACCGCTTTTACGCTCCCGAATTTGTCGTAAGGTCGAAGGACGTTGTCCCGGATACACGAACCCGGCAGGGAAATTTTGAAAGAGCATGGCGGCTCCGCACCGCCGGGGCTCTTTGTGCCCTAACGCGCGAATTATCTCAAGTTGGAAATTTACCAATAGCCATTCGCATCGATGCGTATCGATGCGTATCGATGGCGGGGGGCGCAATTTCGCCGCATCCGCTCACTCTCATGCGGTCGATGAAAGGGTCAATTCTTGTGGGAGAGATCACCGCGCGCAAAGAGATAGGCAATCAAATCGGAAATCTCGTCCGCCTTTAAACTGTTCAACAATCCCTCGGGCATCATTGACACTTTCGAAGGGGCGATCGATTCGATGTCGACCCGTTTGATGTTGGTCATGTTTCCCGGGTCGAACATGTCCTCCACCAAGTTGAGATTCTCGCCGCCCAAATTGGCAATGCGCCCCGAGAGGACGTCCCCGTTCTTTTTGATGACGACGATGGCTTCATACTGATCGCTGATGACCTTGTTGGGTTCGAGGATGGCCTCGAGAACATCGTGAACACTGAATCGGCCCACGACACCGGTCAGCTCGGGGCCCATGGATCCTCCTTCCTGGCTGAACCGGTGACACGCAGCGCACGCGACGTCGCCGTATAACAGCCGACCGCGTTCAAGGTTCCGTACGCCTTTCAGACCATTCTCCACCAGAGGCGTGAGCTCATTAACCGTCCATTCCTTAACAAACGATCGCGCGGCCAGAGTGTCACGTGGGCTCTTTTTTTCGATTTTCGCACTCAGAATCGAACCCAACGCAGCCTTGTCCGCCTCGGGAAGATTCTCCACCGCACGCTTCTTCATCGTCGCGATCGAACTCGCAAACGTGTTTCCTCCGCGATAGCCGGCCGCCTTCTGGAACCACCCGAAATACTCCTCCCGCAAGGGCTGCGTCCAACCCGTCTTTAAAACCCGCAGCGCGGAGACATAATCGATCTGCTCTTCCTGGGTGGGTGCTGTGCGCAGGGCAGCCACCAGCTTTGACGTGGCTCCGGGCGCTTGCAGATACGCAAGAATCTGGGAAAGCACTAGGTCCGTCTCACGATGTCGGACGGGAAACATCGGTTCAAACTTCGCCACCAGCCGTTGCTGGGTGGCGTCGTCGGGGCGGCCCAGGCGAATAAACGCGAGCGACCACGCACGCAGAAGGTCCACGCGATCGCCCGGGGCCAGCTTGGACCCGTCGATTCCATCCAGTGCGTCCAGAATCCGATGCGCCAGCGCGGGATCAACCGGTGGGTGGTTGGTTTTGCGGTGAATTTCGTCGCGTCCGCTGAGACGGATCAGAGCCACGAGAGCCGCAATGGCCTTGCGGGGGTCCTTTTCGCTCAGTGCCCGTTCGCGCCAATCGGCCGGTTTCTGCCATTCGAGGGCAGTGCGGGCCGCGAACCGGATCGATCGGTCGGCATCTCCCAGATACGGCCACACGGTTGCCACCGCGTCCGGGTCCGCATGCCCATGGAAGTCCTCCAGCCGATGACGCAGATCCCGACGTGCCTGCAACCGCGGATCGGGGCCGGCCGGTCCCGTGGATTCCGACCCGGTGTAGGTTACCCGATATAAGGCCGATTGCGTGCCCCGGCCTCCCACGGCGAGATACATCGCGCCGTCGCGCGGATTAGTAATGAAATCCGTCACCGGGAACGGTTGCCCGCTAATGAACTCTTCCGATTCGCCGGTGTAGGTCGCTCCGTCAGGACGCAAATGCACCGCCCGGAGTTTTCCAAAGCTCCAATCCGCCAGAAACAGGGCATTTTGATACTTGGCTGGGAACTTCGCACCATAACCAAAGCCAATCCCGGTGGGTGACCCGGGGCCGATGTTCACCGCCGCACCCAGGCTGTCGATGAAGTAGTCGGGCCATTTGCCATCGCCATTGCGAAATCCGTATTCGGCACCGCTGATGACGTGATTGACACGGGTGGGGCGATACCATGGCGCGCCAATGTCCCATTCCATGTCCGCGTCGTAAGTGAACAGTTCCCCTTCGCGATTGAAGGCCACATCGAACTCATTCCGCAGGCCCATGCAAACCAGTTCCCATTTGCGTCCATCGGGGTCTGTCCGGGCGATCCACCCCTGCGGCGCATACGAATTATCCATGAACCCGGTCGGCAGGCGCGGCAAGAGGCTGTCCTCGCCCCAGATCATGGGCACTCTCGATGAATCGACTGCGGTCAACTCGCTTTGGTTGCCGACCACGACGAAGATGGACTTGCCGTCCGGCGACAACACGAGGGAATGGACACCGTGCTCACCGCCGGCTTTGAGCTCCCGGAGCAACTCCACCTTGTCGAACACATCGTCGTTATTGGTGTCGCGGACGCGATAGAGGCCGTGGGTGCGTTTCCCCTCGTTGACGGCGACGTACAGACTATCAAATGCGTAGAGCAACCCGTGGGCTTCCCCGATGTCGACCGCAATTTTCTCCACCGTCACCGGCCCGCCGGTGAGGGGGGGAAGGGTCGCCCGGTGCAACGCCCCATTTTGATCCGAAACGATCAAGCGCCCCTTCGAATCCAAACACATCGCTACCCAGGACCCCTGGGTGTCCTTGGGCACCGTGTAGAGCATTTCCAGCTTGAACCCATTCGCAACCTTGACGGCCGCACCGCCGGACGTACCCAAGGTGAAGTGCGACGCATTCGCAGCCTTGCTTCCGGGTGAAGGCGGTGCAGTCGCTGCGCCCAGCACTGCAGGAAAAAGAATCAGCGCGAGTGTGACGGCGCCTGCACGAAACGGCATGTATTTCATAGCGGTGAAAAGTAGGAGGGCATCAAGTACCACGACCATTCTTGGTTGGCCAGCAAATCGGACAGACAACTCAAACAGAAGTTGCCAAACCGGCTTAAATGCGCTGCCGTTCCGGTTCAGGCACCCGGGGAATCGGTCAGAAAAAGGCTTCGATGACCTCCTCGGCGCAACGCATCGACAGCTTATTACCATCACATGAATCACCTGCTTAAGTTCACGGGTCTCGCGCTTCTAGCGGCCACTCTCACGTTCAGTTCGGCCCTCGGTCAGACCGCCACAAATACCACCAAGGCTCCTGCAAAGAAGGCAGAGACCCCCGCCGCTGCCACGGAGGATGCGACGACGAAAGCCAAGAAAGCCAAGAAGGATTGGTATCCCTTTTGGGGGGAAGTGAGTGCGATCAATAAAACGGCGATGACGGTCTCGCTCAAAAAACAGGAGGGCACCCGAGTGATTCACCTCGACTCCAAGTCCGAGTTGGCGCGTCTTGGCAAACCGGCGGCCCTGGGAGACGTGAAACCGGGCGACTATGCCCACGGGAAACTGCACAAGAACAAAGCCGGCCAGGAAGTGATCACGGCCGCCAAGTTTGACCTCGAGCGTCCGAAGAAGAAGGCGATCGAGAAGGGGGACAAAGCGGAAGCGAAGGCGGAAAAGAAGAGTACGTCGGCCGAAGGCAAAGCTGCGAAATAAGGGTGTTCCTCGAACGGAATCAGATTTTTGTCCTACACCCAATGGAACGCGTCGAAAAGTTCCTCATTGACGCATCGCAACATCGAAAATAGGTTGACCTTATAATTTCCTTGAAAACCGCGCCCGTTTAACTGCGGCGCATCAAAGCAAGTCCTTATTAATTAGAATATTATGCAATCGTCCCAAGACAATCGCCGGGCCCGGTCTGCGGCCCATCGCCCGCGCGGGTTCACCTTGATCGAGCTCCTGGTAGTAATCGCGATCATCGCGATTTTGGCAGGGATGCTCTTGCCCGCGTTGGGCAAAGCCAAGTCCAAGGCCCAGGGCATCGGCTGCTTGAACAACTTGCGGCAAATGATGTTGGGCTGGCGTTTGTATGCCGACGACTCCAGGGATCTACTGCTGCTCGCCCGTGACATTCCTCTTGGGAATCGCGTCGTTTGGGTGAAGGGATGGGTGGACTACACGAGCGCCGCCGCTAATTGGGACACCAAGGTCGATGTCGCCAAGAGTCCGATGATGCCCTACATGGGTAACAGCACTGCGATCTGGAAATGTCCCTCCGACCGCGTCACCGTGAAGACGACAGCGGGCCTGAAATTGCCGCGAGTTCGCAGCAACTCGATGAGTCAGGTTTTCGACGACGGCACTTGGCTGCCGGCCGGTGCCTGGCGAATCTATGGCAAGATGACCGAAATCGTGAACCCGGTTAAAACATGGGTCCTGGTCGATGAACATCCCGACAGCATCAACGACCCTGCGTTTGGCGTTCAGATGTGCCCGCCGGACGGCAAGGGCGCTTTCATTGTGGATGTCCCGGCTTCGTATCACAACGGGGCCTGTGGTTTTTCGTTCGCGGACGGCCACTCTGAAATCCACAAGTGGATCGGCTCGAAAATCAAGCCGCCGGTTCGGAATGGCACCCCCGTCCTGGCATTGCCTTTGGGAGCGGCGGGAGACTCCACCCGGGATGCCGTTTGGCTGTCGGAAAATACCACCGTTTCCCTCAAGACCGGCAGTTATCCGTAGTGTTTCCCGCTCTACTTCCGGTAGATCGGGCCGTTGAAGATCTCGTTTGGCAGCGGAAGTTTATTGATCAACTGCCACGAGTAGTTCCACTTAACCTGGGAGGCCGCTCCTCCAAACGTTCCCACCACGGCACTGCCAGGGAGATTGTTGATCGAGCTTTGGCCGTTCGGGTTCGAAAGATTGAACCACGCCGCGTTACCGGCGTGGCGGATCGAGACTCCGTTCCCCGCATTGCCTGGCGGCGGGACGTTGCCCGCATCGTTGAAGTTGAGGGCGTCGAGTTCATTCTGCTCCCACATCAGCCAATCGGTCGCAAGAAAGTCGCTCAATTTATACGTCTTGCCTTCGGGGCTTAAATTGGGCTGGCCAATGTTATTGTACCCCCCGATGGTCCCATTCCAGCAATAGGAAGTCAGTTTCAACGGGCGGGCAAGCCATAGCGATTGGAGCTTTCCACTCCCGCGCGTCGCGACATCCTTTGGACACCAGCAGATTCGGTGGGTCGTCAAGAATGGCCCCAATTGGCTGATCTTGAAAAAGGCGAGCTGATTGCTGAACTGAACCGAATTGACATCCTTGCCCGTTGCAGCCGTTGGCGCGGCGGGACCGCCGGGAATCCGACCGTTATTCCGTGTCGCATAAACCCATCCATCCGGACCCGAAAGGTCGCCACCCCATGTTGGGTGCGCACAGTTGTCACCATTGTCATTAGCATAGAGATGATTGGCCAAAAGAATCTGTTTCACGTTGTTGAGATCGAGCGTCATTTGAGCACGATCCTTCGCGCGTGAGAGGGCGGGCAGAAGCATCCCGGCCAGAATCGCGATGATCGCAATGACGACCAGCAGTTCGATTAGAGTGAAGGCGGACTCACGGTGGTCATCGGCCTGTTTGCGATCCATCCGTGACGCAATTTGTGATTCTCGTTGGTTTTTCATAATACCTCATCACTGACGACTGATAACTGATTCCCACCCGCGCGCCGGCGAGGTGACCTGGAAATGACAGATTATCGATAACCCTGCGCATAAGCATGATCTTCCAGCCGCACTTAGACAAGTGAAACTCGATCGCCCCCGAAGCAACACGGAGGATTGCCCTGCAGATTGGCCATTTTCTGATTGTCCCGGAGGGACATCGTGAGAATAGCCCGGCGTTTCAACGCCGGGAACATTGGATCGGGTTGCGCGAGTCCCGAAGGGACGGCTGGGTGTCGGCGCGTTGTCCTACCTAAATTTCTATTTCCATCACATGTTCATGCACAAGGAACGGTGTCTCCCGTCGTAGGTTTGATTTTCATCCGTCCCTTCGGGACTTGCTGGGTTTGTCCAAGAACCCGGCGTTGAAACGCCGGGCTAATGTCGATCGTCCCTCCGGGACATACGTGAAAATATGGCCAATCTCCAGGGCGCTCCGCGCCTCGGGACTACGCCACAAGAAGCAGCGCCGGGGCGGGAGTCCGTCGGAGATTGTTCAACCATCGACGGAGGAGAAGGAAATGCACGCGGGAGGTGTGCCAGCGGGATTGTGTGATTGCCACCGTGCTTGGTCTGGCCCAATTTCCCGATAGAGTATCAAAAAGATGACATCCACCCGCTTTTCATCACTCGGTCTGCTCGCGATCATCGCCGTTAGTGTATCCGCCCTTCGCGGTCGGGCTGCCCCATTGCTCGACGATCGAGCGATCACAATCCATTCCGCACGGGATGCTATCGCGAAACGATCCGCGCTGATTCAATATATCTGGGGCTCGGAAGGATTTCCGACTCGACGTTTCCCAACGGTCGTAACCGATGTGGTTAGCCCGGTGCAGCATCTCGATCACCTCGCACGGGTGGATGAATTCCGCGTCGACATGGCACCCGGCTTGCAAGGCGTTGCGTATCACTTCATCCCCCAACATCCCAATCGCGAATTGGTGATTGTTCATCACGGCCATGCCTGCACGTTGGACGACGATCCTTCGCCGAACGACGTCGGCTATGGACTGCAACGAACCATTCGGGCGCTCTTGCGCGAGGGGTATGGCGTGCTGGGTGTTTTCATGCCGCACATGCGCCCGGGCGATTGCACGGGTGGTCACGACGCACTATTCCAATTGAGCACTCCGGGGAGCCCGATGAAGTACTTTTTGGAACCGACGGCCATCAGCCTGAATTACCTCAAAACAAACCACCGCTCCGGTCGGTTCCCCAAGTATCGCGCGTTTCACATGACCGGGCTTTCGGGCGGCGGGTGGACGACAACCATTTACGCCGCGATTGACCCGAGGATTCGCACCAGTTTTCCGGTGGCGGGATCGATCCCTCTGTCGCTTCGGACGGGGGGGTCGGTCGGGGATCGCGAACAGTTCGAAGAATCCTTTTATCGTATCGCCGGTTATCCAGACCTTTATATCCTGGGGTCGCAGGGTCGTGGCCGCCGGCAGGTGCAGATCCTCGTGCGTCGGGACGATTGTTGTTTTGGTGAGCAACAGCACGACGCGAAGGCGACGGGTATGGGCTACGGGGAGGCAATGCGAGACACCGAACAACGCGTGAAAGCCGCACTCAAAGAGTTTGATCGCGGCTCGTTCCGTCTGGAAATCGACGAAACCGCGCCGAGCCACATGATCTCACATCATGCGATTCGCGACGTAATTCTTCCTGAGCTTCGCAGCAAGCCCTGACGCCATGGACATGGTGTTGGATTTTGATTCCCGATCCGTCCACAGTGACGCCGTACCCTTGAATGAAAGTGTTCCGTTTGCGACCTGACCCGCACTGGCTGCGGCTTCTGCTGCTGCGGTACTGTGTTCTGGCGTTGGCTTCGGTCGCCTTCGCGGCACCCAAGGTGGACTTTCAGAAACGCTCGTTTGCCGAGGGCGCAGAACACCGCGGCCATTGGGCTTATGCGGCGCCCAGGAAAGCCTCAATTCCAGCGGGTGAGAACCCGATTGATTATCTGGTGCAAAGCCGATTGATCGAGCACGGCCTAAAACTGTCCCCGGAGGCGAACCGGTTCGTGCTCGCCCGACGGTTGCATTTCGATCTCGTTGGGCTGCCGCCCAAGCCGGAGGAAGTCGCCGAGTTCGAGCGAGTGAGTTTTCCCGCCGGGTACGATCGAAGAGTCGATCGCTTGATGGCATCACCCAACTATGGAGAGCGGATGGCCATTGGATGGTTGGATGTCGTGCGGTTCGCGGACACCATTGGCTATCATTCCGACACGCCCCGCAACATCTGGCCGTATCGCGACTACGTCATTCGATCGTTCAATCAGAACATGCCGTTTGATCGCTTCACACGGGAGCAACTCGCCGGCGATCTGTTGCCGGACCCGACGATTGGGCAAAAAGTGGCGTCGGGCTTCAACCGGCTGCTCCGGACCACCGAGGAAGGCGGCGCCCAGCCGAAAGACTACGAGGCCCGCCAGCTAACGGATCGTGTCCGCGCTGTCGGCGCGGTATGGCTGGGTCAGACGCTGGGTTGCGCGCAATGCCACGATCACAAGTTCGATCCGATCACAATGCGCGACTTCTATTCGCTCGGCGCGATCTTTGCCGATGTGAAGGAGGCGTCTATCGGTCGGCGCGAAGAGGGCATGTTTGTCCCCAACGAAGCGCAGGCGTCCGAACTCGCCCGGCACGAGCAGGAGGTTGCGCGACGCCAGCAGGAGAATCGCTTCTCGGAGTTGAATGAGTCGTCGCCGGAACTCGCTGACTTGCGGAAACGTCTGGCTGACGCCAAGAAGGCCCGGGCCGATTTCGAAGTCACGGTGCCGCGAACGCTGATCACGGAACGAGCGAGTGAGCCGCGCACGGTTCGCATTTTGCCGCGAGGCAATTGGATGATTGAGACGGGCGAAATCGTGGATCCAGCGCTGCCGGCATTCTGGGTGACGGCAGCTCGTAACGCATCCTCCCCGCGCCTCAACCGTCTCGACCTCGCCAACTGGCTTGTGTCCCGTGACAACCCGCTGACGGCCCGCGTTGTGATGAATCGATTGTGGAAGCAGTTCTTCGGCATCGGCCTGTCGAAGGTGCTGGACGATCTCGGAGCGCAGGGTGAAGTTCCGCCGAATCAGGCACTCCTCGACTGGCTTGCCTGCGAATTCATGGACAGCGGCTGGGATCTGAAGCACATGGTCCGCCTCCTTGTCACAAGCGCCACGTATCGCCAGACCTCAATTCCAACGCGTGAGTTGCTCGAACAGGATTCGGACAACCGGCTGCTGGCCCGGCAGGGTCGCTGGAGATTCGAGGCTGAACTTGTCCGCGACAACGCGCTGTCGCTTGCCGGCTTGCTTGATTCGACCATCGGTGGACCGAGCGCCAAACCGTATCAGCCGGACGGCTATTGGGAGAATCTGAATTTCCCGACGCGCAAGTACGATAGGAGTACGGGGGCGAATCAGTATCGGCGTGGACTCTACACGTGGTGGCAGCGCACGTTTCTACATCCCAGCATGGTCGCCTTCGATGCGCCCAGCCGTGAGGAATGCGCTGCGGACCGAGGCCGGTCGAATATTCCTCAGCAGGCCCTCGCTCTGCTTCACGACCCAACCTATGTGGAGGCGGCCCGCGCGTTTGCCATGCGCATTTTGCGCGAGTGCAGCGGTGACGCCGCCGCCCGCATCACCTGGGCGTGGCGGCAGGCCCTCTCCCGCACGGCGCAGCCGGACGAGATCGCCACGCTCCGCCGGTTACTCGACAAACACCGCGGGCAATATCAGCAGGATCGATTCGCGGCGGCGGCTTATTTGCAAGTGGGCGAGACCCCGCCCCCCGCCGACCTCGATGCCGCCGAACTTGCTGCCTGGACCAACGTGGCTCGCGCCCTGTTGAATCTTCATGAAACGATCACGCGTTCCTGAGCCATGAATATCGCCGGTGAATTGCGCCAACTCTCACTCCAACAGCAGACCCGTCGCGTATTCCTCGGTCGTGCCGGTCGGTCACTCGGTTCCGCGGCACTGGCGTCCTTGTTGAATCCAGACTTTTTCCGGACCTCCGCGGCCGCGGCCAACGCCGGCAATTTCTCGTCCGGTGCGATTCAACCGCCCCATCATCGAGCCAAGGTAAAGCGGGTGATCTGGCTGACGATGGCAGGCGGACCGTCACACCTCGAATCGTTTGACTTTAAACCCAAGCTGGCGGAGATGGACGGACAGCCGATGCCGGAGAGTTTTACGGCGGGACAACAGCTCGCGCAGCTCCAAGGTCAAAAATTGGTTTGCTGGGGACCCCAGACGCCCTTCAAGCGATTCGGCCGTTGTGGCGCGGAGATGACTGAATTATTCCCGCACGTGGGCGGCATCGCGGACGAGCTTTGCATCATCCGCTCGATGACTACCGACGCCATCAATCATGACCCGGCGCATACCTTCATGAACACCGGCTCACAAATCGTTGGCTGGCCCTCGATGGGTTCGTGGATCACCTACGGTCTGGGGAGTGACGCGGCGGATTTGCCGGGCTTTCTGGTGTTGGTTTCGCAGGGGGGCGGACGGTCCCCGCAACCGATCGCCACCCGCCAATGGTCCGCCGGCTTTCTGCCGAGTCGTTTCCAAGGCGTTCAACTTCGCGGCCAGGGCGATCCGGTCCTTTATCTCACCAACCCCCCCGGCGTCACGCGCGAGCAGGAGGGTGATGTCGTGCAAGCTGTGAACGCACTCAACCGGCGTCACAATGAAGCCGTCGATGATCCGGAAATTGCCACGCGCATCGCTCAGTACGAGATGGCCTTCCAAATGCAGACCAGCGTGCCAGGCTTGATGGACACGACCGCCGAACCACAAAATGTCCGCGACCATTATGGCTGCACGCCCGGCGATGGGTCCTTCGCTTCGAACTGTCTTCTCGCCCGGCGACTAGCCGAGCGAGGCGTCCGTTTCATCCAGCTTTATCACCGGGATTGGGACCATCACAACGGCTTGCGGGAATTCTTTCCAGAGAAAGCCCGCGAAACCGATCGCGCCTGCGCCGCACTGGTGACCGACCTCCGCGAGCGCGGCATGCTCGATGAAACACTGGTCGTGTGGGCCGGCGAATTCGGGCGCACACCGATGGCCCAGACCAACAAAGGCGCGCCCGGTCGCGACCATCACAACAAGGGTTTCTCCATCTGGCTGGCCGGCGGTGGAATCAAGCCCGGCATCCGTTACGGCGCAACCGATGAGTTCGGCTACGCCGCAGTGGAAAGCGTCGTCTCCGTTCACGATGTTCACGCCACCATGCTCCATTTGTTGGGCATCGATCACGCCCGTTTTACTCACAAATTCCAGGGACTTGATGCGCGGTTGAGTGGTGTGGAAGAATCCCAAGTGATCAACGGAATCCTCCTGTGAATTAGATTTCTCCATGCCGACTCTCCATTCGCTTCTCGTGCCTGCCGCGGACCCTGTGTCGCGGCGCCTCGTCGTCGTCCTCCATGGCCTCGGGGACAGTCTACGGGGGTGGGATTGGCTGCCGGATGAACTCCGGTTGCCCTGGCTTAACACCCTGCTGGTGAATGCTCCGGACGACTATCATGGCGGCTTTTCGTGGTATGATTTGGAGGGTGACCAGGGGGTTGGAATCCGTCGCAGTCGCGCCCTCCTCCATGAATTGCTCGATCAGACGCGGGCGTCGGGATTCCCGTCCGAGCAGACGGTGCTCCTGGGATTTTCTCAGGGATGTGTAATGACCCTGGATGCCGGATTGCGGTACAGCCGTCCCCTCGCTGGGTTGGTGGGCATCAGCGGCTACGTGTATGATCCGGAGTCTCTCGTCAAGGATTGGAAGTCTGGCGCACCCTCCATTCCGATTCTGGTCACGCACGGAACGCAGGATCCCCTGCTCAACATCGAGCCCACTCGGAAGCAAATCCGGTTTCTTCAGCAAGCCGGGCTGAAGGTAACGTGGCGTGAGTACCCCAAGCAGCACACCGTGGATTTTTCCCGGGAACTCCCGGATCTCAACGAATTTCTCCAGGCGTGTCTCGCGGATAAAGCTGACGGCACCGCCGCCCCTGGATGAGGGGAATCTGCCGAAGTGGCAGCGGCTTCCAGCCGCTGACTGGAGTTTCGCCATTTTTTGGCGCGTGTGTCCCCGATGGACAATCGGCATTTAGAAAAGCCGCGGAGCGGCGGCAGACCGTATCCCACGGCGCGAGCCGTGGGGATGACGTTCGAACAAAACGTAATCCCCGGCCGGGGCGACAGAGCTGCAGGAGTGCGCCTTGTGCCAAATTCTCTGTCGCCGCCCTGATCCGCGGATAGGAATCTGAAAATGAGAGAAAAGCTCTCTACTGTGCATTTTTTCGCTTGCATATGTTATATATGCTGTATCGAACACGAATGCGCCGCGCGCTACCACTCCAGTCCAAGACCGCCTTCGGGGCACTTCCCAACTCGGGCACGCAGCGCTATTTCCGCGCAGACTGTG
>CAMAUY010000024.1 GCA_945861565.1 Akkermansia muciniphila
AAGCGGAGTTCGTCGATGTGGTCGATGATCTCGCGCAGGTTGTAGCCGCTCTGGATGCGGTTCTTTATCTCGCCGAAGATTTCGCCGATCTTGTATTCGATGGTGTTCGGGCCGGTGGCCTTGGCCTTGAAGCCGTGCAGGTAGGGGAAGAGCTTGCCGTTAACGAAGGCGATGAGGTCGTCGCCGGTGAGGGCGGTGTTGTGATCAATCTTGCCGTTCGACGAGCTCACGGTGGCACCGGCAATACGGGGCGCCGCCCACGTTTCCCAGCGGTAGGGTTTGTCGAGGATGTGGGTGTATTTCTTGCCGTCGAGGGCGGCTTCGGTGGCTTTATCGTGTTCGAGGGCGTCGAGGTATTTCAGGAAGAGCAGCCAGGACGTCTGCTCGGTGTAATCGAGTTCGCTGGTGAAACGGCGTCTTTCCAGAGGACGTCGTCGATGTTTTTGAAGGCTTGTTCGAACATGGCGTTGATCGGAAGGGAGAGGTCGAGCGCAGGCTAGGGGGTCGGGAGGATTGCACCAAGACAACGTTCGATGCTTCGCGGTATTCGTTTCCGTCGTGCAGAAATGCTCGGACCCGCCGGCGTTGACCGAACCAACTGCCGACCCACTCTCTCGAAGTAGGCGACCGATTCCTGGCGAGGCGGACGACGGAGGGGACTAGTCCTTTGGGCATAACTAAGTGCACTTCACTCAATAAAAACAGGCTCTTAATCAACTTTTTTGAAACGCAATGCACCCCCCTGAAACCGCGGAAATCCAAATCCTAAGTCTGGCGCGTCTGCCATTTCGCTCAAGCCCGCCCGGGACACCGCGGCGGGCTTTTTGTGGGCCGTGGTGGAGTTGTCAGTAATTGCCACTTAACGGGCATTGGGTGGCAAACGTCGGGCAATCGTGGTCATTCCCCCTTTTCCGCTATTGTGCCCAATTTCGGCCGTTTTCATTGGTTTTATTGGGGTAAAAGGTGGTGCGCCCGGCGCGACTCGAACGCGCGACCATCCGCTTAGAAGGCGGATGCTCTATCCAACTGAGCTACGGGCGCCTCTGATTTCTGGACTATGCTGGGCCGCCTTCGCCCTGCCAAGCTGAGTTTGGCGTTGAGGTCTGGTAATCGGTGCCTTGCCTCGGTGTCGGGGATTCCCAACACCGGTTGAGGGGCCAGGCAGTCCGGTGTATCCTTCCCCTTTTGCCGCTCACCGATGGTGCTTGAGCAGCCAATCGTAAAGCGTCGGTTCCGCATACGCACGGGTCCACGAATCGTGACCGTCATCGGGATAGACCGTGAGTTGGATGTCGGTCACGCCCGCTTTCTTAAAGGCGTCCACCACGCGCTCGCTTTCGGACGGTGCCACGACGTCATCCTTTGGGACGTAAAGAAGGTACGCGAGCTGGTTTGTCTTCGTGACGGTACTCACGAACTTCTGCGGCATTTGCACTCCGGGCTGGGGCATGAGGGGAGTGCCTAAAATGCCGCCCGGTAAATTTTGTTGGCGACAGTCTTCTGGGTATCGTCGGCAGGTGTCAGACCGAAGTCGCGGCTTCGCAGGAGCGTGGAGCGTCGGTATTCCGCATGGCCATCGGTGAATAGAAAATTGCCACCCCCGGAGTGGATCACGCTATAAAGCTCAAAGCCGTAGGTGAGATTGTCGTGCCAGTAGGTGTAGTCGGACGAGCGGTTGTCGACCTGCGGAGCACTGACCTTCCACGGGCGGAGAGCGCAGACGTTGATGGTCCACAGGGTTTCCTGAATGAAAACGATGTCGGACGGGTTGGGGGCGTCGGAAACCTTCCGGCCCATCACAACCGCGTTGCCCATATATGAGGTGATACTGTTGGTGGTGGGGGTTTCCCCGGCGTTCTTAGACGGTTTGGCCGCGGGACAGGCGAAAACCTTGTCGGTCTGAAGCAGCGGGCGGAGGAGCTTCAGGTAGGACGGCGGTGCCGAAGTGGCCGCGAAATCGGCCACCTGGCTCTCCGTGACCGGGAGTCGACGCTGGTCGTCTTCGTACATCATGAGAGCGATCCCGACCTGGCGCATGCTATTGAGACACTTGATGCGGGTTGCCCGTTGCTTGGCCTTGCCCAATGCCGGCAGGAGCATCCCGGCCAGAATCGCGATGATGGCGATAACGACGAGAAGTTCGATCAGGGTAAAGCCTGGGCATGATCGAAGCAAACGGGGATGATGGCTCATAGCAATTCGCTCTGAGGCTAACTTCGAATCGCAGAAAAGTAAATACCCATAAATTTTCAATAGACCGCGTCGGAGCGCCGACTTTAGTCCGCCGGACGCTGCAACGGCAGGACGCGCTTGGAACATTCCATCGGTTGTCGGCTATTTGACGGTGCCCTATTTATCCCCGCTCAGATCACGAAGCATCACCTTGCCCGACCCGTCGCCGCTGGCGAGTTTCAAACCGTCGGGACTCAGAGCAAGGGCATAGATCCAATCGGCACTGGCGGACCATTCGGTCAGGAGCGTGTCGCTGTCCGCGTCAAACTGCCGGATGCGGCCTTCCCTTCCGGCCGAAAAGACGCTGCGGCCATCGGGCGCATAGACGAGCGCGAACGCGGGTGCCCGATGTTGGCGAATGATCCGTACCATCCGGCCAATCTCTGGTTGCCAAATTCGGACGGTGCGATCGTCGCTGGCCGATGCACAGGCCCGCGGAGTGGCCGGATCGTCTGCTGCGGTCCGCGGTCGAAAAGCGAGTGCATTAACGGCCTCAAGATGATGACTGAAGGTGCGCAACAGACGCCCGTTTTCGGTGGACCAAACCTTGATCGAGCGGTCGGCGCTTGCGGTGACGACTGTCCGATCCGTGGGACTGAACGCAATGGCTAGCACGGGCCCAGCGTGGCCAGCGAGGGTGAAGATCCTGGTAACATTCGCGCCTCCGGACCCCATCCGCCACACGGAGGCGCTGTGGTCGGCGCTCGCCACGCCCAGCAGCGTGCCGTTCCGGTTGAAGCTGACGCTGGTGGCAAGATCATTCTGATTCGTGAGGCGTTGCAAAACGCTTTGGGTTCGCCAATCGAACAAGCGCACTTCGCCATTCACCGCCGGTTCGCCACCGGCCACCGCGAGGATGTTTCCGTGGGGTTGAAAGGCGGCGGCCGTGATCTTGGGCAGATCGCACGCGAGCTGGCCGGTCATCGAGCCGTCCTGCGCCGAACGTACGTCCAGCCGCCGCGCCCCGTTGCTGACCAGGGCTGACCCGTCCGGACTGAAAGTCAGGGCCGTAATGGGCACGCGGATCGCCTCCGCCGCACGGGAGTTCGATATCATCAACCCGAAGATTGCGGTGACGACACTGTAGGCGTGGTAAAGTCGCCTCACGTGAGTTCTGAAATAAAACTGCCTTCGCCGAGAATGGGCAGCGGACGCCCGCCCGGTGCGATCAGTTCCTTTGCTGGATTCACACCGAGCAGGCGCAGGATCGTGAAAGCGAGGTCGGGCGGGCCGACGGGCCGATCCACGGGCAATTCCCCGAACGAATTCGTGGCGCCGATCACTTGACCGCCTTTGACGCCGCCGCCGGCGAGACAGACAAACCCCGCGCGTGGCCAGTGATCGCGCCCGCCGAGGGCGTTTAGTTTTGGAGTGCGACCGAATTCACCCATTAAGACGACCAGCGTGGAATCGAGCAGACCGCGTTCGCGGAGATCCGTGAGCAGCGCGGAGTAGGCACGGTCAAGACCGGGCAGTTTGCCGCTACCGGGAAAGCGAGCGTCCGGCAGTTCCTTTGAAATCTGCTGATGGGTGTCCCAACCCGTATCCACGACGGTGACAAAACGCGAACCCGCTTCGATGAGCCGTCGGGCGAGCAGGCAACCGACGCCCAACTTCGCACGACCATAGCGCTCGCGGGTCGCCGCTTTCTCGTGACCGAGATCGAACGCGGCCTTCGCCTCCGGCGAGGCCAGCAGCCCATAGGCCTGCTTGAAAAAGGCATCGCGGTTTCGCGTCGCGGGGCCTTCTTCCACCTCGCGACTCAACGCATCCATCCTCCGGAGCATCTCGCGTCGCTGGTCGCTGCGCGCAAAGCTGACGCCTTCCGGCGGATTGAGGTCGCGTACCCGCGAGGGATCACTCCCCACGTTAAATGCAGAATACGCGCCGGGAAGAAAACCAGAACGCGCGCCGCCCGAATTTCCGCCGACCGCATCATTGGGAATCGCGACGTAGGGCGGCATCGCTCCGCTGTGCGGATGCTCAAGCGCGACGAGGCTGCCGAGACTGGGATGTTGCAGCGCAGGTGTTGGACGATGGCCAGTGAGCAGGAAGCGTGTGCCGGTGTCGTGATTGCCGAGTTCGTGAGTCAGTGAACGGATCAACGCGACGTCGCGCATCGTCTTTGCCGTGAGAGGCAGATGTTCGCAAATCTGCATGCCGTCGACGGTTGTCGGGATCGCTTTGAACGGGCTGCGGATTTCAGCGGGTGCCTCGGGTTTAGGATCAAAGGTGTCGAGATGACTGGGTCCGCCGTCAAGCCAAAGAAGGATGCAGGATTTCGCCGGGGGTTTCTTCGGAGCGGCGGTTGCCTGCCAACGCAATACGTCCGAGAGGCTGACGCCCAACGTGGTCAGAAGCCCGAGATGAATAAAATCACGTCGCAATATACCATCGCAGCGGGCGAGGGAAGGGGTCGGCGGATTCATGGCAGCGGGATGGTTTAGTGATTAAACGCGAACTCGCGGGAGTTGAGAAGGGTCCAGAGCAAATCTTCGACGGCCTCCGACTTATTGGACGCCGAGGCGAGGCGCGGCTCCCATTCCGTGAACTCTTCGGCTGCCGGCCGGCGGGTCAGGGCACGCAGATAGAGCTCCTCGATTCTTTCGCGGTCAGAAGACACTCGCTGCAACAACTCGGCAACAATTCCCCCTCCAAGCTTGGCATTGAGCGTCCCACCGTTGATGAGGTGCAAGGCTTGAGCCAGCCCCCCTCCCGGCCGACTGCCGCCGTCGCAAGGCCCGTCGCGCGAACACCGCCCCAGCACGTCGAGCGCGTAGGAAGGCGTGCGCACGCCGATCAATTGCACGGCGCGCGTACCTTCGGGATAGCCATCAAACACCTCGGGAATCCCGGTCACCTGCGCCACGGCGTCGAGGAAAGTCGCGGCCGACAATTCTTTCAGGTAGGCGTGGGAAAAAAAGTGGTCATCAAGGCGGTTAAGCCCCTCCGTGCGCGAGGTGATCTGATAGGTGCGCGACGTGACGATCGAACGAATGAGCCGGCGCAGGTCGCAACCGTGAGTGGTAAAATCCTCCGCCAACCCTTCGAGCAGGGCCGGATGCGTCGCTGGATTCGTGGGGCGTAAATCGTCCACCGGCTCCACCAACCCGCTTCCCATCAATAGCTTCCAGACTCGATTTACAATCGTTCGGGCGAAGAGCGGGTTGTTCGAATCCGTCATCCAGGCGGCGAGCTCGAGGCACCGATCGGCGTCGAGGTTGCGAGAAATTGTCGACCCGCCCAGGGGTCGGGGTGATATGGGCACGCCCGTCTTCGGATCGTCCACCTCACCGCGGGAGTTGATTTTGATGGTATCCCCTTCCTGCGAGACGCGGGCAAAGTAGGCGGCAAAACGGTGATAGTCGTCCTGCGTCCAGCGATCTGCCGGATGAGCGTGGCAACGGGCGCAGGCGATCTGCGTGCCGAGAAAGATTCGACTCGCGTGTTCCGCGAGATCCCGCGGATCGTTTGCGAGCGTGAAGAAGTTCGCAGGGGCTGCGGTGGTCAGCGGACCGCTGGCGGTGAGGAGTGCGCGGACGATTTCGTCGTACGGCGTGTTGCGAGCCACCTGTTCGCGAACCCAGCCGTGGTAAGCGCGCGTGGCATCGTCGCTCGCCCTCTTCCCGCCGATCAGGAGCAGGTCGGCCAGCCGCAACGTCCAGAGATCCACGAACTCCGAGCTGGCCAGCAGGTCCTCGATCACCTGCCGTCGAGTCGCCGGCGAACTTGGCCCGCCGAGAAAGGTCCGCGCCTTCTCGATCGAGGGCAGACGGCCGGTCAGATCCAGATGGACTCGCCGGAGAAATTCACCGTCGCGGCTCAGAGATGACGGGCGCAGTCGCAATCGCTTCAGTTCGGCACCGATGTGTTGATCAATGATGTTGTCCGCGGGAAAGGCGTCCCCGCCCACCTCCTCATCGTTGAACGGAACCATGACCCGCGCCGCCCCAACCTGTCCCGAGTAACGAACCATCACACTCGCCACGCCACGTCCCGACACGTGCACTTCGCCGTGCTTGCCCACTTCCGCGAGTCCGTCGTTGCTGGAGGAGTAGAGAGCAAGCGACGTTACGTCCTCCTGCGAACCGTCCGAAAGCTGCGCGGTCACACGAAGGTTGAACGTCGTGTTCGTCGTGGGCAGAAAACTCTCTGCAGGATAGACGGTGATCGCCGTCACGCGCAGGTCTTCGGGACCGAACGGCGCGCCTTCCGCGATCCATCGCTGGACTTTTTGATACGCGTTGCCGTCGCGCGGCAGGCGGCGTCCCCCTTCGTGGGCAAGCTGACGCGATGGTTTGCGCAGCAGCAGGCTTTCGGACGGTGCAGCTCGGTCGATGCGCCGTCCGCCCAGCTCCCGCGTGATGCGCTCGTAGTCTTCCGTCGGATCATAACCAAAAAGGCTCAACTTGAATCCGCCCTGACCCGTCGCTGCCCCATGACACGCGCCTGTATTGCAACCCGCCTTTGTCAGGAGCGGGAGAATACTGGTGCGAAAGGGCAGCGCCTGCCCGTCTCCGAACAGAGCGTTCGCCCACAGGCACCCGATCGCCAAGACGCCCGGGCGAAGGCGAAAGCGGTGCGCACGGAATCTCATTTGGCAGTTGGCACGGCGGACTTGAGCCGGTCGAGAAATGCCTGGCCGACTTTGCGCGCATACGGTGTCCCGTAGCGGTCGCCGAAATGGAGAATGCGCGTCCAGCCGTCGATGGCCTGCCGGATCAACACCGGGTTGCCTTGGATATGCGCATCAATTTCCGTCATCAGTTTGTCTACCGCCGCATCGTCGTTGGTCGGGCGGATGAACTGCCGCAACAACGCATTCAATGTCGCGTCATCCGGTACTGCGCCCGGGAAGCTTTCCTTACGCTTCGGCGCATCAGGAACGCGCTCCGTCGGGCTCCGGAGAGCGGCCACTTCGGTGCGCAAACTTTTCACTTCGCTCATTAAGGCTCGGACGGCGTCACGCAGCCCCGCTTCGGAATTCAAATCGAATTTCGAAAAATCCATCGCAACGCCTCGTTCGCGCTCCGGGCTTGCCCCATCGCGGCCCATGATGCGCTCGCCACCTCCCGTGCGGGCCGTCTGCCGCTCATTCAATTGCGCCACGGTGGGCGGTGTGCTGTCGCCGCAAACCTTCGCGAGTGCTTCGATGACTTTCGGCGCATCGGCGATGCCGGGTTGTACGAGCGCAACGTTGGCCGTCACCACATTGTCTTTCGCAATGACGATGCTCATCATGCATTCTTTGTTCAGTCCAAAATTTCCTGGACCCTCCGCTCCGTCCAGCGACAGGCCGACGCGCGATTGCAACTTCAATGAACTCGTCACGGCTTTGATGCGTGCTTCGCCGGCCACCCGATCTCCAAAGAGAAACACCACTTCCGTCTTCAGTGTGTCTTGATGTCCCGCGCCGTATTCGTCCACGACACGAAGCAGTGGCACCAGGGAACGCTCGACGGCGTGGATAAACACGAAAGCCGTCGGTGCGCCCGCGTTTTCTGTCACGGGATCACGCTCTTGGCCCGCATTGACCCCGTTCATTGCCAGCACTTTGAACGGTGTCGTCTTCTCACCGGCCTGCGGTCCGGAGAAAACCGCATCCGCGGCGCGCGGCGCAGAGTTCACACTCACTTGGAGAGCGACGCAAAGGATGAGAAAGATGGATTTCATAAGAAAGGGCACAGTCTGAACGAATCTCGCTTCACTCTTGAGGTGTCCCGATCGCCGTCAAGGATCGATTTATGGAATGCCTGGCAAGGGGCGCATCCTGGAGTTGTTGGAGTCGGTAGCGGACGCCGCGCTGCGGCGTCCCCGCGCCGTTCAGGCGCGGCACGAACCGCGCAGCGGCCCTGTCCGCCCGCCGGACGCGGGCGGGGTTGTCGCAGCGCGACAACCTCTACCAACAACTTCGGGATCCATCGCCGGGGAAGGACTTGCGGAACTTGAATCTGCGTTGACACGTCCTTTCTGCGCGGACAGGTTCGCTGCCATGATGAAGCCCCTACGTAGAACGATGGATTGTTGCGCAACCCGGTCCGGCTCGAATTCCAAGGGATTGAGTGCGTTCGGCAGATCCCCGAGTGCGGGAGGATTCACGTTGATTGAACTGCTGGTGGTGATCGCGATTATCGCCATCTTGGCCGGGATGCTGCTGCCGGCGTTGTCCAAGGCGAAACTTCGGGCGCAGCAAACCGTCTGTCTCGGTCAGGAGAAACAGATCGGCCTGGCGGTCATGATGTATTCGACCGATTTTGGTGAACGATTTCCATTGCCGATCAATTGGGGAAAAGGTTGGGGAATGAGTTCCGCATCCCCGGGCGCGACCAATTACATCCCGGCACTGCTCGAACCGTATGTCGGCCGCAATAATCTGACCAACCGAGGTTCGTCCACCACCCCCGCTGCGCAATTGCGCAAGACGAATCCAGGGAAGGGGATTTTCGCCTGCCCCCGTGGCATTACCATCCGGGACAGTGCCGCGGGCTGGACGGACGACTTTTTCGTCAACAACGATTATGTCACCTATGTCTGGAATCACATTTACCTCAAGAAAGACAATTCGACTTATGAGACCAGCCGCCCGGTCAGCGGCCGTCGAACTGCCGGAGTGGTCGCCCCGTCCCGCGCCGTCTTATTTTGGGAAATGCCCTACTGGCAGCCGCTGAATTCGGCTCACGGGGATAAGTTGAATTTGGTCTATGCCGATGGGCATGCGGCGGCGGAGAAACGATCGAGGGACGAAATTGACTGGTGGGCCTACCATAGCCGCCGCGGCTGGGATGATTCGGACCTGACGGGGTTGACGATAAAGCAATAACGGGAATAGCCAAAATCCAGTCTGTGTCGGCGGATCGGAATACTCACGCGAAGCCGCGAAGAGGGAGGGAGTCCCTTCCTCGAGAATGTGTCAAAAAGAAAAAAAGGGCCGGACTTTCGTCCGGCCCTTTGAATTGCTGGTAGCTTCAGGAGTGATCCATGAACTACTTGGCGCGGTAGAACCGAGCTACGTTAACAGGATCGATCTCGTCGCCACTCTTTATGGCCGTGTCAATCCACGTCGTGAAGTCGCCGGTGTTTGCCACAATCACACCCGTCCCGTCGAAGGTGATCTTGACCTTGCCAGCCGCGGTTACGACGGCCTTGAGGTTCGTGATACCCGCTGGGGCGCCCGCGCCGACAGCATCAATCACGAGGTCATCGACGAACAGTTGTGAGCCCTCGGGATTGGCAACCACCTCCGTGTCTGGGTTTTTGGCGCTGTCATTGCGCAGCCAGCCGATGCGGACATCGAGTGTGGCGGCTCCAGCTGGCGGGCTGAGGCGTGCCAGGGTGATCGAGTCGTCCGCCCCGGCAGGATGACCGCGATCGCAAATGTACCAAAACGGCTGCGGATAAATCCACTGGGGGTGGGAAAGAATCCGGCCGACGACGGCACCTGCGGCATCGCGCCAAATGATCTGATAATGGACCGCATCACGATGCTCGGGAGTGACCCAATTTTCGGCCTTCACCCTGAAGTAAACGTTGTAAGCCTTGCCCGATTGTACGGCGACACGCTGCGCCGCTGTAAGTTGCATCACTCGGTAGCCGACAGGAAGTTCGGCGACACCGTCTGCCGCGAGGATAATCTTGTCCTCAACGAGAGCACTGCCGCTACCCCCCGGTGTCGAGTTCTGGGTAGTACTGCGAACGGCGGCTGATGCCGTGCCGAGCGCGACCCAATTCGTGTCGTAGTTCGCTATTTCCCAACCGTTCACATTGGCGTCGAAATTAGCATTGAGCCCATCCGATTCTACCGCTGCAGTGAGCGTAATATCCTTGGTGGTATTCGCGCTCACGGTGACCGATTGAATGTTGGCAGCGTAGCCCGAGGCATCCGCGTAGAGCTCGTGAGTACCCGCACCGACGGAAATGTTGTAACTTCCATCCGTACCCGTGATGACGGAATACTTGCTACCCGGAGGTCCAACTTGAACCAGGGCATTCGCTAGCGGCCCCGAGGCGTTTCTAACCACGCCAGAAAGCACGACACTCTTGCCGACGGCGAAGTCCTGGACTGCGGCGGTTCCATCGGCGGACGGTGTTACCGAAGCGGTTCCATACGCAGAACCGGTAACCAGCGCACTGATGCGAATGGGCCTGCCGGGGTGGACATCAAACGTGTAACGGCCCTGCGCGTCGGTGATGTAAGTTTGCTCAATGTTCTTCGCGACCGGAATGTCATACGGGGTGCCCGCGATGATCTCTTGGGATAGCACATACAGAATAGGCGTTGCAACGCCGATGATGTCAGGATCGTTCTGGATTTTGACGGGCGTCCAGACGACGACCCGGGCACCTGCGATAGGAGTCCCCGTGGTGGCGTCCTTCACAACTCCAGATACAGTTCCGCGGGGTAGGGCATCCGCGTTGACTTCGATCTCGGTCGGTCCGAAACCGCCATCGGTGACACGGAATCGGATTGCCCGGGCGGTGATCGGGGCAGCAAGTCGAAGAACGACGGGAGCGAATGTCGCCGGGGCGGCAGTCGCGGTGTAGGCGACCTTGGAGCCCCAATTGGCTTCCGTCGCGGGATCACCCGTGGTGTATTCGAGGGTGAAGTCCTTGGCGGCAACGTCGCCCAACCCAGGCCAACCTTGGGTATTCTGGGTCACGCCGAGCCACGTTAGAACGAACTCCCGAATGGCGTAGGAATTCTTGCCGACCGGATCGAGGTCGACGTAGATCCAACGATCGTTGGGAGGATCGACCGGAAACTGATTGTAGTACCGGGAACTGACGCTGTTGCCGTCGAAGACGTATTCCGGTTTGAACTGCGGATCCCCCTTGATGGTTCCGTCCGGCGTGACGCCGACGGCCGTACTACGGGCGGCGGTGCTAATTGCCAGATCGCGCCCGCCCGTGCCCTTGGTGATCGTGGGATTGAATGCCTTGAGGGTGCCCGCGGCCAAACTTACCGTACTTTCAGTGCTGAGATTGTATCCGGCCTTCCACGCGACCGCGAAGTAATCTCCTTCGTCCGCAACGCAGACGGTGAATTTGCCCTCCGAGTCCGTGACGGCGGACGACTTGGCGAATTCCTGTGCCTTGGCGCTGTCTTTCAAGAACACCACCGCACCCGCGACGGGATTGCCGTTGGCATCCTTCACGACGCCCGTGATGCCCGGGTAACTCGGATTTCCGGTCGGCTCGCCGACCAATTCACAGTCATCCAGATAAACCGCATCCCGGCCGGTCAATCCATAGACACGGAAAATGATGTGTTGAGCACCGGCGGGCGGAATCAACTCATTGGTGCCTTCATCAAGCTGCGCCCATTGATCATCGGCCAGAGGTGTCACGAGGCCGCCTCCGGTTCCTTCGCTAAACATCCACCGGGTCCGGCCATTCTTCGGCGCTTCGGCGGTGCTGGAGGGTATCCTCATCCAAATTCGGAAGTGGTACTTGGTCTGCCCGGTTGGGTCGACAGGGACGATTTGAACAGCGGAGTTGATGCCACCTTCATCGCCGCCACCTTCCATCCGAAGGCTGCGTCGACCGGAGTGCTTATCATCCGTTGTGGCACGAATACTCCCGCGCCAACCGCCAACGCCCCACGGGGGCGCGTCGGATTGGAGTCCGTCTTCGAACCCAGGATTCACGAGGAGGTTTTGCTGGGCTGACAGACCCATTGGAAGGAGGATCGATGATGCCAGCAGCTGTTTTAATTTTTTCTTCATAGAGTTATTCTGATGGTTGGTTAGTTAGTGAGCTCCTGCCGCCCGTGAGAGTCAAGCCGATTCACCGGGGAATCAATAGGGGCGCATCCTGAAGTTGTTGGTAGAGGGTTGTCGCGCTGCGACAACCCCGCCTGCGTCCAACGGGCGGTAGGGGCCGCTGCGCGGTTCGTGCCGCGCCTGAACGGCGCGGCGTCCGCTACCTTCTCTAACAACTTCGGAATACACCGATTGAGTCGGCATCGATCGGATTCCACTTGATCCAATCTTCGGGACGGGCGCACAGTCAAGAATCCTTCGTAAAGACGCATTGGCCCCACCTGCTCTCCCTATAATGACTACACGACTTTTCTTTTGTCGCAGCGGACGTGATCGCCGGTCTGCTGTGGCTCGTCTCTCCACCCCGGTGTCGCCGACTGCCCCATTTCGATCGGCAATTGAGATGACGTTGCCGCAACGGGCGTTCACGTTGATTGAGCTTCTCGTGGTCATCGCGATCATTGCGATCTTGGCGGGCATGCTCCTGCCAGCACTTTCCAAAGCCAAGGCCAAGGCCACCGCGGTGCATTGCATGGCGAACCTCAAGCAACTGCAACTCGCCTGGAGGATGTATGCGGACGACAACAACGATGCGGCGGCTGGGAATCACTGGCCGGACCAGGCGGCTCGGGTTCCGAATGTAGGCAACTGGGTGAGTGGCTGGTTGGATCCCCGTCAGGCGAACAACTCGGATAACACGAACACGGCCCTTCTCTTGGAAGGTAAGTACGGCGTTCTCGGACCGTACGTGAATTCCAAAGGCGTCTACCACTGCATTGCCAGCAAGGTCCGTGCAAGATTTGGGTCCGCCTCGTATCCCGTGGTCCGGACGGTTTCCATGAGCACCTGGATGGGGGTTCGAACTCTGCCGTGGAACCCGGACTACCAGATGTTCCGCAAGACCAGCGACATTGTTGGGCTCGGGCCGAGTGACGCCCTGGTTTTTGTCGATGAACGGGACGACAGCATCGACGACGGCCTGTTCGCGATCGACATGGTGGCAAACCAAATTGTCAACGTGCCGGCTGCCTACCATGCCGGTTCGGGCGGATTGACCTTCGCCGATGGTCACGCCGAGATTCATCGCTGGCGTAGCGACGAAGTGCGGCGCGCGCAACAAGTGGGAAACCAAGCCAAGAAATGGGAGTACATGGGGGTGCCTGCCACCAATCCCGACTTGGTCTGGCTCCGGGCGCATGCGACTTCGAAGTCCAAGTAGCTCACTGGCGACACGAATTGCCTCCTGCGGCCAGGCGCATGTGGGGAGGACTCCGTCCTGCCACCGGAGTTTGGCCATTCTGGGAATACAAAATGGACGTTCTTCTAATAGCTGAGGCGTACTCCGGAGGCGCGGAGCGCCGTCAGACCGTAGCCCATGGCGTCAGCCGTGGGTTCCCGGTGTGCGCCGCACGCAAGCCCCGGAAGGGCGTCAGAAAATTTGGCACAAAGCGCACTCCTCCAGCTCTGTCGCCCCTGCCGGGGCTACCGTTTTGTTCGAACGTCATCCCCACGGCTCGCGCCGTGGGCTACGGTCTGCCGCCGCTCTGCGGCTTTTCTAAATGCCGATTGTCCATCGGGGACAGACTCGCCAGAAAATGGCTAATCTCGAGGGGCAGGACTCCGTCGTGCCATTTGCGGGAGTCTCGAATGGCCAAACTTCAGCCCGCCTCAGCGAGGAATTAAACGCCGGCTTTGGGAAGTGACCTCATGTTGAAGGTGTTTGAAAACCATCTGCCGCGCCGAATCCATTTTGGACGCGGTGTCAGTGCGCTGCTCCCTGTCGTATTGGGGGCACTGGGCGTGAAGCGGCCTTGCCTTGTCACGGACCAGGGGGTGGTGGCTGCGGGCCTCCTTGGGCGGGTTACGGTGCCGCTGGTGCAGGCGGGCTTCGAATATTCGGTGTTTGATCGAGTGGAACCGGAGCCGCCGTTCGCGTGTGTGGAGCAAGCGCGGGCGCAGGCCGCGGTCCTAGGCGGGGTCGATGGGATCGTGGGATTGGGCGGAGGCAGCGTGATGGACGTGGCGAAAATACTCGCCGCTGTAATCGAGGGCGGTCGCGATGTTCGCTCCCTGGCAGGGGTCGGGAAAGTGGGACGGCGTGCGTTGCCCGTCGTGATGTTGCCCACGACGGCGGGCACGGGTTCGGAGGCGACTCCGGTGGCGATTTTCACGGACGCCGCCACGGGCGGCAAAGTAGGAATAGTGGATTCCTGCCTCGTGCCCGACGCGGCGTTGGTGGATCCAGCGCTGACCGATTCCTTACCGCCGGGCGCGACGGCGGCGGCGGGGATTGACGCCCTGATCCATGCCTTGGAGGCGTTTATTGCCACGGTGGCCACGCCGTTGGCGCGCGGGGTCGCGTTGGAAGCGGCGCGGAATATCGGTCGAGCGCTGCCGTTGGTGTGTCGCGAGCCGGGCAATCTGGATGCGCGTGATAATATGGCACTGGGGGCACACCTTGCTGGCGTGGCCTTCGCCAATTCCTCGTGCTGTGCCGTTCATGCGCTGGCGTTGCCGGTCGGCGGACGTTTTCACATCCCGCATGGGGTGTTGACCGGAGGTCTCGCCGCAGCGGTGATGCGGCGCAATGTTCCGGCGTGCGAAGCCGATTTGGTTGTCTTCGCGGCCGCGCTGGGCTGGGGGCACGTTCCGGCTTTGGAGTTTGCCACGCGACTTGAAACCCTGGCTGAGCAAGTTGGAGTGGGGCCGGCCCTGCGGCGAGTGCCGGTGCCGCGAAGTTCGCTGGAAGCGATGGCGCGGGAAGCGGTGGCAAACCACCGCTTGATGAAGCCCAATCCGGTGGCGCTTACGGTTGCCGACGTCGTTAGCCTTTATGAGGAAACACTGCAGGTGAACTAAGATTGCGCAGGATCATGGCACCGGAACTCAACGCATTGAAAGTCGAGCCCCGCCTGTGGATTGACGGGGTCTGGGCCGATGGAAGCGGGACCGTCGCGGTCACGAATCCTGCGACCGGGGACTTGTTGGCAGAGGTGCAACGCGGCAGTGCGGAGGATCTTCGTCGCGCCATTGAGGGTGCCCAGCGGGCCTTTGCCGCGTGGAGCCGTGCGCCGGCGGCACTGCGCGGAGAGGTGTTGAAACGGGCGGCGGCGCTCCTGACCGCACGACGTAGCACTCTCGCCGCACTCCTGACGCGCGAGCAGGGCAAACCGCTCGCGCAGGCGCTCGGAGAGGTGGACTATGCGGCGAGTTTCTTCCAATGGTTCGGAGAGGAAGCACGCCGTCTCTGCGGCCGAATCCAGCCGCATCCGACGCCGGGATTCGAGTACCTGGTGCAACCCTTTCCCGCCGGCGTGGTGGGGTTGATAACGCCCTGGAATTTTCCGCTGGCGCAAGGTGCCAAAAAAGTTGCCGCCGCTCTCGCCGCCGGTTGCACCGCCGTGTGGAAGCCGGCGGAACAGACGCCGCTCATCGCTCTGGCTCTGGCTCCCTTGCTCGTGGAAGCCGGGTTGCCCGCGGGCGGATTGCAGATTGTCACGGCACCCGGCCGCTTGGTGGGTGAGGTATTCACCCAGGATGCTCGAATCCGCGTACTGAGCCTCACGGGTTCCACCGAGACGGGCCGCTCGCTGGCTGCCGCAGCGGTCCGGCATTTCCCGCGGCTCTCGCTCGAGCTGGGTGGCAATGCACCCTTCATCGTGCTGCCGGACGCCGACTTGGAAAAGGCAGCATCCGATTTAGTGCGTCTCAAATTTCTCTGCTCGGGCCAGGTCTGCGTCACGGCCAATCGTATTTTCATTCCTGCCTCGCGTGAGTCGGAATTCCTGGAGCACTTGCAACCGCTGTGGTTGCAGGCGCGCGTCGGGAATGGTTTGCACGACGGCGTGGATGCCGGGCCGCTGATCCATCACCAAGCCTGCCAGCAGGTTCGCGCCTTGATCGAAGACGCCCTCGCTCAGGGTGCGGCCGAAGTTTGCGTCAATCGAACGCACGCCACCGATGCACGGCTGGCGGCCGGCAGCTTTTGCGCCCCGACGGTGGTGCGTGGCGTGCGCGATGACATGGCGCTGGCATCGACGGAAATCTTTGGTCCGGTCGCCCCGATCCTCACGTATGCGAGCATCGAGGAAGCGGTGTGGCGTGCGAATGGGACGCCCTTCGGACTTGCTGCGTACGTTTACGGAACCGACGTCGCGCGGGCGCGCGCCGTGGCGGAAGCGCTCGAGGTGGGAATCGTGGGAGTCAATGAATGGCGGCCCCTGCGCGCGGAAATTCCGTTTGGCGGCATTAAGGAAAGCGGCCTTGGCTGGGAAGGTGGCGAGGAGGGCTTGCACGAATTCGTCGTGCTGAAGACGATTGCGCTTCCCCGGGCGAGCGTGAACATTGGTACGAAAGAGAATCTATGAGTTTGCTACGTAGCGAGTCCTGGTGGAACGACCCCTCCAATCCGGGCATGACGGCGCTCTATCTGGAGCGTTTCCTCAATTATGGCCTGACGCCGGGCGAACTGCAGTCGAGCCGCCCGATCATCGGCATTGCGCAGTCCGGCAGTGACCTCACTCCGTGCAACCGGGTGCATTTGCAAACGGTTGAGCGCGCCCGCGACGGCGTGCGCGACGCGGGCGGTGTGCCGCTGGTGTTCCCGATGCACCCGATCCAGGAATCGGTGCGACGGCCCACCGCCGCGCTCGATCGCAACCTCGCCTACCTCGGTCTTGTGGAAATCCTGCACGGCTATCCGTTGGATGGAGTCATCCTGACCACGGCGTGCGACAAGACCACGCCCGCCGCGTTGATGGCCGCAGCCACCACCAATTTGCCCGCAATCGTGCTTTCGGGCGGGCCGATGTTGAACAGTTATCTCGATGGTAAACACGCCGGCGCGGGCACCATCGTTTGGGAATCCCGGCGACGATTCGCGGCCGGGGAAATCGGCGCGTCGGATTTCCTGACCATGCTTTCCGCTTCGGCCCCCAGCGTCGGCCATTGCAACACGATGGGGACGGCTCTTTCCATGAACAGCCTGGCGGAGGCGCTGGGCATGAGCCTACCGGGCTGCGCTGCCATTCCCGGGCCGTACCGTGAACGATTGCAGATGGCTTACGAAACCGGCCGTCGCAGCGTTGCGTTGGTTCGTGAGGGACTGACGCCTTCCCGGGTGCTCACGCGGGAGGCTTTTCTCAACGCTATTGTCGCCAACACGGCGATTGGCGGCTCGACCAATTGCCCGCCTCACCTCACCGCCATCGCCCGGCACATGGGTGTGGATTTGCCTCTCCAAGACTGGGAGACGCACGGCTACGACGTCCCATTGCTGGTGAACCTGCAGCCTGCCGGGGCGTTTTTGGGCGAGGATTTTCACCGCGCCGGCGGTCTGCCGGCCGTGCTGCGCGAACTCCTGGATGCCGGTCGATTGCACGGCGGTGCCCTGACCGTGACCGGCCGCACGCTCGCGGAAAACCTGGCGGACGTGGTCACCCACAACGCTGAAGTCATTCGCCCGATGTCGAACCCGCTGCGCCCGCAGGCGGGTTTCCTCGTGCTCTCGGGTAATCTTTTCGACGCTGCGCTGATCAAGACCAGCGTCATCTCTCCGGAGTTCCGCCGCCGGTACCTCGCACGGGCCGGTGCCGAAAACATGTTCGAGTGCCATGCCGTGGTCTTCGACGGTCCCGAAGATTACCATGCCCGCATCAACGATGCCTCGCTCGGTATCGATGAAGATACCCTGCTCGCCATCCGCGGTGCGGGGCCGGTCGGTTTTCCAGGCTCGGCGGAAGTTGTCAATATGCTGCCGCCCGACGCTTTGGTGCGGCGTGGCGTGAGCGAACTCCCCACGCTCGGCGATGGCCGCCAGAGCGGAACCTCGGCCAGTCCGTCCATTCTCAACGCGGCACCGGAAGCCGCCCAGGGCGGTGGCCTCGCCCGCCTACGCACCGGCGACCGCGTGCGGGTGGACTTGAACACCCGCCGGGTGGATGCACTCGTGCCGGCGGACGAATGGAACCGCCGCGCCAGCGAACCCCTGCCGGCGTTGCCGCCGAGTCACACGCCGTGGGAACAGATCTACCGACAGAACGTCGGCCAGCTCAACACCGGCGCGTGCCTCGAATGCGCGGTGTCTTTCCGTTGCGTTGGCGCCCATGTGCCCCGGCACAATCACTGACGCCATGCGACTTCGCGACAAGGTCATCCTCATCACGGGCAGCACCACCGGCATTGGTGCTGCGATGGCGCGATGTTTTGTCCGTGAGGGCGCGCGCGTGCTGATTCATGGACGCGACGCGACGCGGGGTGAGGCGTTACTGGCTGAGTTGGGATCCTCCGCCGCGTTGCATGTGGACGACCTTGTTGACGCGGAATCCCCGTCTCGGTTGGTCCAGGCGGTGTTGCAGTCGTTTGGGCGCCTTGATGCGGTGGTGAACAATGCCGCGCTCAGCACTCGCCGCGATCTGGCCGGAACCGACGCCGAGTTCTTCGACCGGCTTGTGGCGGTCAATCTTCGTGCGCCGCTCCTGCTGATTCGCGCGGCGCTGGAGCCACTCGCCGCCACCCAAGGCGCCGTCTTAAACATCGGCTCGGTGCTCGCCCATTGCGGCCAGGCTCACCTCGTGGCCTATTCCATTACCAAGGGCGGCTTGATGACCCTTACCCGCAACTTGGCCGACGGGCTCGGCTCGCGCCACGTGCGCGTCAACCAGCTCAACGTTGGCTGGACTCTCACCGAGGGCGAATATGCTGTGAAAATCGAGGATGGCCTCGCGGCGGGCTGGCCGGAGCGTTTGCCCCCCAGCGCCAGACCTTCCGGCCGGATCCTCATGCCGGAGGATGTCGCCCGTGGCGCGCTTTACTGGGTGAGCGATGAAAGCCGCCCCATTTCGGGGACCGTCGCCGACTTCGAACAATACCCGGTCATCGGCCGCGTTCCCGGCAAGGATGAATTCAATCATGAGTAACCCGACCGTACCGACGAACACCGCGGCCTCCCCGTTTCGACTCGACGGCAAAACAGCTGTCATCACCGGCGGTGGTTCCGGTATCGGCCGCGCCATCGCGCAAACGTTCGCCCTCCACGGCGCCTGCGTCGAAATCCTCGACGTGGACGAGATGGGCGCGCGTGCCACCCTCAACGACATTGCGGCGGCGGGCGGAGAGGCCGCGTGGCAGGCGTGCGACATCACCGACCCTGAGGCCGTTAACGCCGCCTTCGCGCACATCGTCCAGACGCGCCAGCGGCTCGACGTTCTCGTCAATAACGCGGGCATCGCGCACGTCGGCAATGTGTTGAACACGAGCGAGGCGGACTTCGACCGGGTCTTCCGTGTGAACGTCAAGGGCGTCTTTCATTGCCTGCAGGCCGCCGTCGCCGTGATGGTTAAGCGCGGTGGCGGTGCGATCGTGAACATCGCCTCCACAGTGGCGGTGGCGGCGGTCGGTGACCGCTTCGCCTATTCCATGAGCAAGGGTGCGGTGCTGACCATGAGTCACTCGGTCGCCAAGGATTTTTTGAAGCAAAACATCCGTTGCAATGCCATCTGCCCCGGGCGCATTCATACGCCATTCGTGGATGGCTTCATCGCGAAGAACTATCCGGGCCGCGAGGCGGAAATGTTTCAAAAACTCTCCGAGTATCAACCTGTCGGGCGCATGGGACGGCCGGAGGAAGTCGCCGCCCTGGCTCTCTTCCTCGCCAGCGATGCCGCATCATTCGTCACCGGCGCCGCCTATCTCGTGGACGGTGGCACGGTGAACCTTCGCTGAAAATCTTCCTCGTCACCGGCGACGTAAAATATTTACCTCCACTCCACTTGCCATGAAAAATAAAATCTCCCTCGCGCCGACCCGTCCGCTCGCATTCACCCTGATCGAACTGCTGGTGGTGATTGCGATCATTGCCATCCTCGCGGGAATGTTGTTGCCCGCCCTGACTACGGCGAAGGAAAGGGCTCACCGCGCCAGCTGCCAAAGCTCGCTCCGTCAGCTTGGCCTCGCCTGCCACATGTACGGTGACGATAACCGGCAAAAACTTCCGCCCGGTGTGCGGGATAACGGCGATACGCATACGATTTGGATCGGCACGATCACCTATAATGCCATCAAGAAATACAGCAGCAGTAACATGAGCAGTTGCCCGAGTTTCGCCAATAAATTCCAATATTATCAGCCGGGAATCGGGTACGTCATCGGCTACAGCTATAACGGCGCTTGCAAGAAACCTTGGGCAAATGAGCCCAACCCGAAATGGACGTCTCCGCAGACACTCACGGACGACCCCACGCTGGTATTGGCAGCCGATCTGAACGCTTGGACTACCGAAGCCAATGGCTGGACGCTGGCACCGCACGGACGCGGTGGTGCCATCAAGAGTAAGGGGGACGTCTTCATGTACGTGGGTGGGAAAACTTCCAGGCAAATGGGCGCCACCGGTGGCAACGTCGGGTATCTGGATGGTTCGGTCGCCTGGAAGCCAATCGCCAAAATGACCAACTACTGGGCGTATCAAGCGGGCACTTATTTCAACGCCTGGTAGTTTACGAGCCGGCCGGGGTGGCGATGACGATGGCGGTCGCTTCGAATTTGCGGGGATTAATTCTCGATCCGTGAACCCGCCGCAAGACCCATTTAGTCGGCACTGAACACCGAAATGCCCCGCTAATTCGAAGCGACCGCAAATGCCAACCCCTGACACTGGCGCTTATGGCCGCTCGCCCCTGCTGCCTCCCATCCCATGCGCGGAGAGTGGCCGCAAAGCCCGAGTGAGGGCCACTTAGATTCCACGAAATGAGGAGTCCTGGGGCTTCCGAAAGGGCATGGTTTCGGGATCGAATCCGCAGACGTTGCTGAAATCGCAGTGATCGCACGCCGTTTCGGTTCCGCGCTTGAATGGAGAGGGGGCGGATTCGCCGGACATGATACGTCGCCCCAATTCCCGGAGCACGTTGCGTTGGGCATCGAGGAGATCTTGGAAATCGGTCGACGTGAGCAGATCGCCTCGTTTTGCAGGACTGCCGTCCTTCTTAAGCTCCAGGCGAAACTGAGCCGTGGAGGATTTTCGCGGATCGGCGAGCCACTCCAAGGCGGCGAAATCAAACCGTCCCCGATGAACGAAGCCATCGTCCGCCGTCCATTGACCCGCATCCTCCGGCCGTTGCCTCTCTGGCTTGGGTCGCAAGGGTATGTAGGCCATGCCGGCGGGCGCAGGGGGGGCTGCCAGCAACTCGGGGGGGAGGGAGCCGCCGGCCGAGACCTCCGCCGTACGGGGTGAATTTCCGAGGGTCCCGGGCTGCTTCCGCTGATTCGCGAGTAATTCGAGCAGTGCGGCGAGGTAGGCGGGCAGCTGCACCTGCAACCCGGCGGCCGCGCGCCAGGGTTCGAATTTTTTCGGGCTCGATTTGTAGTCGCCGATGAAGATCCAATTTTTGTCAGTCGTGGGATCGTGGTACAGATCGATACGGTCGATTTTTCCCCGCAGAGCGAGACATCGACCGTTTCCTAGATCCAGTTTCCAGGCCGGTAACGCGGCACCGGGCAAACCAAACGGAAGTTCGACCGCCACGGGATCCAGGGAGTGAGAGCCCATCCACTCCACGAGCGTCCTTACGAGACGTGTCAGCTCGCGGATCATGCACTGGGCGCGGTGTCGAGAGGAGGCATCGGATTGGAGAAGACCGTGTCGAAACTCGAGCGCGACCTCGCGACCGATGCGCTGGATCCATTCGGAAATCTCGTCGGATTGGTAGGCTCTCCAAGGCTTTTGTTCCGCCCGCGTCCGAGCGTGAAAACGAGCAAGCACCTCGTGTTGGAATGAACCTCGTTCCCGGGCATCCAGCTCGAATTCCACCCGCTCGTTCAGTCGCAGCGCTGACACGGCGTAAAACTGAAACGGGCAGGCCGCGAATTGTTCCATTCGGCTGACCGACGTCCGGAGTTCGCTGCCGAAGACCGCCGAAGAGACTGCCCGATCGAGCCGTTCGTCGCGAGTTGGGTAAGTGCCGGTCAGGGCGTCGACGGGAGCGGGGTCGGGAACGTTCCAGGATTCCGCGGTGAGTCCCGGGAAAAGCTTTTTCAACGAATCGATCAGGGGGGAGGGGGGGCGTTCCTTACCGGAGGCATCCCGGCGGGCGAGCGAGATGACGACTCGGGTACGGGCGCGGGTGAGAGCGATGTAGGCGAGGAAGCGCTCGTGGCCAAGCTGCCTTCGGCCACTGCCAAGAAAAACTCCCGCCTGCTCCAGGGCGTCCCCTTCCTCGGGTGAAAGGAGCGGATGCTTGGAATTCTGGTCGGGAAAGAGTCCCTCGTTCCAGCCGGGCAACACCACCAATTGCAGATCCGGATTCCGAGAGCGGTCGACCGTACCGATGAGGACTTGATCGAGCGCCGGGGGTACGAGCCCCACCGTCAAATTCCCCAAGGCGCTTTCGAGAACGGGCAGCCACTCGGCGACGGGCATGCGATCTTCGCGAAAAGCCTGTTCAACATCCTGGAGCCACCCGTCGAGTGCGGTGAGTACCGAACGATTTAGATCGGCTTGCGCGAGCGTGCTGAAGGCTGGCACGGTGGCATCGTTCAGTGTTTTCGCTACGCCCAGTTCCAACCAGAAACTTCGCAGCCCGGCGGCCAGCACAGTCCCCGAAGGGTGGGGACCCAGCGTTTGCGACAGCGTCGCGAACGGGCGGACCACTTTGCTGCGAAGGACGTCAAGATCCTCGGCAATATCGGGCTGCGATTGCGCCCAGTCGGCAGCGTCCCATCCGCGGCGGAGCGCCTCATTTTCCAGACGATCGAGCGCGGAATCATTGGCATCGACGAGCCCGGATTTAAGCGCCCCGAACCAGTCTTCATGCCGCCACCCTTGGGCCAGCGTCCGCAGTGCGCCCCGGGTCAACTCTGCCAGCGGGTGATGTCCCGCAGGCTCTCGCTGGTCGACGAAACACGGAATGCCCGCGCGTCGAAACACGCGCCGAAAGGCGGGCAAATGAAGATCGAGTGATCGAAAGAGGACCGCGATCTCCCGGTAGCGGCCGCCTTGACGGACGTGCCGGTGGATCTCAGCGGCGGCGAGTTCCGCCTCCTCTTCCGGCGTGGGGCAGATTGAAAGGCGGATCTCGGTGGGAATCGAAGGCGTATCGAAATCGAACCCGGTTTGGCCGTGGGCATCGATCGCCCCCAGCCAGGCGGCGGGGCGTGGACGAGTCCAATGCGATTCCAAATGGCGAAGCTCCGATCGGGGTCCAAACCGCGAATGACGGAGGTCACGGGGCAGCAGCTCAACGGTGACCTGCGCGGCGGGCATCGCGGCAATCTCTCGATGGCATTTTCGGAATGTTTCGCCGATGACGCTCCAGGCAGAAAGCCAGGAGGTAGGCTCCATCGGGGCATGATCCAGACAGAAGGCGAGGGTGGATCGTTTCGTGAATCGCAACGTCGCGGTCAGGAGAGCCAGTTGTTGCGGCGTGATCTCGGCGAATCCATCGAGCCAAAGCCCTCCGAATTGCAAGGAAGCCGGCGGTGCCTTCCGCACGTGTTCGGCGGCGAGTTCGATCCAGCGATCGGCGTCTTCGAGTTGATGCGCCGTGAGCCATTCCCGGTACGTACGCAAGAGGATTGCCGTATCGGCGAGTTTGGCCGCCAGCGGTTGGGGCAGGCCGTGCCGTGCCGCCAGGTCAGCGAGCGCCGCTGGCCCGAGTTGGTGCTCCTGGAGCGAGCCGAACCATTCGCCGAGTTTGCGAGCCAACCCAGGCATGCGGGCGCTGGCGTGGAACACGTTGAGTTGGTCACGATGCCGGCTCAGCAGCGCCCGAAGGACCATGACCCGCCCCTGCTCCGACAAAAGATCTGGCGGCGGAACCCCGAGCCACTCCATCAGACGTTCCGCGAGGCGGCTGAACGAGAGAATATGGAGCCGGGTGAAACCCGGAACCGCCGGGTCCTGAAGCAACTGGCGTTCGAGTTGAAAGGTGGCCTGTTTGGGGGCAATGAAAAGCAGCGGCGGACCGTCCGGGGTCGACCGCAGTTCGGCTCGGACCGCTTCGATGCAACGAAACGATTTGCCGGAGCCGGCGGGGCCAAGGAGAAACTGGACGTCCATGAACGATGGGAGGGAAGCATGAACTGTAGCAATGACAAGAGGAAGCGACAGAGCCAGCGAACGGGGCGCATCCCGAAGTCGTTGGTAGAGGTTGTCGCGCTGCGACAACCTCGCCCGCGTCCAGCCGGCGGACAGGGCCGCTGCGCGGTTCGTGATGCGCCTGAACGGCGCGGGGACGCCGCAGCGCGGCGTCCGCACCCGTCTCCGACAACATCGGGATGCGCCCAAGCGAACGCTTTGACGCTATTTTACATGGCGGCTCTGGGTAAGCAGTGGTAGAGCACGGGTCGAGTTAAGCGCGGGTTCCGCTCTAAACCATCCTTCCGGCATGAACCTTAACCCTAAGAAATTGTGCATCCCTCCTCGTGCCGGCGGACGCCGTCCGGAAGTTCTTTCAAATCGAGAGACTTCCTCCCCAATCGGGACGGGCATTGGCATCGGTCCGTTCCGGACTTAACGACGGAACGGAGGTCGCAGGAAATATTTCCAGTTGCGCGAAACGAATCTGCCGGTAGGGAAAGGGGGTGTCATTGAGATTGCATTTCCGATTGGGCGGCATTGTTCGCGGATTCCTGGCGCTGGCCCTGCTGGCGGGCGTCGCGGCCACGGTCCGCCCTTTGTCGTTGCTCGAATTGATCCAGAAATCGCAGGTCATTGCCCATGGCACGGTTCGATCCCTGGAGACTACCCGGGATGACGCGGGTCGAATGGTCACCCGGGTCGAACTGGACGTTGACGCGGTATGGAAAGGCACGAAAACGAATCACCTCGCGCTCGTCTTCGAGGGCGGGATCTTGGGCGAACGACGCGTCACGGTGCTGGGACAACCCACCTACCGCCCGGGCGAGGAGTTGGTGGTCTTTTGTGTGCAAAGCGCGACCGGCCTCCTCGTGACGGTGGAGATGGCCCAGGGCAAATTTTTGGTCGACCGCGATGGCCAGGGCGTTGCGTCTTTGCGCAACACTTTTCTTGGCGCGTCTGCGGCCGGCACGCTGACGGGGGGTTACCGGCCACCTTACCAGCGCCCGATATTTTTGTTGGACCTGCAGCGGCAGGTTGAGGAAAACCGATGATGACGGAGACCACCCGACACCGGGAACTGCCTGCGGTTTCTACCCCCCGAAGCGGCATCCCATTCCGAGTCCGCCGATTTCTAGCGGGTCGAATCGGCCCGGGCCGTGTTGCGGCTGCGCTGATGGCAGCCTCGTGGGCGCTGCTGCAACCGGCACAGGGGTTTGTAACCCGCGACGAGTCGGGCGTTCCGGTCCGCTGGAATTTTAGCCGCCTCGGGGGGGAGAGTCCGGATCAAAATCCGCAGACATTAGCCATCCGGTTTCGTCTGGGGCAACAGGGGTCCGGGCACGGTGACACCGCGGCCGAGTTGGCCGCGGTACGGGCGGCCTTCGGGCAATGGCAGGCGGTGCCCGGGACGCGGATTCGATTTGAAGAGGCCGGTTTGGTCGATAATGCGTCGGTGGTGGTGAACGACACGCGGAATACGGTGACTTGGGCCTCGGGATCCAGTCCGTATCTGAACTCCGGTGCATCCGCTCGCACGACGGTGGTGACGGTTGGGGCGGATCTGGTGGAGGCCGACATCGTGATCAACTCGGATAAGCCCTGGTTTGCCGACTACAACCATCCTCAGGACAACATCCTGTTTTTGGAGTCGGTGGTGATGCATGAAATCGGACACCTTCTGGGATTGCTCCATTCACCCTTGGGCGGAGCGACCCTGTTCTGGATGGTGCCGCCCGGTTTGAATTCCGCGGCCGGGTTGTCCGCCGATGAGATCAGTTTTGCCCGCTCGATCTACGGTGCGACAGCGACGGCGACCGCGGTGGGGGCGGTGAAGGGGCGGGTGCTCAAAGCGGGGAAAGCGGTGTTTGGCGCGATGGTGGTTGCCGAGGATGCCAAGGGCGTGGTGCAGGCTGGAACTGTTTCCAACGAACAGGGGCAGTATCAACTCCCGGGGCTTCCCCCGGGCAGTTATCAGGTACGGGCGTTGTCGCTCGATCCCCGGGGGACGTCCTCCGACGAGTTTTTGGTGCGGGGTTATGACTTGGATGAATTTGGAGTTGTCGACAACTCGGGACAATCCAAGCGGCGATTTGAAACGGTGGCGACGGACTATGGAGCGAGCGTTTCCGCGAGCGTTTCCGTGACGGGTGGCAAGGTGGCGTCCCTGGATCTGACGGTCCCCGCCGGATCGCCGGGGTTTCGAATTACGGAGATTCGGACATCGCTGGATCGGTCGCGATTTGTCAGCGGGGATGCGGCGGTGCAGGTATCGCCGGGACAGCAGGGCGCTTGGATTGGAGTCTATGTTCCCGGGTTGCCCGCCGGTGCGGTGGACCTTGTGGTCAGCGGGGATGGCCTGACACGTGGGGCTGTGGAAGTTACTCGCAATGCGCTCCGGTCAATGAGCCTGGTTCAGGCCGAGTTTTCGGTTGCGCCGGGAGCAACCCCGGGGCTTCGCACGATTTCTGTGACGGCCGGGGGGAGCACGGCAAGGGCACATGGCTTCGTGGAGGTGCTGCCGCTCTTTCCCGATTTCAATTTCGACGGGTTGGATGATCGATTCCAGAGGCGCTCTTTCAGCCCGTTTACCGTGCCGGAAGCAGCGCCGGGGGCGGATCCGGATGGGGACCGATGGACCAACGCCCGGGAATTCTCGGCGGGATCCGATCCCCGGGATGGCGCCTCGACTGGACTTCGGGTGACAATCCTCCGGCAACAGGTGACGGCGACCACCGCGGAAGTTACGTGCGAGACGGCGCCGGGAGCGCGTTACCAACTTTTTCGTCGGGCGGACGTTGCGGGAGCGACGTGGCAGTCGGTTGGCCTGGCCGTGACGGCCGTGGGAAATTCCACAGTACTGTTGGATCCCGACACGGCGGGCCGGTTTCAATTTTATCGGGTGAGACAGCTTCCCTAGTTCGCGGTCGTTGGAGGCAAGGTGCGGGAGCGGGGTCACAAATCGCGGGGCGACCGTCACCGTGTAAATACGACGGCTCGGCAGGAGGGGGAAAACTTTTCTTTTCCGACGGCCGCTTCGCTGTTATCCGTGGAGTGTGATGCGTTTGTTTCGAGCACTTGTTTTCGTCTTTTTTGTCTTGGCAGCCCTGGACTCAGCCGGTGCGGCCCAATTCAAGTTGGTGAATGGCGACGTCTATCGTGGCGTGGTCGCGTCGGCGGCGGACGATGGCGTGGTCTTCCGTTTAGAGGAGGGCGGTTTTTCACCGCGAGTGGACTACGCGAAGTTTACCGACGAGACACTCAAGGTTTTGTCGGAGATGCCGAAGCTGAAAAAATTCGTCGACCCGTTTCTGTCCCCGGCGGAGGAGGAAAAGTTGCTCCAGGCCACAAAGCTAATCACCGTAAAACAGCCACCGCGGCTTGAGCGACCCGAGATGAAGCGGGGGTGGCTGTCCGCGTTAACTTCGCCGAATGGGCTGTTTCTGCTCGGTGCCCTGTTCCTTGCCAACCTTTACTCCGCCTGGACGGTAGCACGATTTCGCCATCGACCTGTTGCGCTGGTGTGCGGCCTGTCGGCGATCTTGCCCGTTTTGGCGCCAATTGTTTTCCTGGCCCTCCACAAGTCGGTTCCCCATGTGGAGTATGAGAGCGCGGTCGAATCGGGGCCGGTGGCCATGGCGGCTGGGCCGGAAAGTTCCAGTGGAAGCCGGGTGACGGCGCTCGGTACGGTCAAGGCGAGTAGTGTGGCGGCGGCTGGGGCGGGCGATGTTGTGGCGAAGCACTTCACGCGGGGTGAGACGACCTTCAATCGTCGTTTCTTTGAGACGCAGTTCCCCTCTTTTTTTCGGGTGGTGATTTCGGAGGCGGATAAGGATACGATACTGGCCATTTCGGCTGGACCGAAGAGTTGTGTGGCATCACGGATCAGCCGAATCTCGTCCAACGAAATTCATTTCAAGACCGCGACGGGCGGGGAAGTCGGGGTGGAATTTGGACAGATCTCCGAAGTCAGGATGCGCCATAAGGACGCCAAAGCGTAAGGTTTGCGATGGGATTCCGGACGCTACTCCTTTTTGGGGCTCCTGGTGCTGGGAAAGGCACCCAGGGCAAGATTCTTGGCAGGATCCCCAACTTTATCCACTTCGCTTGCGGTGAAGCGTTTCGAAATCTCCGCATGGATACGGCCCTCGGCCGTACATTTCTGCAATACTCTGGTTCCGGGCAGTTGGTCCCGGATGAACCCACCATCCAACTCTGGAAAGCGTCCATTGATGGGATGATCGGCACCGGGCAGTACAATCCGGACGCGGATACCCTGATCCTGGATGGGATTCCAAGGAATGCGAACCAGGCGCGTTTGATGCAGGATCACATCGATGTGAAGGGAGTGTTCAACCTGTTCTGCCCCCATCTCGACAAATTGATCATCCGGCTGCAGCGCCGTGCGCTGCGGGAAAATCGGCTCGATGACGCCAACGTCGAAGTGATTCGCGCCCGGCTTGAAACGTATAAGCGTGAAACCCGGGCCGTCCTGGAATGTTATCCGGAACAGGTGATCCACCAGATCGACTCCACCCAGGAGCCCTTGCTGGTGTTGCTCGACATCCTTGAAATCATTGCCCGCATTCCCAAGCCGGCCGTGAGCGACGGAGACACGCGATTCACGGTCGCGGTCTGACCGGAGTGATCTGCCGCGACGCTCTTCGGTTATTTCTTTCCGGGCCAAACAATTCGGGCTGCCGATTCCGCCCCCGTAGCACCCACCCTCGCCCCCCTGTTCCCTGACGACTGATTACTGCCTACTGATTACTGATTACTGATTACTGATTACTGATTACTACCTACTTCCCCCTGATCACCGACTCCCCGGCCAAGTGGGGATTTCGAAAACCTGAATGCCGGCCCGCGTCAGGAAGTTGTCCGCATTGAGTACTCCGTCCGTGTCGCGGAATTCGGGATCGCGACGCAGTCCCTCGGCTTCCGGGGATCCACGGAGCACGATGGCAAAGTGAGCGCCGCTTTGACGCCAGCGTTGGGGGGAGGCACCCGGTTCGTCGCCTTTCCAAACGGCGCCCAGGTGGAAAGCGGTAAGTAGACCGACACGGCCTCCTCGCATCGTTGCACTGCCGGCCACGGGTCCCTTGAATCCAGCCTGTTGCATCCGATGGGCTAGTGTACGTGAGAGCCTGCCAGCGGGAGCGATGCGGGGAAACAATACCAGAGCCAGCATCAACCAAGAGACGGCGCAGGCCAGGAGCAGGGCGGGCATCCAGCGGGCGGCAAGTGCCCAGGGATTGGTTCGTGGTTGTCTTGACGGGAGACTTGCGCCCGCGACGGCGGCGAGAAAAAGCGACGGTAGGATCACTTGAAAAAAGCGATGATTCTCGTTTAGCCAAGGAAAGGGGGAGTAGAGCGCGGCAATGACTGGAACGGGCATCACGAGGGACCACCCGACCGCTTGGTGAGCAGTTCTGGGCCACCGGAATCGGCTGAAAGCGCGCAGGGCAAGCAGGAGCGTGATGCCGCATGCATCGAACTTTAGAAAGGCCAGGAATACCTGGGGCACCGACACGGCAATAACCCGGACCTGATGCCATGCGTTCGACGAACTGGCCCACGGTGACCAGTCTTGATAATCCATTTCGGTGGGATCCTCCCAGGAAGTGATCCGACCCGACCGCGGTTCATGGAAGGTCACCATGGTGGGATTGGGATGTCGGATGAAGGGGGGGCGAGTGACGGCTCGATTGATTCGGACGCTGGAGGTCAGGACTGGACGGCCGTAGTGCTTCGATACCGTGATGCCCCATGGAATGATCAAGAACGAAGCGGTTGAGACCATCGCGAGCAGCGCCAAGGCTTTGTCCCGGAGAGCGTGTCCGCGAGACGTTCCGAGTGGGCCGGGGATTAGGGCACCAGCGGCGAGGCAACACAGGATCGCCATCGGTAGGAACACGGCTTTGGCGAGAAAGGCGAACGCAAGGAGGAAGCCGGCACTGGATGCCTGAGTGATGCGGGTGCGGGTGCCGGGCGAGCGGAGGCTTGTCAGCCACGTGGTGTATCCCAACAAGAAGAGACCTGCGCCGAGCAAGTCGGGGGTGATGGTGCGAACCGACCAGTGGATCGCGTTAAGCCCGCAGATCCAACGGCCCCAGGTACGTCGATTTGGCGACAACTCGGCCAGATCGAATATCCGTTCGCACCCCCAGACGAACAGGAGAGCGGACAGGGCCATGACGGCTCGTCCGGTGATCAGCGGGGGAAGCCCCGTTGCCAGTCCAGGGAGCATCAACCAACTCAGCAGGGGTCCCCAGTAGCCGTTTACCGCGAGATCGCTGCGGCCAGCAAGCCAGTGTTGAGCGACCTGCAGGTACGCAATGGCGTCGTGATTGAGTTGCTGATGATTTCGGGCGGCAGCGATCGTCAGAAGCCCGCACAGGATCGACCAGAAATGCCGGGATAATGGGTCCAACCACCTGGGAGGGATCGCCCTCTCTTCGGCGTTGTCGCCGGAGAGGGCGTCTGATGAGTCTCTTGGCACGTTCGAAGAGTTTGTTCCAAAAATATGTCTGCGCGGGGCCCCGCTCTGGGTGCGAATCCCGCCTTGACGGTGAGAGTGACAGTAATTGTTTTGCCTTGGATGGGGACCTTGGGCAGTTGGTTTGGGGTTAACCCGATTTCCGTTCCGCCCGGATGCGTTTCTTGTCGATCTTGCCGACGCTGGTGCGGGGAATCGTGGTGACGATGTGGAATTCGGTGAGAAGAGCCCGCTGATGGACCAAGCCCTGGTCGATTACGCTCCGGAGGTAGCCGGTCAGTTCCTTGGACGACACGGGGTGAGCGATGCCATCACGGAGTACCACAGAGGCCAAGGGATGTTCGCCCCATTTGGAATCGGGCACGCCGACGACGGCCACTTCCTGAACCGAGGGATGCTGACTCAGCACATTTTCCAATTCCAGCGATGATATCCATTCGCCGCCGATCTTGATCACGTCCTTGAGCCGGTCTGTGATCCGGATATAGCCATCCGCGTCTCGGTAGGCGAGATCGCCTGTGTGCAGGTTTCCGCCGCGCCAGAGCTCGGCTGACCGCTCGGGCTCGCGATAGTAGCCGGGAGTCAGCCAAGGGCATTGCAGCACGAGTTCGCCCACATTCTCCGGCCCCGGTGGCAGATTTTTGCCATCGGCATCCACGATGCCTGCCCGGACCAGAGCGATCGGAAATCCGGTACGGGACAACACGTCCAGTCTCGCTGCCGGATTGTCGGTCGGCATCCCCGGTTTGAGGTGCGAGATGGCCACGATCGGGCACGTCTCCGACATGCCGTATCCGGCGACAAGACGGATGCCGCGATCGGCGGCCTGTTGCGCCAGCCCTTGCGGAAGCGCTGCCCCGCCGATCACCATCTGAAGGCGGGAGAGATCTACCTGGGAGCTGTACGGATGTTTCAACAGCATTTGGAGAATTGTCGGAACCCCGTGCGTAAATGTGACCCCCTGTTCGGCAATCAATCGCAGGAGCAGTTCCGGTTCGTAACGGCCCGGGTACACCTGCTTGATTCCGAACATCGTTGCGAGATACGGCACGCCCCAGGCATGCACGTGAAACATCGGCGTGAGCGGCATGTAGACGTCGTCCGCACGGAAGCTAACCGGATTCGAGTGCGCCGCGAGTGAGAGCCCGGCCCCTAACGTGTGGAGCACCAACTGGCGGTGGGTAAAAAACACTCCTTTGGGATTCCCCGTCGTGCCCGTGGTATAAAACAACGTGGCAACGGAATTCTCATCCAGATCCGGAAAATCGAATGGCGTCGTGACCTGCGCCAATAGCGATTCATATTCTCCCGCGATTGGCAGCGAGAGGACGGCCGGTGCCGGGGCGTTTTCCTCGATCACGATCACGGTCTCGACGGTGGTGAGTCGCCCGGCGACCGACTCAATCCATGGTAGGAAATCGGTGTGGACAAGCAGTGTTTTGTCGCCGGCGTGATTCACGGTGTACAACATCTGTTCCGCGGTGAGCCGGACGTTCACCGTGTGTAAGACCGCTCCGATCATGGGTACGGCAAAAAAGCATTCGAGATAGCGGTGACTGTCGTGATCGAGAATTCCGACGCGGTCACCGGGCTTCACACCCAGTCCTTGGAGCACGGCCCCGAGTTGTTCGAGCCGGCGGCCGAAGGTCGAATAGGAAATTCGCCGCTCGTTGCGGTAAAGGATCTCTTGCGTGGGTGCCCACGCGAGGGTGCGACCGAGAAGGCTGCCAAGGACTAGCGGCTGTGGGCGCCCGGCCTGAGGATAATCCGAGGGTGACATAGGTAAGCTGGGCACTCGAGTTTCGTTTGATCTGGGTGGCCACTCGTAGGTGCGCAGCTTGGCATATGATGAAGACAATCATTGAAATTGCCGATGATTTATTTGCGCGCGCCCACGGTTTGGCCACGGCCGTGGGACTTGGTCCACTTCGTTTTGCTGAAAGCTCTCCCTCGTCTCATCCCGGCTTAGTTACGGGCCTTGTCTCACATCCGCCAATGACCCAGTCGATGCCGTGCCTGCAAACGGCGGACAAGATTGAACGGTTTGGCCCGTAGTCCTTCGGGTCCCAATTCGAGCGCGTGTTGCGTGGCATCCAGCACCCGTTCGCTGGAGCGGCCATCGCGGTACGGATGAATCTGCTGCGAATAGTGCTCGATGGCCTGCATCAAAGCCGCGGGACGTGTCAGCGCGTGTTCCAATGCCGGCTGTACCTGGTCGAGTTGCTCCACGTTCAGCAACTGCGGACCGGGTTTGCGATTGCGAAACGTGACGACCGGCTTGCGCATGAGCAGAAACTCGGGCACGACCGAGGAAGTGTCCGACAGAAGCACATCGGCTTGTGTATACAAAGACAGGATATCGTCGTTCATGACAAAGCGCAGATTCGGCCCCTGCAACGCTTGATAGCTCGCGATCACTTCTCGGGCCATCATGGGATGCAGAGTTACCAACCATTGCCACGGACCGCTGGCGGCTAACCGGGCGATTGTGTCGCGTAGGGCTCGCGCCGAGCTGATGCTTTCGGTGAAGGTGGAGGCATACATCACGACCGGACGCGCCGCGCGATTTGCCGTATCGCGAATCATTGCGTACGGACCCGAGAACAACGGATCGACTTTTGGCCAGCCGGTTTCGACCACCCGGAAATGTCCATGGTGGCGCGCGAGTTCCCTGAACGGTCCGGTGGTGTCCGGCCCCTGCGTGCAATAGAGGTCGAAGGAGCCGCGAATCCGGAAATGTCCGCGTGACTCGCTCCGTTTCCCGACGCTAAAGCCGTGAAACACCTCCACCTTCAGGCCGGGAAAATAGTGCGGCACCCAATTGCCCGGCACGAACACAGCCTCGGGCCGCCAGTCGGTCACGTCGCGCACGGTCTGGAGTCGCCGTTCGTCCGTGCGCAAATACGTGGCATCTTTTTCGTGCTCGAAAAACCAGGCGGCTTCGCCGCCGCGGGCGCGAATCGATTGCTGGAGCGGGCGGAGGACTGCCAAAGAATACAGCTTGGAAACAAAAAAAAGATATCGAGCCACGGCGAGGGGACGTTACGCGATGATTTCCAGAATTGGCTTGCCGTGGTCGATTTCCAGGCGTTTGCGGCCGGGAATCTCGAGTTTGCGCGAATCGAGCCCCAGTTGGTGAAGGATCGTCGCGTGGATGTCCGTGACATAATGACGGTTCTCGGTGGCGTGGAACCCGATTTCATCGGTTGCGCCGTGGACGACCCCGCGTTTCAACCCGCCCCCGGCCATCCAGACGGTAAATCCGAAGATGTGATGATCCCGTCCGTCCGAGCCTTGAGTGCCGGGCGTGCGGCCGAACTCGGTGGCGAAAATGACCAGTGTCTCGTCCAGCAAGCCCCGGCGGTCGAGGTCTTCGAGCAAACCACCAATCGGTTGATCCACCGCCAGGGCATTGGTGGTGTGGTTCTTCTTGAGACCCCCATGGGCATCCCAAGCGCCGGCACCGCCTCCGCCGTGTTGGATTTGAATGAAACGCACGCCGCGTTCGACGAAGCGTCGTGCCGCCAATAGTTGCATCCCGAAGTCGCGGCAGTGGGGTTGATCCAATCCGTAGAGTGCCTTCGTCTCCTCCGATTCCTTTGAGAAATCCACGACGCCAGGGACGGACTGCTGCATGCGGAATGCCAGTTCGTACGAGGCGACGCGTGCAGCGATGGCGGGGTCGTGCGGATACTCGACCCCTCGCAGACCATTGAGACGCTGGATCAGATCCATTCCGATGCGCTGGGCGTCACTGGAAAACGGGCGCTCGGCACGGCCGAAGTCCAAGGGATTGCTGGGGTCGATGCGAAGGGGGACCGCGTCGTGGGCGGGGCCCAGGTAATGGCCATCCCGTTTGTTCCAATACTCGCGCGTTCCCATCGAGATGAATTGGGGGAGGTTCTCATTCAACGATCCCAACCCGTAGTGGACCCAGGCACCGAGCGTCGGAAAGTCGCCGTCGTTTTGGTGGCGCCCCGAATGGAATTGAGTTTGAGCACCGTGATTGCTGTCGGTGGTCCACAGTGAGCGGACGACTGCCAGTCGATCCACGTTGCGGGCCACATGGGGAAACCAATCACTGACCTCGATGCCGCTCTTGCCGTGTCGTTTGAAGCCGACTTGGAGTGGAAAGAGGGTGTTGCGCTGGTTTCCGTTCGCGTCGGGAACCACCAATCGTTCGAGAGCAAGCTTCTTCGGATTCTGGACGTCGGCGAACGGCGTTTCCGCGATGGTTTTGCCGGCGTATTTTGTCAGCATGGGCTTCGGGTCGAAGCTTTCCATGTGACTGATCCCGCCGTTCATAAAGAGCCAGATAACGTTCTTGGCTTTGGGGGTGCGGTGGGGTTGGCCGGTGGGAGGACTCCACGCGTCGGTACTTGCCAACCCATTCCGTTGCAGCATGGCTCCCAAGGCAAGTCCGGTGAACCCCATCCCCACATCGGCCAGGAACGTGCGGCGACTGAGGCATCCATCGGAGAGACTCGGCTGGATTCGGTTCGTCATGGTGCGAGGTCTTTGTTTGAGGTGGGAGGCGCCGAATTGAGATTCAGCGCAGGGTAACAAAATCATTGTGGTTGATCAGAGCCCAAATTAGATGGGCGCGGGCCGGGTCCTCCGTACCGGCCGAGTCGCTGATCTCGGGAGGTTTACGCCAAGCCTCCATTGCGAGCTGGCATTGGGCGATTTCAGCATTGCTGGCAGTGAAGCCCAGCACCGCTTCGAAGGCACGATGAATAAAGTCCGTGTCGTCCATGGGACGGCGGGCACCGGGTAGATCCCGCTGGCTCAAGCGGCTCGCAATCTGGGCGGCGGCGTCCAATGCGAGTCGGCTGTTGGAAAGTGCCAGGGCCTGCTGGGGCACAATGGTCTGCTCGCGCCGGTAGCACTCTTTCACGTTCGCTTCGTCGAAGGTGGTGAGAAACAGGTTTCGGTCGTTGTTCGAGTGATAGAAGTAGAGGCTGCGCCGCGTTGACGCGGCTTGATCCGCAGACGCCACTGAAGGTCCGCCACGGGTCAAGTCGAGGATGCCCGCCAAGGACAACATCGAGTCGCGCACGACTTGAGCTTCCAGCCGGATCGGTGACCGACGCCACCAGCGGAGGTTGTCCGGATCTTTCGCCAAATTTAATTCCGCACCGGCGACCGAGGAATTCATGCGGTACGTGGCCGAGTTTACGATGAGGCGATGGAGGTGTTTCAGACTCCACCCGCTGTCGATCAGCTCGCTGGCAAGCCAATCAATCAGTTCGCGGTGAATCGGTGGCGGGCTCTTGCGTCCGAAGTCGAATACGGTGGCCACCAAGGGAGATCCGAGATGCCGGTTCCAAAGATGATTGACGGCGACTCGAGCGGTCAGCGGGTTGCGTGCATCGGTGATCCACTCGGCCAGGGCCTTGCGTCGCCCCGTACTTTTGGGTTGAAAAACTACCGTGGGATCGTCCTTGGTAGAATCGAGAAATCGCGTCGGTGTCCAGAGAGCTCCCGGCAGCCGGACGTACGGTTCGTCGGGGCCAAAAGGGGTCGCCAGTTTCTCCTGGGCTTTCTCGAGGGCTTCTTGAGCCTTTTTGAAATCTTTTTCGACGGATTCCTTTTTGTCCGCCGTGGCCTGAAGCCGCTTGAGCTCGGCGGCGGCGAGCCCGTGGCGTGCTTTGGCGAGGGCCACGTCACGCTCGGCACGGATTGCGGCATGACTCCCGTTGGTCTCGGCTTGAGCCAGGGACGGAGTAATTTCGGGATTCCGGTTGCCCTTGCGAGCCCAGGCTGCCCGCATGGATTCCGAGCGCCGCTCGACGCTCGTGAACTCGGTCTCCGCCAACGCCAGCGTCAATTCCGCCAGCCGCAGTTCCCCTTGCGCTTCGGCGATCGCGTTGGTTGCGGTTGGGGCGTCGAGCTTTTGAAGTCCCAGGAGCTTCGCCCGGGCATTCTGGAGGGCCGCCGCCCGGGGTGCGATTTTCGACTGTGCGGCGGCCCGATGCCCAACCAACACCCAGGGGCGGCGTTCGGGCTCCCACGCCTCGTCGGGTAGCGTCACGGCCTGGATCGTCAGTGGACTGAACGAGAGAACGGAAGGGATTCCGGGGGCGACGGGGCTCGATTTGTCCGGGTTGTTCTCTTGGCCCCGAACGAAGCGGTATGTGGGATTGTCGGGCCAGCCGTCGTAGGCCCGGGGAATGCCATCCCGAGCGAGATCCGGCTCGCCGGGTAGGCCCTCCACGCGGACGTGGTACGGTTCGAAGAACGCCCGCATCCGATAGAAATCCTCCTGAGAAAAGGGGTCATACTTGTGATCGTGACATTTGGCGCAGTTCAGCGTCAGGCCGAGGAACCCTTTGCTGACGTGTTCGACCGTTTCCTCGAGCCATTGATTGCGATTGAACAGGAAAAAATTGCGGGCCAAATAGCCGGAGGCGCGCAGCTTGCCTAGGTCGTTCGGATACAATTCGTCCGCGGCGAGCATTTGGCGGATCATTTCGTCGTAGGGTAGATCCGCATTCAACGACTCCACGATCCAATCCCGCCAGTGCCAGATGTGTTTTTGACTATTGCGTAGTTGGTCACCCAGGCCCCACCAATCACTGTAGCGCCAGATGTCCATCCAGTGTCGGGCCCAACGTTCGCCATGGCGCGGATCTTCCAAGAGTCGATCGACGGTCCTTTCGTACCAATCCGGCGAGCGGTCGCGCTCGGCGGCCGCCGTCTCGGCCGCCGTTGGCGGCAGGCCAACGAGATCAAGATGCAGGCGCCGCAATAGAATAGCGCGAGGGGCTTCGGGTTGATGGGTAAGGGAGTGAGATTGGTGTTCCCGGGTGATGAAGGCGTCAATCGGATTCAGGAGCCAGGCCGGGTTGCGGATCATCGGCGGTGAGGGGCGCGTTCGGGGGCGAAAAGCCCAATGCTCCGATGGATCTGCCTCCGGTTGCTCGTCGGTCGGTGCGGGGGCACCGGCTTGGATCCACTCGCGGACACGCCGGATCTCCGTCTCTGAAAACGGCTCGCCCTCGTGCTCGGGCGGCATTCGCTCATTCAGGTCACTCGTGGTTATGCGCGCAATCAGGGGGCTCTTACCGGCGTCTCCCCGTTGCAGGGCCGGGCCGGATTTCCCACCCTTGATCATGAGTGCGACGGTGTCTAATCGCAGTCCGGACTTTTGCTTGAGGGCTCCGTGACACGGAGTGCAATGAATCCGAAACAAGGGTTTGATGTCCTTGGGGTAGTCGATGTCACCGTGGCCGATCGAGAGGGGCAGGCTCATCGCGATTGCGAGCACGACCCAGAGCGGCGACGCCGGGTGCCGGCACGGTTGGGCGCAGGGCGCAGAGGGTAGAGTCGTGGAGCGATTCATCACGGGAGCCAAAGATTCAAAGCCTGAGACGAGCGGAGAGTTGACGAAAGGATGGGTACGAAAGCAATGCGAGGATTTGACCTGTCTCTCCCCAGCGGAATTCGCCCTTTTCAATTAGCGGTGCCTTGGTATCCAGTGGAACGAGTCTCCGCGGTGCTCAAATCCGGTCTCATGAAAATCTCCGTCATCCTTCCGGCTTTCAACGAAGCGCTGGAATTGCCGGAAACTCTCCGGCGCGTCGCTGCGATCCCTGAGGTTTTTGAATGGATCGTCGTGGATGGAGGTAGCACCGATGCAACCGTGTCGGTCGCCGCCACCGCCGGAGCCCGCGTCGTAAGCTCTGCGAAGGGGCGCGGTCAGCAGTTGCGGACGGGGGCGCTCGCAGCGCAGGGTGACGTTTTCCTATTTCTGCATGCGGACACTTGGGTGACTCCGGGGGCGGGCAGGGCGATCGGACGAGCCCTGGCCGATCCCGAGGTCGTCGGGGGTGGGTTCTGGAAGGACTTTCGGGATCCCCATTGGATGATGCGGGGTTCGCGATTTCGATGTTGGACCCGGCTGCACCTTTTCGGACGGATCGCTGCGGACCAGGCGATCTTTGTACGGCGCAATTCCCTGGAGCAGATGGGTGGGTTTCCGGCGCAACCGTTGATGGAGGAATTCGAATTGTGCCGCCGTTTACGATCGATCGGCCGACTCGTGCTTGCCAACGAACGGGTGTCGACTTCGAGTCGCCGCTGGCGGAGCCGGGGAGTTCTGCGGACCTACTTTAGGATGGGGTGTATCGTGGCCCTTTATACCTTGGGAACATCGCCGGAGCGATTGGTTCGACTCTATGATTCCGAACCCCCCCGTTCCGATCCGGGAACCCGCTCAAAGATCAAGGGAGCCAAGGAGCGGAGCGAGGCATCTGCCGTGGAGTCTTGAATTCTGAGGCAGGTGTTTCGATTCGATCTGGGCTTCAATTCCGGCTCGCAATTGGTCCAAGGACGGTTAAGCTCTCGCCATTCTGGTTGGAAGGAAAGATGACAAATGAAAACCTCGCTTAGCATACTGACGTCCCTGGGCATTGCCACCAGCACTCTCTTGGGTGCGGTCACCGTGCCCGCGCCCTTACCTCCGGGTGCTCCGGCGCGGGTCGTCCAGTCCCCGGCGCCGAGAATTGTATCGGCACCTTCGGTCGTGCCCGCGTCGGTACCCGTTCCGGGTGGCCCAACGGTTGCCGCGCTTGCCTTTGACGCAAAAGAGAAGACGTATGACGCGAAAGTCGGTGAGCTGAAGGCCGTCTTCAAATTCTCCCTCACCAATACGGCGAGCACGGAGATTGTGGTCAACAGTGTCCGGACGTCCTGCGGTTGTACGGCTGCGCAATTGCCCTCTCAACCCTGGAAGATCGCCCCCGGCAGCGGGGGTGAAATCGGTTTCACGGTGGACCTAACTGGCAAGTTCGGGCGCCTGACAAAATCAGGCACTGTATTAACCTCGGTGGGGCAGCAAGTTTTGCTCCTGCACGTGAACATTCCGCAGCCAACCGTCGCGGCCGCCCGGGGGGGAGATCGACAGAAGAACCTGCAGATTGCAGCGGCCGATCGGCAGGCGGTTTTCCGAAATGATTGTGCCACGTGCCATGTACAACCGACCTTGGGTCACAAGGGCAAGGCGCTCTACGACACAGCGTGCGGGATCTGCCATGAGGCGGAACACCGCCAGGCGTTCGTGCCAAACCTGCGGGCGTTGAACAAGCCGACGGGACCGCAGTACTGGCAGACGTGGATCAATTACGGCCGAGAAGGCAGTCTGATGCCGGCTTTTATGAAGAGCAAAGGCGGCCCGCTTGACGACGACCAGATCGCGTCGTTGGTCGAGTACCTGGAGTCGGATTACAAGGCGGACCCTTCGTTGATTCCTCCGCTTGGGTTACCCGCGCCCGCGCCCGCGCCCGCGCCCGTCGGTCCCGCGGTTCCCAAGTCGTTTTGACGTGGCCGTTTCGCAGGGGAGGCTTCCCAGCGTTTCGCCAGGACGATCCCCTTCGCCCTGGATCAGGAATTACTACCAGGAGGCGATCGCGGGCGTTTCTGGTCCGGTGGATACTGGTTTTGGTCCTTTTGGTGAGTATGAGCACAGAGCACAGCCTGTGCGATCAGCGCATTATTTGAGTTCCCGGGTGGGCGCCGAGGGAATCATTGTCCGCGAACGCGAAGGGTGGGGCGGTGGTTCAAATACGGTTCCTCGATTTTCTCGCTTCGTGGGGGGGCTGAGCTTGGATAAGGATCCATCCGCAGATGCGGGTCCTCTTTTCTAATCGAAGCGCTCGGTGTTTCCTCGGCGGTGCCAACCGTGTCGTGGTGGAGACCTGCAACTGGCTGCACGCGTCGGGACATACGGTGGCACTTGCTTTCGACGACGGCGGCGCTCACGAGGTGGAGTGTCCGGTGTACCGCCTGCCCAGTCCCCTCGATGCCGCGGCTCGGTGGGCGGCACTTCATCGTGTGATCGGAGAATTTCGGCCAGATCTGGTGAGTTTGCACGTTTCCGACGCCATGGAGGTGTGCGCCCCGCTCCTACAGTCGGTTCCGGCGGCGTTGTTTGTTCATGACCAAAGTCTTTGGTGTTCGAGCGGCGATCGCATGACACGGGGATTTGTTTCCTGCCACCGGGCGCACGGAGTTGGCTGTCTATTTCACAACTATTGGTCGGGCTGTGGTGGTAAGAATCCGCTGGGGAACTGGCGCCGGTGGCGACGCGTGGAACGAGTGTACCCCGTTGTCGCAGCGGAACGTCTGCGGTTTCAGGTGGCGTCGGGATTCATGCGGCAGTCTTTGGAGGAAAATGGGTGTCCGCGGGAGCGGATCGATATCGTTCCGCTTTACGCCGAACGGCCCCTGGCGTTGAGTACGACGGAGCCTGGTATGATCGTGTGCCCCTCCCGGTTGGTCCGAGGGAAGGGGGTTCAAGTGCTGATCGATGCCCTCGGGTTACTTCGAGATTTGTCCTGGCAGTTGGTCATTGCTGGCGACGGCCCGCAACGGAGCGCACTCGAGTTGCAGGCGGCCCGCCTGGGTTTGACCTCTCGAATCCGGTTTATAGGAGAGATCAAGCCGGCGGAGTTGGACGGATGGTACACGCGGTGTGCTCTGGTGGCGTTCCCGGTGCTTCGGCCGGAACCGTTTGGATTGGTTGGCATTGAGGCGCTGGCGGCCCAAAAACCCATTGTGGCGTTCACTGGTGGAGCCGTCGGCGAATGGCTCCAGCCGGAGGAAACTGGCATTGCGGTGGAAGAAAGGACGCCGACAGCGTTCGCCGCTGCTCTCCGTCGCCTGCTGCAGGATCCGAGTCTGCTGCAGCGTATGTCCGAAGCCACCTGCCGACATTGGCCGCAGTATGCGCGGGAAGAATATTTGAAACGGCTGATCCAATCCTACACCCGGACGATCGATCGGTGGCACGGCCGATAGAGGTCGGTCCCGGTAGATTGCGGCGCTAGAATTCAATCGACTGACCACGAAATGGAACCAGGACCTCGGCCTTTGGTTTGAGTTTCCGAAGGGTATCGCCCCAGGCGAGGGCGGAGGTTTCTTCCCCGTGCACGGCCACGATCTTGCGAATATTGCCGGTAATCGCGTTTACGTACTGAATCAATTCGGATTTACCCGCATGGCCCGAGAAGGCATCGATTCGAGCCACTTCCGCTTTGATTTCGTGGGGTTCCCCAAAAATATTGACGACTTTTGCCCCGGAAAGAATGTGGGCACCCAGGGTGTGTTCTGCGCAAAAGCCGACAAAAAGAATGAGGTTCTTTGGGCTTTTGCCGTGATTGATGAGGTGGTGCCGAATGCGGCCGGCCTCAGCCATTCCTGAAGCACTGATGATGATGCACGGATCTTTGAGTTCGTTGAGTTTCTTCGAGTACGATACATCACGGATATACGTGAGATTTTCCATCCCGAAGGGGTTTCCCTTATTGTGGAGATACTCGTAAGTCTCCTCATCAAAGCATTCCGGGTGAAGACGGAATATTTCCGTGGCATTTACGGCCAACGGGCTGTCGACAAAGATTGGCACGCGGTCCAGTTTGCCTTCATCGGTGAGTCGGTGGAGCTCATAGACGAGCTGCTGGGTTCGTCCGACGGCAAAGGCAGGAATGATCACTTTGCCGCCCCGCGTGAGTGCCTCGGAAACCAGGCGGCAGAGGTCGCCACGGGCGTCGACCGGATCATGATGCTCGCGATCGCCGTAGGTGCTTTCGATCTGGAGGAAATCGACGTTCTCGACAGCCACGGGATCCCGGAGAATATCCTGGTTCGGGCGGCCGATGTCACCGCTGAACAGGTAGCGAAATTTACGGCCACGTTCCTCGACATCGAGAATCACCTGAGCGGCGCCCAGGATATGGCCGGCATCGACGAAGGTGACCTTTACGCCCGGGGCAATCTGCATGGGGCGGTTATAGCTAATTGTGACAAACAGCTCCGAAACTTTGTGGGCATCATGGGCATCATAGAGAGGTTCGACGGGTGGGAGCCCCTTCTTGGCTCGCTGTTTGGAGATATATTCACAATCCGCCCGCTGAATCTCCGCCGAATCGGCGAGCATCAGGGCGGCGAGATCGCGCGTTGCAAAGGTGCAAAAAATGTTCGACTGGAAGCCTTTTCTATAAAGGTTCGGAAAATTCCCCACGTGATCGATGTGGGCATGGCTGACGACCGCCACATCGATCGTTTTGGGATCAAATGCAAATGTCCGGTTGCGCTCGAGAGACTCTTCGCGCCGGCCCTGAAATAATCCGCACTCCATCAGAATGCGGTGTTCGTTTACCTCAATAAGATACTGAGAACCGGTCGTAGTCCGGGCGGCACCGTAGAAGGTAACTTTCATGGATTAAGACGATGCGGAGTGATCGTAGGGTGTGCAATCCTCAAAGTCCGCGCTGGTTTTAGCCGGGTCATGGAGTCCCCAGCGGGCCTGATGCAAGGGCTCAGCGGAGGTACCTACCGTTCCCCACCGAGAAGACGCGCCGGCAGCAACAGGATGGCTTTAAGGAGCGCGAGGACACCGCTGACCACCGCCCCGACGACTCGAACCGGCAGGGACAGAAGCCAAACCACCGGCCAGAGCACCAGGGCGGCCAACGCCAGCGGCCAGCACACGACGAACAGTAGGAGCCAAACGGCCAAGCAACACAGTGTTCTCATCAACCTTCGAGACACCCCACGCGTTGATTTGTTTCAACGAAAATGAATCGAAATGGGGTCGGTCAATAGTATTGTGCTTTTTTCCGCAGATCGCGTTGCTGCCGTTTGCTCTTTCCAGGGCGTCCCGCGGCAAGCATCGATGCGTTGGAAATTGGCGGGAGATTCCAGATTTCTTCACTGGGATGCGCTCTTTGTGGCCGCGGCGACCCGGCTTAACTGCGCGATTCTTTATTCCGAGGAACTTTCCGAGGGCCGGCAGCATGGGACCGTGCGTGCGCTACATCCCTTCCTTCGATCGAGTCGAAAAGTGGATCCTGACTCTATCGTGGATTGAGTTTGCCAGCGGCATTGGGTATCGACGGGAGTGCTTTTGAAGAAACGACGTAGCGGTCGCGAGTCCCGGAAGTCTCGCGAGGTTGCTTTGAATCGTTGGTGGAATGGGTATTGGGTCTGGGTGGTGGGACTCGCTGTGCTGGGTGGGATGGCCTATTTCGTGGCCCTACAATGGATGCTGAGGAAGCCTACGGCGGCCTTCGAAACCCATCGCTTAGAGTATTGGACCCCGGAGAGTGGTCCCTTTCTGTCGCGGCACAGCCGACTTGTTTCAGTGCCGTTTGAGCGGGTTCGGAGCGACGACGGCAAGACGCTTCTGACGATGGAGCTTAGTGCCTGGCCTGGGTGGAAGAGTCGGTTCTCGCAGGCGACTCGGATCGGCTTCTATCTGGACTTGCATGCTCCGACGGGCCCTGGGGGAAGCCTCGATGGGTGGGCCCGCATCCGGACTGCTGAGCTGAGTTCGGAAGGGAGGGTGACGAGTTTCAAGATTGACGGCCCCGCAAACTTAGAGAATGGAGATTTGTTGGAGCTTGTCCGGGTGGGTAAGTCGGGGATGGACGAGGCGATTCCGGCCCGCTGGCAATTAGTCGTTGAGGCGGATGCGCCGGGGTTAGTGGCGCTGCGGTGCCATGTCATCACGACGGAGTCCTTCGAAGCGGTGAAAGAGCCTGCATTGGGGATATTTGCCCGCACGGTCGAGTGGCAAACTGGGCAGCCGACGAACGTGGTCAATGTGTGCATTCCCCACGGGCGGTTTACCACGCACGATTCGACGACTGCCAGCAGCCGCCACGACGTATTGACTGCACTGGGCCGGTTTTCAGGTGGGCTAACGACGTGGCTGAGCGTCGCCGCGGTCCTACTCGCGGTCGGAATTGGTGTCTTTCCGTGGGTTGAGCCGGCGCTGCCCCGACCGGAGATTCTCGCGGTACGGACTGCGGTGGGCGTCAGTTGCCTGTGGCTGGCCTTCGGGCTTGGCAATGCCGTATTGACCCCGGTGATGTCGGGAGCGGATGAACCGGAGACGTTGCGAGGCTATGATTCGGAGATATCGGATCCGAGTGGGCCGGGAGGTGTTGCCGCGTTGGACAGTCAATCGGGGATTCAGCGGCGGCGGTTTCATCCGGAACAAAAACTGACGATGCAGGATCTTGCCGGACGACCGGAGCCTGGCATTGAAATGGCGGCCGCGGAGTTGCGCCCGGAAACCCGATCAGCGGTTGGCCGAGTTGCGTGGCGAATGACGTCCTGGATCGGGGGCGAGGCCTCGGCTGCGGAGTACCTATTTCGGCGACGACTTTTAAGTTTGTTAGTGACGGCGTTGGGGGTGGCAGTGTTGTCAGCGATGGCGGCGATTGGACGCCCGGACGAAGGGCACACCGGGTGGGGGGCGGTTCTCCTTTTGCTGGTACCGTGCTTACCCTGGTGGGGGATGAATTTTTCTGGCCATCCTTTTGTGCTCTTTTCGGGGATGATTCTGGCAGGGTCGATTGGTCTCTTGCTGCAGCGCGTTCGAGTGCCTTGGTGGCTTGGTGGCGTCTACGGACTGGGCCTTGGGTTGTTACTGCATAGCGCGGGCGGGATGATGCCTGCAGCGGCTTTTTCCTCGGTCCTATTGTTGGCTCAGCCGCTCCGGGCATTGCTTCCCGCGACGATCAAGGATGCACGACCGGCAGCACAGATTGTTGGTTTCTGGGGACTTCTTGGGATAGGGGTTTGCCTTCCGCGCCTGATTTCAAATTCACTCTTCGACCTGCGTCAGGCGGAACTGCTGAGCGAATTCACTCAGAGAATTCACCAGCCATGGCTTGCTGCGCTGCCCTTACCCGTCGTGGTGTTCATTGCGGTGTGTTTGCTCGCTCTGCTGGAGTTAGGGGCGCATTCTTTCGGTCAATCGAATGGGGGAGGGGGGACGTTTGGGGCGTTGATCAGCCGCTTGACCCCATGGGCTTGGCTGGCGGCGTTTGCAGTTGGGGTTGCCCTGGTTAGTTCGATCTTGATGCCGGTCGGGTTTGTTACCAGCGGCAGCATTGCTTGGCCTCCCTCCGCGATGGTGCCTGGATCGGGAGTTGTACCTCCGCTGCTGCCGGCGCTCGCAACTTTACGGGAGGATCGCCCTGGGGCAGCCGTCGTGCGGGAGGTGGTTGGGGCTACGTTCCGTTCTTTGGGTCCGGGCGATAGAGATTTTCTGACGGTTGGGTCCTTTTGGAACGGCGTGGGCTATCCCGATGTCCTCCTGCCGGGATGGCTGATTTCGCCATTAATTATATTCTTCATGGTGGGATACGCGTTGCTCTGGTGGCGCTGTTCCCGGACTACGCACACGCATCGGCTGATTCAACTCACATTGCTCACGCTTGCTCTGGTGGTATGGGTCGCCTTGGTGGCAGCGGAGGTCCATCTTTCGGGGGGGCGATTGATCCTGGATGCCGGCATCCTGCTCCCCTTTCACCTCGTTCTTCTGGCGGTAGGCGCCCACGGGTGGGTGCCGTCACTGCTCGGCTGGCAAAAACGCAATCCGGCATCCCTGGCGTTTCTCCTGATATCGGCGGTGCTCACCGTTCATCTCGTCGCGGCGAGCCAGCTCCTCGCGCGGCACTTCGAGTGAGGTCAACCGAAGGTGCGCTTTAACCTCGAGCGGTGATAGGCCACACGCTCGACCGGGGTCATCCGATCGAAGTCCGGACCGCCCTCCGCCCGTTTTGGCCAATCCTCCGGCACAGCCATGCGGTCCGCAGAATTCGAGCGGGCTGCTGGTTCCGGCTTTGGACTCGGGACCTCAGCTGAAGCGGGTTTTGCAGTGGCGATCGGATTGTTCCTCACTTCCACATTGGCCCTCCGCACGGCGTGGCCGTCGTAGCTCATGGCCTGGTCAGTTAACTTTAGATCTTCGTCGAGCACCCGGTGCGGTTTGATTCCCCGGCCTTGCAAGACGCCGTGGTACGCGCGCACAGCTTCCTCGGGCGTCGCTTTCCCGTCGGTAATCAGGCGCAGCATCTCGATGAACGCAAGCTGGTGTTCGGCATTGTTAATCTTACGCCCATAGAGAGCCACGCGGGCTCCATATTTCTGCGCATCGTGGACGAGCTTGAAGGCGTCGAAGGTGGTGCCGGCACTGCCCCCGAGAATGCCCACGACAAGGTTCGGATCATACTGGGCCAGCTCCTCCATGGCTTTTGGACCGTGATAAACAATCTTGAGGAAATCCGGCCGACCGGATTGCGGCACGCCCGCGAGGGTCCGGAGAATATTGTCGTTGATAAACTCCCCCAGTTTTTCGGGCGGGATGCCCGAATCCACGTTCGGATCAAAGATTTCCAGGAAATGTCGGAATTGTTTCCGTTCGGCCTCTTCTCGAAATCCCTTATACCACAGGAGAGCTTCGCGGTCTTGTTCCAGCTGATTGACGAAGGTGATGGAGTATAGGCCCAGATTCGCGCCCGGAAAGGCGTCGCTTCCACGACCGTCGCGGTTGCACTCGATCTCGCCGCACTGGATATGGTCGATGCTCGCGCTGCGGAACGGTTGGGATGGCTCGCGGGTATAACAACCGTGCCGAGCCGCCCAGACGTCGGTCGTATCGTTGGCACGGGCGGCCGGGGTCACGTGAGAATTGCGGAATAGGCCTTCCTGGATGGTGAGCAATTCATTGACGTACGCGGACATGAGCATGATATCCACGAGTCCCTGCTGGGTAACTTCTCGGATGATGTCGAGGAACTCCGGGAGGTTGCGGCATCCAAATTCGTCGCGATTCCAGACCTCGGGCGAAAACTGCGCCGGCCGGGCGCCCGGCCGCGCAAGATAGCCCCGCGGCCCGGGTGCCCGGACGCCAAACGCCATGTCCGCGTCCTTGGCGTCCGCCAAAATGAAGGCGCGCGACGCCGGGTTGGTGCGGATTTCAGCGAGCTTGGTATCGAGAGACTTCATGCCAATGTATTTTGCAGGATCGAATCGAGGAAACCGGAGCGCCGGGCGTTCTAGACCTTCACTTTGGCAAGAGTGTCTTTGAGGGCGCGGGCCGATGACTGCAACGCCATGGTTTCTTTGGGCCATAATTTGATCTCCACATGCCGTAAAACACCGGCGCGTCCCACGACACTTGGCACGCTCAGGCAGATGTCACGGATGTCGTAGGCACCCTGGACTAGAGACGAAACCGGGAGCAGGGATTGCCGGTTTAAGAGGACCGCGTGAATGACGTCGCGGATGGCTATACCTACGGCCCAGCCGGCACCGCCTTTCCGTTTGATCACCTCCGCCCCGCTCCCCTTGGTCCGTTCGAACACGGCGTTTTGGAACGACGGCGAACACTCCGGCAGGCCGGTGAGGGGCAGTCCATTGACGGTCGCGCTCGACCAGACGGGCAGCATCGAATCGCCGTGTTCGCCGAGGATAAGGGCTTTGACCTGAGTTGGCGCGAGCTTTAGTTCCTCTGCGATGAACGAGCTGAAACGCGCCGTGTCGAGCATTGTCCCCAGCCCGTAAACCTGCGGCCACGGCAACCCCAACCGCTTCACCGCCAGATGAGTGAGAATGTCGACGGGGTTGGAAACTACAAACACCTGCGCATCCTTCCGGAAACCGGCCGATTTGATGCTGTCGAGGATTCCGACGAAAAGGGTGACATTTCGGTTGATCAGGTCGAGCCGGGATTCGTCCGGTTTGCGGCGAAGGCCGGCCGTGATGAGAAAGATATCGCTGTCTGCCGCCCGCGAATAGTCGCCGGCATAAATCCGTTGATCGCCACAGAATGCGGAGCCATGCAACAGGTCAAGGGCCTCGCCGTCGGCCAAGTCCTTGTTGGCATCGAGGATCTGCATCTCGGCCACCAGGCCGCCGCATTGGAGTGCAAAGGCAGCGCAAGAACCCACGCGGCCACCCCCGCCGATAATCGTTACTTTCATACGTTTGACGTTTTAGAACCGCGAATGAACCCTGCTAAACTCGGCTCGGATTACACCCGTGAAGGCAGGTGGTAATCCTGAACTTGATTTCTCAAGAACTTACTTCATCTGCGCCAGAATCTGATCAGTAATCGCCTGAACCGTCTTCTCGGCGTCCGCATCCAGGCCGACGTTTGATTCCAGTTTTCCCGGCAGTATGCACGCCACACCGGGCCGCCATTCGGCGTTGTCGCAAAGTTCACACTCCTTCAATCCGTGGCGTGGATCGGGAATGCCCAGGCTTTGTTTGATCTTGAGCAGGTCCTGGAGCTGGGGCGCGGACATTGTCTTGGCCGGCACGCCGAGTTGCGCCGTCACCAGGATCGTGCGGCAGTACGCCTCAAGAATCTCCATCTTGAAATAGGCGTCCTCGACATTGTTATGGCTCCACGAAACGACGCCGTGATTGGCCATCAGGATCGTATTGTGTTTATCAACAAGATCTCCCACCAATTGACCCATCTCCGGGGTTCCGGGCGTCCGATAGGGAGCGATGGCGACGGAGGCAAACACCTCGAACTCGGGAATCATGCACGTGGGTGGTAGCACCCCGGCGACCGCAAAGCCTGTGCTGTAGGGCGGATGGCAATGGCAGGTGGCCACCGCCTTCGGCTGCCGCTTCATGATCTGAAGGTGCATGAGGATTTCGCTTGTGCGCCGCTTGGTGCCGGCAAGTTGATTGCCGTCAAAATCGACCAGACACATGTCCGCTGGCTTCATGAATCCCTTGCTGACCAGCGTCGGTGTGCACAGGGCGATGTCCTCGCCCACGCGGATCGCAATGTTGCCGCCATTTCCATCGACGTATTCCCGCTGCCAGAGCCGGCGCCCGATGTCGCAGAGTTGCTCCTTTAAGGCGAGAGCCTCGGGTGAATTAAAATAGGCTTCCAGCTCGGCCTTGGGTGATTTTGAGGTCAACGGCTTGGCGGGGATGGAAGCGGGCGCCGCCGCGGTGACGGGTCCGCGGCGGGAATTATCATAATCGCGAAGGGCATCCTTCGCGGAGGGAGTGAGCACCGCATCGGAGGGCAGGCTCCGGGGGTCGCCACCCTTGATGATAATCGACTCGATCTCTTTGGCAGTAAAGACAGTGCTCATGGAAATGAAAATCTGGCTACGGGTTGAATGGGCTGTAAAAAATCTCGTCAACGAGCGCGGCATTGATGGCGTCGATGGGCGGCGATATGTCAAACGGCTGTGCCGCCTCCCGTCCTTCGATATAACCGATCGTCTGACCGATCCCGCCGCCGAGCGCGTCGTAGACGATCAAACTCGGATCCTTGCTGAGGCCGGGAGGTGTTTCGGTGCCGCGCTGATAGTGCGCCCGGGTAAAGGGTGAAACGATCAACCAGCGGGCGCCTTCAAGACCGGCGGCGGTTGAGCTGAGGGTGACTCGCCCGATGACGGCGCCCAGTTTCATACGGGGATCCCCGGCTCCTTTTCATCCACCACACCGATCACAATCCAACGGGCTGGGCTTTTGGGGTCTCCAACCGCGGTGCGTGCGGCGGAACCATCGCTGGATATCACCACGCGTTGATGCATGCCGGCCCCGTGGGAATCGATTGCGATCTGAGGGGTTCCTTCGGGTTCGCCCGCAGAGCTAATCGGCTGGCAAATGACCAGCCGCCAGCCCTCGAAGCTGGGATGCTTCCGGGTGGCGACCACATTGCCTTCGATGCGAGCGAGGAGCATGGCTCAATAAATCCTCAGATTATCCACCATGACGCACCGGCGCACCCGGGTGAACGTCCGCGGGTTGCTCACGCCTTCGCCCGTCGGTGTGGCAATGCTGAAGCTGAGATAGCCTTCTCCCCCCAGACCGAGCCCCGCCATGCAGGGCCCATTCTTGATGAACAACGTCGTGTCGAGCGCGCGGCCCATGGCCGTCATCGCCTCAACATCATGGGAGTGAATGATCGCTGTATGCTTATAGCCGTGTTCGGCGACCAGCGATCGCGCAACGCCCTCCTCCAGGCTTTTCACCCGGGTGATCGGTAAGAAGGGCATCATCTGCTCCTCGACGACGAACGGGTGATCGGCATCGGTTTCGGCAAACAGCAGTTGAGTTCCCGCCGGAATGTTCAGACCGGCGGCCCGGGCCAGCACACTCGGATCCTTCCCGATGAAATCCTTGTTCACGGCGGCGTGTCCACACCCGCCACCCTGCCCGGGTGTGATCGTGAATGCGGCCTTGGTCAGGGCTTCGAGCTGAATACTCGTCAGTTTGACCCCGCCGTTTTGCTCCATCTGCGACATCAATTTGTCGGCGATATTTTCCAGTGCGAAAACTTCCTTCTCACCAATGCAGAGCAGGTTGTTGTCGTAACTCGCACCCTGAATGATCGCTTTGGCCGCTCGCTTCATGCAGGCGGTGTCATCAACATAAACCGGTGGATTTCCCGGCCCGGCGCAGATGGCCCGCTTGCCGGTCTGCATCGCAGCCTTCACCACACCCGGACCTCCCGTCACCAGCAGAAGTCGCACGACGTCGTGTTTGCACATCGCCGCAAAGCTTTCCATCGATGGCTTCTCGATGATCGTCGCGATATTTTCGATCCCGATCTCTCGGTAGATGGCCTCGTTGAAGGCGCGAATGGCGATGGCCGCGCAGCGTGCCGCGCTGGGATGAGGGTTGAACACCGCTGCATTACCTGCCGCGATGATATTGACGATATTTCCGCTCAGCGTCGGAATCGAATGGGTGCTTGGTGTGACGGCACCGACCACGCCGAAGGGAGTGTATTCCTCGAGCGTAATTCCATGATCGCCGCTGCGAGCATCGGGACGAAGCCACTCCACACCGGGGACCAACTTAATGATCTTCAGCTTCTCGATCTTGTGGTCAAGACGTCCGATCCGTGTCTCGTCGAGTTCGATTTTGCCCCAGGGCTCCGCGTTGGCTTCCGCCATCGCTTTGACGATCTCAACGATTTTGACCCGGGCAGCAACTCCCTGCTGCTGCAGCTGTAGAAAAGATTCCTGCGCCGCGACACACGCTTCATTCGCGTCCGCAAATACGCCGAACTTACCCCGCAAACCGGGCGTGCTCACGGCTGTGCCTTTGCTCCCGCATCCGCACGCCGCTGCCGCAGGGGCGGCGGACTCGGCCGAGGCGAGTGGCTTGGCAGAAGCCGGCTTGCCGCCGAGGCGGCCTAACACTTCGGAAACGATGTCCCGGATCAATTGTTCGTTGGCGGCGCTCATGGTAAGAAATTCAAAAGGTTACGGACCAAATTCGAAGTCGGGCGGACGGGTATAAGCCCCGGTGCCGATCGCGCGCTGGCGGATCGGGACACGCTTCGTTCACCGAGTTTCAGGGGAGCTTTCAAGATCAGGATTGGGCTTGCGACCGGTTCATTGGCGGGCGTTAAAAATCTGTTTCCCCAGCACGTCCACCGAATCGACGATCCCGATGATGACGGCATCAATGGGAGCCTCCTTCATTCCCGCTGCGAGACGGGCGCTGCTGCCCTGGCAAAACATGACCAACTCACCAATCCCGGCACCGAGGGTGTCGACCGCCACAATGGTATTCAGGCCGGGGCGAAACTTCGTGGGGTCTTTTTCGTCCACGAGTTGCGGCCGGAGCAGGAGCAATTTGCGGCCATTCATGCTGGCCTCTTTTTTGGTGGAGACGACCGAGCCTTCGACGCGAGCGAGAAACATGATGAGACGGGTATAGGATGTGGGAGAGCGGGTCGCCCCCAAGTGCGCTGTGCCGATCGGGCACAGAGCGCGGCCGGCCACGGATCCGCGCAAAAGCCATTACTTTTTCTTGGGGAGCACGGCGTCGACATCCCCGTGTGGACGCGCGATCACATGCACGCTGACGATTTCGCCTTTAATGGCCTTTATGGCCTGGGCGCCGGCGTCGGTGGCGGCTTTGACGGCAGCGACATCGCCGACGACGACCGCGGTGACAAGCGCATTGCCGACTTGGATCATCGGGCCGGCCAGTTCCACGTTGGCCGCCTTGAGCATGGCGTCGGTGCCCTCGACGAGAGCGACAAGACCGCGGGTTTCAATCATTCCGATTGCAAGTTGTGACATAAGTGTGTTGCTGGTTTGTTTTGTTAATGGTTGATAAAGTAGAATGCCCCGGGAATGGGGAGCCAATCTGCCCGCGCGGGCGAGTGGGGGTCACCGGATTCTATAGCCTTGGGCATTGCAGTCCTGCATCGAGGTGTCTTCATCGGAAGCTAGTTCTTTTGCAGAAGGCGTTTTGCCTCCCGGGCGACGACCAATTCCTCGTTGGTCGGTATGACCAGCACCTGGACGCGCGAGTTGGCGGCGCTGATGACGGCTTCGGTGGCGCGGGCGGCCTGATTCCTCTCTGGATCGAGCACAATGCCGAGTTGATCGAGATCGGCGCAGATTGCCGCGCGAAGTTCGGCCCGGTTTTCCCCGATTCCGGCGGTGAAGACGATGGCATCGGCACCATTCAGTTGAAAGAAATAGCCTCCGATCCAGCGGCGAGCCTCGCTGACAAATACGTCGATCGCGAGTTTTGCCTTGGCGTTGCCGCGGGTGGCGGCTTCCTGAATGTCCCGAATGTCGTTCGAAAGGCCGCCGCTAAGCCCTTTCAAGCCACCTTCCTTGGCAAACTGCCGCTGAGCCTCGTCGAGAGATATCCCCAGTGTTTTTACGGCGTAGGGGAGCGCTTCGGCGTCGAGATCGCCCACACGGTTGTTGTGCGGAAGACCTGATTGCGGGCTCATGCCGAGACTGTTTCCGATGGCGATACCATTGCGGATCCCACTGATGCTGGAGCTTCCGCCCAGGTGACAGGAGATGACTCGCAGGGGTGGGTTTTCCACCGGGGATGTGCCACCGTTGATATAGAGGTTTGCCGTTCGGGCCGCGACGTCCGCGCGGCCAAGGAGTTGGGCCGAACGCTCGGCGATAAATTTGTGGCTGGCACCGTGAAACCCCCAGCGTCGCACGCCGATATCGACCCATGAATCGGGAACGGCGTAGCGCATCATGGCCTCCGGCGCGAACTGATAGAACGCGGTTTCGAACAGCCCGATCAGAGGCACCCCGGGAACTCGCTGAGCGAAGAGGCGGATGCCGGTGATGTAGGGCGGATTATGGGCTGGTGCGAGCCCGTTGTAGGCTTCCATCGCCGCGAGCACACGGTCATCGAGTCGCACGCAACCCGTGATACCCTTCGCGATGACGGTCTTGAAACCGACGGCGGCGAGATCCTGTTCGCCGGCGATGACGCCCGCCTTCTTTAGCTCTGCGAGACATTCCGCGATCGCCTGCGGATAGTCCGTGACCCGCTCGAAGCCGCCCTTGTGGAGCAGCGTCTCGGCGTTGTTCGAAAAATCGAACAGACGCCATTTAAGCGAGGTCGAGCCGATATTGGCGACGAGTATCTTCATCACAGCGAAGCGGGATTCCGTGCGGCAAAACCAGAGGGCCAACTCAAGGACAGGGTTGGCGAACCCGAGCGACACCCCGGGGTTCGGGCTTGGCGTTGCGGGTCCCCCTCATTACTGCAACCACTTGCCGAGGGCAGCGAGACCGTCGTGGGGGCGGGGGATCACCTGCACGCTGACCACCGATCCTACCTGCGCCGCAGCGGCGGCACCGGCATCAATGCCCGCCTTCACACTTGCCACATCGCCGCGGAAAAATGCCGTGACGTAGCCGGAGCCAATCTTTTCCCAGCCGGTAAACGAGACATTTGCGGCTTTGAGCGCGGCATCCACCGCTTCGAAAAGCGCGCAGAGACCCTTGCATTCGATCATGCCAATTGCTTGTTGAGCCATAGTATTAGTTTTGGATTGAAGGTTGAGAAGGGTGGGACTATTTGCGGGCGACCGGAGCGGCCGATGCGGCTTCGCCGAAGAAAATTTTACCGAGATCATCGTGCGGACGGGCGATGACGTGGCTGGCGACGAGTTCGCCGACCTGACTTGCAGCCTTCGAGCCGGCGTCGACGGCGGCTTTCACGCTGGCCACATCACCCTTGCAGATGACGGTGATCAGACCACCGCCGATGGAGATGGTTTTGGTGATGGAAATGTTTGCGGCCTTGGCCATGGCATCGGTGGCTTCGATGCTGCCGGTGTAGCCCTTTGTTTCGATCATGCCGATTGCTTCGCTCATAGTTCAGTTACGTGTTGGTTGTTGAGAATTGTTATTGAATCGAGTGCCAAGAATTGAGAGTCGGAGAGTGGGTCTGGGGAAGGCCGGTATCGGGGCGGGTTTACTTGACGAGTTCACAGGGAGTCTCCGGAAGGAGGTTGCAGGCGTTGCCTTCGTCGGTGTCGATGTGAACCTCCAGTTTGAAACTGGGATCAATTCGGACCAGCATTTCATCGAGCGAGATGGCGCAGGGGCCGCCGACTTTGAGATGTATCATCTGACCCGCTTTCACGCCGTAAAACTCGGCATCCGTTGGATGCATGTGAACGTGGCGTGCGGCCCGGATGACCCCCCGGGGCATCTCGAAGAAGCCGGCCGCTCCCATCAACATGCATCCCGGGGTGTCGGCGATATTGCCGGAAGCCCGGAGCGGGATATCAAACCCCAGCGCGATGGCATCGGTGTAGGCCAGTTCAATCTGATTCAGGGTTCGGCAGGGGCCAAGTATGCGCAGATTGGAAATCACCCGGCTGCGAGGGCCGATGAGTGTGACGACCTCTTTCGCGGCAAATTGGCCATCCTGATACAGCCATTTATGAACCTGGAGCTTGTGACCGGCACCAAATAATGCCTCCACCGCTTCCGGTGTCAGATGACAATGCCGCGCGCTGATATTGACCACGAGAGGATTCGGGGCCGATGCCGTCCGGGGCATCGCTTTGCCGAGGCGTGAGTACACCGACTGCCGTACCAGATGTTCAACAACGGCACGGGGCGGAGGCGATTGCATTGCCTGAGACATTGGGGCTGTTATCGCTAGCTAATGGAAATGCGTCAAACGATTTCTTGCAAAATCTTCCATAATCTTCCACAATCATGGAGTACAATGCAATCCGAAGAACGCCAAAAGCGGTTTGAGGAACACCTTGCCAAGGTTGAGTTTGCGTCCTTGGATGAGCTTTCGGAGCTCGCCGACGCCTCGGTCTCCACCGTTCGTCGGGATTTGGATATTTTGGAGAGCCGCGGGCTGGTCCGTCGCACGCATGGCGGCGCCCGATTGGTCAATCCAAAGACGGATGAGTTCACCTTTTCTGCGCGCGATACCCATCAATTGGCGGAAAAGGAAGCCATCGGACAGGCCTGCGCCGATCTGATTCTACCCAATCAAACCCTCATCGTGGATGCGGGCACGACCTGCTTCCATGTCGCTCGCCATCTGGAGGCAAAGAGTCCTCACCTGATAACGAATTCGCTGCCGGTGGCGAACGCGTTTTCCTCTTCGGCCCGAACCGAGGTGATGGTCACCGGGGGGGTTATCTATCCGCGGCTCGGTGTCTTGGTGGGGCCGATGGCCGTTTCGTCCTTCGCGCAGGTGCATGCGGATGTGGCGATCATGAGTTGTGGGGGCATCACCACCGAAGTCGTGACCAATTCTCACGGGCTGCTGATTGAGATCCAACGGGCGATGATGCAGGCGGCGCGACGCGTCATTTTGTGTGTGGATCACACGAAGTTTGGCCGGCAATCGATCAGTCAACTGTGTGTGCTCGAGGCCATCGATACGGTCATTACGGATCAACTGCCGCCCGCTGACATTCAAGCGGCCTTGGCAAAAGCGGGGGTCGAGTTGATCGTTACCTCCGACGAGGGGCCGAAGGTAATCCTACAGAATCGTCCCAAGGCCGTGCGCGGGATGCATCGAAAGGTGACGCTTGGACTCGCTCCGGCTGGGATTTCGACCGAGCACGACGGTTTCATTGACTAACGAGTTAGTTGACCACCGGGCGAGCAACACTACTGTTTCACAGCATGACCACAGCCACCGCCAGTATCCGTGAGCTACGGACGGATTTTCGTCTTGTGAAGCGAAAGATCGAGCAGCATGGGGAGATCACCATCACCGACAACGGAGAGCCGGCCTATGTGATGAAGCCGGTGGCCCGCAGGGAGAAAAAGCCGTCTCCCATGCCGGATTATTATGCGCGCGTGATCCTTCGTCAGCCGCAGGCGATGGGGGAGAAGGCAACACTGCAATTCCACGAGGAGAACCGCGGTGACTGCTGAGGAAGTTTACGCCGATCCCAGCGCATTGTGCCGACTGTATCTCAACCAGCCTGGGATACGAGAGCTGTCCGTTTGGCGCCGGCGAATGGCAGGATCCCTGCCTGTCACCCATCATGGACGGGCCGAGATCACCAACGCTATCTGTCTATCTGCCTTTCGCGGCGAACTGGGCCGCGAAGGCCTTCAGGAAGCCCTTCTCGAACTGGATTCGGATTTCGAAGGGGACCGGTTACATCACGCTGATCTGCTCTGGCGTGCCGCGTTAAACCGTAGCGTTGAACTAAGCCGAATTCACACTGTCAAGCTCGGTACCCGAGCGGCAGACGTGCTCCATGTGGCCTGTGCGCTGGAGTTGAAGCTGAAACATTTCCTGACCTTTGACGAACGGCAGCAAAAACTGGCGGCTTCCTGCGGCCTCAAGTTGGTGAAACTGTGAATCCGAAAAAGTGCAACGGTGTCCGTACGGCAACTTAAACTAGTTTTTAAAATACCGCCAGCTGCGTCGCAGTAGGCCGGTGGAATCGTTAGCATTGGGCTGCCGCGTTTCGCAATGGTAGAATCGCCCACCGAGGTTCTCGATGTCGACTCGCCGTTGCA
>CAMAUY010000025.1 GCA_945861565.1 Akkermansia muciniphila
TCTCGAAGTCGCCTGCGCTTGAATCTTGCCATCCCGGTATCGAAACAGGTTTGTGAGCTCTCTAAAAGTCAGAAACCGACCGTCAATACAGGCTGAAACTTACTTCGCTGCTCGAAAACTACCCACTCAAGTACACGAAGAGCCAAAAAAGTGATATTCCCCTCCTTGGTCATCGGTGTAGTTCACGCGAGAAAAACCAGCTACGGCGACCAGTTTGACGCCATCGGCCGACGCGGCGACGGATGTCCAATAATTGGTGGGTGACACTGTCACTGTCCAACTTGCCCCCGAATTTGAGGAGCGATATATTAGGCCATCGCCAACGAAATCCTTGAGACTAAAGACCCAATTCGGACTGGAGACGGCCACCAATGTTGCTCCATCAGCCGAGGAAGCGACGGAGGACCAACTGTTTGTCGTGACGCTGGCCGGCGTCCACGTCGTCCCCCCGTCCGGTGAAGTGTAGATCCGGCCGTCCCCGAAAAGGTTCTTGTAGTACCAAGAGTAGTATGGTGCAGAGGTGGCGATCAATTTCATCCCGTCGGCCGAGCATGCGACGCTAGACCAGTTGTTGCTCGGCGCGCTGGTCTGTGCCCAGGACGCGCCGGAATTGGTCGAGACGAAAATCGGGGCGGGAGGGCCGCCAAAATAGCTTCTCGCGTTCGATGCTGCCACCAGTCTTGTGCCATCTGCCGAAGAAGCGATGGCTTTCCACGGAAGTGTGGGCGCAGTGGTTGTCGCCCAAGGTTGGGTGCAGGCGACATCCACGACAGTGAAGAGGCCGCCCAGACCGGCGACCAGCACGACGGGGAGCTTTTGCCCCATATTGCAGGGAGTTTTCATCTTATTTGTCCTCTCTTCAGCAGAATCTAGCCATGAAGCAACAACCGATGTCCTATGCTTTTTATAGATAGGCATTCCATCGTGATGCTCCACAAACTGTGTCCTCTCGCCTGCATCGATGAACGAATGCACGAAAATGGGCTACACACATGTTGCTGATGATGACCCATCATTTGTCACCCAACCAGACCGTCGAAGACGCTCAAAATGGCCAGCACAACGTTTGAAGATGATGAAGAGAGTGTAGGGGGCAGAACGAGTTATTGACTCGTCGATGCGAATAAGAGAGAGACTGAATCATGGCTCGTCCACTCCGCGTCGAGTTTCCGAGCGCGAGAGAAGGTGGGCATTGCGACAGTCCTAAAATGGGAGGCGGATGCGACGAGCCGGCATCGAGCAGCCTGTCGCAAAAATCCCTGGGCGCTCCCAACCCACAAGCCATCCGAGGTCCCCAAGATGCCGGATTGGCCTAAGTCGGCAGGCTGCCAGGGCGCCCGAACAAATCAACGAATCCAAGGAACATCGATTCCGTTTGAAGCCGGGATGGGCTTGGGGCAAGATGACCTGAAGATTCCCCGTCCAAAGATCCTTGCATCCAAGCCTCATTCCCAACGTTGTCCCATGAAATCCGCCTTCCGTCTTTGCCTGATGTTCAGCCTGATCGTCAGGCTCACGCCCACCTTCGGTGCCGGGCCCGACACGGTCGCCCCCCTGCTCCAGCCGTTCGTCGACCGGCACGAGCTCGGCGGCGCAGTGACCTTGGTCGCGGACCGTGACCGGGTGTTGTCGGTGGAGACGGTCGGGTTCGCGGACCGATCGGCGGGGAAATCGATGCAGCCCGACAACGTCTTCTGGATTGCCTCGCAGACGAAGCCGATGACCGCGGTGGCGGTGATGATGCTGGTCGATGAAGGCAAGATTTCCCTGGATGACCCGGTCGAGAAATACCTGCCCGAGTTCCGGGGCCAGATGGTGATCGCGGAGAAGGACAACGACCAGGTCCTGCTCCGGAAACCGGTTCACCCGATCACGATCCGCGAGACACTGAACCACATGAGCGGACTGCCCTTCCATTCCGTGATCGAGGGACCGGCCTACGACGGGGTTCCGTTGGGCACCCTCGTCCGGATCTACGCGACGAGCCCGCTGCAAAGCGAGCCGGGCACCCGTTATCAATACTCGACGGCCGGCATCAACGCGGCAGGACGGGTCATGGAGGTGGTGACCGGAATGAAGTACGAGGAGTTCATGCAGCGACGGCTGTTCGACCCGCTGGGGATGAAGGACACGACGTTCTGGCCCGATGAAAGCCAGCTGCGGCGGCTGCCCAGGTCCTCCCGGCCGGATGCCACCAAGACGAACCTCGAGGAATTCCAGATCACCCAGCTCACCCATCCGCTCTCAGACCGGTCCGGCCGCCATCCCATTCCCGGCGGCGGCCTGTTCTCGACCGCCCAAGACACGGCGCGCTTCTGCCGGATGCTGCTCAACGGCGGGGAGCTTGACGGCCGTCGGTATTTGAGCGCCGCCGCCTTCCGGGAACTCACCCGGCGGCAGACGCCGGCATCGGTGAAGGACAATTACGGGCTGGGGATGGCGCTTGGTGCCGACTGGTTCGGCCACGGGGGGGCGCAGGCGACCAAGATGGAAATCCTGCCGGACCAGGGCCTTGTGATCGTCTGGATGGTGCAGCATGCCGGGTATCCGGGGACTGGGGCAAAGGCGCAGGAAGTTTTCCGAGAGTGGGCGGTGGGCCGGTTCGGGCACTAAGCCCAACACAGCTTTTGAAGGGGTCTGCTAAGGGGTCGGTTCTTGGTATTAACAACTGTTTGCTGAGCCAGCCGACACGATCCCCTGGGCCGCACAGTACGATTTGAATGCCCCGGCGTGATTTATCACATCGTGTGTCGAGGGGATCGGCGAGAGGAGATCATTAAGAATGGTGAGTATCGGGAGTGGCAACTGGAAATGGCCGGAGAGGATTGCGTCAATGCGGCTGGGAGGTGCAGTCAGAGTGTTTGATGGAGATCCTATTCATCTGGTAGAGGAGAAGCCCCGAGGGTAATTGGTCCCGAGCATGAAAGTGTCTTTGGGTGGCGACATGCCCGGGATGAATCAGCTGGCCAAGCAATTTGGAATTTTTTGTGTGGGAACATTGGCGTGAATGGCCGTGAGTAAACAATACCAAGAACCGACCCCCTAACGAGTACTTGCTCGCCTTCTCCTGCAAATGTCGTTGGTTCTGTCCATCCTGCCATCAACGCAAGGTCCAAGCCACCGCCGCGCACCTCGTCGATCACGTTCTCCTCCCCGTCCCACACCGCCACTTCGTCTTGGCCTTGCCCAAGCTCCTTCGTCCCCTCTTTCAGCGCCACCGCGGTCTTCTCAGGCGCATCGCGACCCTCGCTCAGAAAACCATTACCGAGGCCCTCCAGCTCGCTCTCAATCTCCCCAAAGGTATTCCGGCCTTTGTTCTCGCCCTCCACACCTATGGCGAATACCTCGATTTTCATCCTCATGTTCACGCACTGGTCGCCGACGGTTTGCTCGATTCCGACGATACCTTCCAACTCGCTCCGGAGATCTCTGATAGCGTTCTGTCCGAACTCTTTCGCAACCAAGTTTTTAAAGAACTGCTCACCCTCAAACTTATCTCGCCGGAACTGGTCGCCCGAATGAAGACCTGGAAACACACCGGCTTTAACGTCCATAGCGGCCAACCCGTCCCCGCCGAAAACCGAGCCGAACGCGAACAACTCTGCCAATACGTCCTCCGAAATCCTTTCTCCGTGGAGAAGATAACGCTCGAATCCCCCACCGACACTATCATCTATCGCTCGAAGCTGAATCCCAAGATCAACCGTAACTTTGAAGTCTTCGATCCCGTCGATTTCCTGGCTATCGTCTCTCAACATATTACCGACAAGGGCGCCCAGATGGTCCGCTATTACGGATTGTATTCCAATAAGATGCGCGGTTGTGCCCGCAAGGCGAGCGGGACAGACGGTGGAGCTCCTTGGCCGAAATCTTCACCCCCACCTCCGGCCAAGTTCCCCTCCCGTAAATGGCGCGACTTGATCCGGCAAGCCTGGCACACCGACCCCTTGGAATGCCCAGTCTGCCAGAAAGAGATGCGCCTGATCGCCGTCATCGACGATTCAAACGTAATCGAGAAGATCCTGCGCCATCTCAACCTCTGGTGCGGGCCTGCGAAGTTCGCCCCAGCTCGCCCGCCTCCATCGGCGGATCCCCCGGAGCAGGACCCCCAATTCCCGATCGACTCCGACCCGATGCCAGATTACAAAAACGTTATAACCGACTGATATTGAACATGATCAGTAGTCACCATCGCGTCTCAATATTGCCGAAAACTCCTCCACAAGCCTCCATTTTCCCCTCTATCGGCCTCAATCCCCTCTCCTGCCCACCGTTTGTCGGTCGCCAGCCACTCAATTCACTTGCTACCGCCCACAGACGGGGGAAAGTCATCGAAATTCGCCAGATTCAATAAACCAAATCTCCATAATCGCGGAGCGTCAAAAAGCGAATGCTTATCATTTTCTTTAACTGGTAGAAGAAAATATTGGCCCTCGTCGCGCTCGGAAAGGCGCGAATGAAAGCGGCCAAATAGACAGAAAAAACCCATCCCGTTCGGCCAACTATGAAATTACCATTCCAGAAACTGCTGGCGCTCGTCGTCCTGCTGCCAGGGGGCGCGTGCCTGGCTCAACCCGTCTTCACCAGCGAACCGCTGGACCAATCCATAAGCCTGGGCGCGAACGTTACCTTTCGAGTCACTGCCACCGGCGGGCCATTGACGTATCAATGGACTTTCAATGAAACCAATCTCCCCGCCGCGAATGCGTCGATGTTTAACCTCGTCAATACTACCATGGCGCACGCCGGCCGCTACGCAGCCATTGTGACGAACCCCAGCGGCTCCGTGACCAGCCAGGTGGCCCGTCTGGAAATTGATGCCACGTTTACAAAAATCACCACCGGGCCTGTGGTCGCCGAACGCACCGCCAATTACACCTGCGCCTGGGCCGATTATGACGACGACGGCCTTTTGGACCTGGTCATCGGCATCGGCAATCTCACCCCGCAATTCTTCACGCCCCTGCGCGTCTTCCGCAATAACGGCTCCGGCTCCAGCGGCCTGGCCTTTACCAAAATCACCACCGGGACACTGGCTACCTTAAACGTCAGCGCGGCCGGCATGGCCTGGGGCGATTACGATAACGACGGCCGACTGGACGTGTATCTCGCCAATTTCGGTCCCCGCAATATTCTTTTCCGGAACACCGGCAACGGGGCTTTTGTCACGTCCACAGATCCGGGCATTGCGAACAATCATGGCTACGGCGACAACGCCGGCTGGGCCGACTACAATCGCGATGGATACCTGGACTTGTTTGCCACTACTTACGACGGGAGTTCGGTGAAGCCAAATCTTTTATACCGCAACAATGGCAATGCGACCTTCACCAGGTTGACTGCCGAGTTTTCCGGTTCGTTTCTCGATGAAACCGGCTTGATGGCCACGGTGGCCTGGGGGGATTACGACAATGACGGCGATCCTGATCTTTACATCACGAATGATCGATTCGGCGCCGGACGGCTCGTTCGTAACAACGGCGACGGGACCTTCAGGAGAATGCCCCCAGCGGAGGTCGGAGGCATCACGGACGACTCCATCGCCGATTCCAGCAGCGGCTGGTGGGGAGACTTCGACAATGACGGGGATCTCGACATGTTCGTATCGGTGGGAGACACCAGAGAACCACAGGCGAGCAATCTGTTGTGGCGAAACAACGGCAATGGGACCTTTGACCCCACCACTGTTGACAACGTGGGCGCCATCGTCGGCGACCCTGGAATTTCGAGGAGCGCGGCGTGGGCCGATTACGACAACGATGGATGGCTGGACATTTATGTAACCAACCCAGGTGTTCACGCCCAGGGGGCGGACAATTATCTTTATCGCAACCAGGGCGATGGGACTTTCGTGAAAGTAACGACCGGGAGTTTGGTGCATGACGGCGGCTCCTCCTGGGGTTCAGCCTGGGGCGACTTTGACAACGACGGCTTCATGGACCTGGTCGTAGCGAACGGCTACAACCCCTCGGGCACCCCGACCGCAAATAATTTCCTCTTTCGCAATAACGGCAACACCAACCACTGGCTCAAACTCAAACTGCGAGGCACCGCTTCCAACCGGTCCGCCGTCGGAGCCAAAGTGCGCGTGAAAACCACCACCGGTGGAAAGACCTTCTGGCAAATGCGCGAAATATCCGGCAGCTCTGGCCGCTACGCCTTCCAGGACATTCGTCCGAACTTCGGCCTCGGCGAAGCCACCAGCGTTGAAATCGTCCGCATCGAATGGCCCTCGGGCCTTGTGCAGGAACTGCGCAACGTTAACGCCAACCAACTTCTGACCATCACCGAACCGCCCCGCCTCCTCGGCGCCTCCCGCGGGCCCGAAGCCGCCGTGGCCCTGCGCGTGCGCTGCTGGGATGGCTTCGCCTTCGATGTTGAAGCCAGTTCCAATCTGACCGACTGGGTTTCCCTTGGCGTGCAAACGGTAACGTCCGGAACCCTTCTGGTTCAGGATGAACTGGGAGTTCAAGATTCGAAACGCTTTTACCGCCTACGAGTCCAATAATTCCCTTTGACCTTCAAAGTTGGAGGTGGGCGCGCGGGTTCGCTACAAACAGCTTGGATTGGTGAAAGCCAAATCAGTCAAAACGAAACCGCTGCCGAAAATATCGTTTGACGTCGCGGTTGACCAATTGAAACTCAGCGGAGCGGTCCATCGGGAGGGGGGGCAATGGGGTCAGATCCATACAATTGACATATCGCGAATCGACGATGGACATACAACGTCTTTTCAATTGTCAATAGTATGGATCTGACCCCATTGCCCGCCATTGCCCCGGACCCCATTTGCGGTGAGCGGCCAGACTGTCGCGGCATCGTGCCCGCGCTGGGTCGCGAGGTGGGCTTCGGCAAAAACTTCAAAAGCCGCGCCGCGCGATTGCTCGTCGGGCAGCGCGGCGATACGCCGTTCCAATTCCGCAAAGTCGCGTACGCCGGCAAAAAGTCCCCGCCGGACGAATTCGCCCGCTTTGGAATGTCGCGCCGCAGCCATGCGAGAAGGATGAACAGCGGAAGGCGCGAAGACAATCCAACGGAGAGCGGGGGACGAGCGCGTGGGAGGAGTCAGGCTGCCTCGAACTTCACCTTCAGGCCCAGCGCCGTCAGCACCGAGTTGAGGCTCGACAGGCGCGGGTTGCCGTCGCGGGAGAAAAGGCGATACAGGCTCTCGCGGTTCAGCTTGCTCAGTTCCGCCGCGCGGGCGACGCCGCCCTGTGCTTCCACCACGTCGCGCAGGCCGACCAGAAAAACTTCCGGCCCTTCCTCGTAACAGGCGGTCAGGTATTCCGCCGCCTGTTCGGGGTCATCCAGTTTCTTCTGCAGAATTTTTTTGTAGCTCACGGTTTTCATGCTTCGCTCTCCTTGAATTCACGCCAATACAGTTTGGCCAGCCGGATGTCCCGGTCCTGCGTCCGCTTGTCGCCGCCGCAGAGCAGCACGACCAGCGTCCGCCCTTTCTGGCCGAAGTCGTGTTTGCGTTGAGTGGCGAGGTACGCGGGCGCGGCTTACCATGTCATGGGGCGTGGTATGAGGCGTATATGGAGGGGCGGGTAATTGAATTGGGGATCAAGGCGAGACGGACGGGCTTGATACAATGACGGACAGGCGTCGAAATACGTTAACCCACGATTTGCCGATGCATCGCAAACGCGGGACGCAAGCTTCGGCTCAATTCATCCTGGAGCGCCTGCAACTCGGAGTAAATGGCGGCGTTCTTCGGATTTGGCGATGCGGTCTCCGCCGTGTTCAGAGTGACGAATTGATCGCTGAGATCCGCAATGTCTACCGCATCTCCCTTCTCTCGACGCCAGCACCAGAGCGCCTGCAAGGCGGCTCCGTACGCCGCCCCTTCTCCCACCTTGAGTGTCACGACTTCCGTGTTAAAAATGTCCGCCATGATTTGACGCCAGAGTTTTGATTTTGCCCCGCCGCCGGTGGCCCGCACCTGCGTTGCCTTTAGTCCCAGTGCCGCGAGCCGGCGGAGTCCATAGTTCATACCCAGCGTGGCCCCCTCCATCGTCGCTCGGGCAAAGTGCGCCGCGTTAAACGTCTTCGGTCGGACCCCAAAATAGGTGCCGGTCCCGTCTGGAACATTCGGCGTGCGTTCCCCTTCAAGGTACGGAAGCAGCACCAGGCCATCACAACCGGCCGGCGCGGCGGCGGCGGTTTTTTCAAATGCTGCGTGGTCCAGCTCAAAATCGCGTCGGACCATTTCGGTGGCCGCGGTGACGTTCATGGTGCAGAGCAGGGGTAGCCACCGGTTGGTGGAGTCGCAGAAGGCCGCGATCTCGCCCTGCGGATCGACGACCGGCGTTGCGGCGCAGGCGTAGATCGTTCCACTGGTTCCAAAGCTGGCGGTCACCACGCCGGGGCGCGTATTTCCGGTGCCGATCGCTCCCATCATGTTGTCGCCGCCACCGGCACTCACGAGCACCCCGGGGTTTAGCCCGAGGGTGTGGGCGGCGTCGGCGGTCAAGGTGCCGGCCGGCTGGTCGCTGGGCGATACCGGCGGCAATTTGGCCATCAAGTCTGGATCAATGGCCGCGACCGCTTCGCGGCACCACCGGCGTTTACGAACATCGAACAGGGCAGTTCCAGACGCATCGCCGTATTCCATGAACCGGTTGCCCGTCAGCCAGAAGTTTAGATAGTCGTGCGGTAAAAGAATTGTCGCAAGCCGGGCAAAATTCTTCGGTTCATGCCGTTTCAGCCATAGGATCTTGGATGCGGTGAATCCCGGGAGGACAGCGTTACCCATACCGCGGATGGCTGCCTTCTGGCCTCCGAGTTTCTTAGTGATTTCGTCGCACTCAGGCGCGGTCGAGGTGTCGCACCAAAGTTTGGCCGGTCGGATGACTTCGCCCGACTTATCCAGCGGCACGAAACCGTGCTGCTGTCCGCTGACGCCGATGGCCACAACCTCACCTGCGGTGGCTTTGGCCATCTTGAGTGCAGCCACGATTGCGGTCGAAGTTGCCGTCCGCCACGTGTGGGGATGCTGCTCTTTGGCGCCGGCAGGAAGGCCTGGAAGAAGGTCGTAACTTTCGCTACCGCTGCCGAGAACGCGGCCGGTGCGGGCGTCGACGGCGAGTGCCTTGGTCGATTGGGTGCCGCTGTCGATTCCGAGAAGGATGGTCCGTTTTGCCATAAATTCAGCGAGCGCGTACAGCAGCGAGGGCCCGTTTGGTTTCCGCCTGCAATGTTGCCAGATCCTCCTTCACTTCATCAAGCGCCGCACTGGACATCCGGTCGATGTACAGAATGCCGTGGAGGTGATCGGTTTCATGTTGGATGGCGCGTCCAAGTAATCCACCCGCGCGGAACGAAAACGATTCGCCACGCTCGTTTTGCGCGATGACGTCCACCTCGTCGGGCCGTTCGATATCCGCATAAATCTCTGGAAAACTGAGGCACCCCTCGGCGCCCTTCACCGGTTTGCCCATCGGATTCACGATGGGATTGATGAGGACCAGCGGCATGAACGAGGCGACGTCGGCCTCGTGTCCCTGCAGCCAGAGCTGCGACGGTCGATCCTTCACCCCGCGAACGTCGAGGACCGTGAGTTGCAACGCATGTCCGACCTGCTGTGCGGCGAGTCCGACACCACGCGCTGCATACATGGTGGCAAACATGTCCGCAACCAACTGTTGGATCTCGTCGGTAATGGTTTCGATGCGGGCTCCTTTTTTGCGGAGCACCGGGTGGCCGTACCGGATGACGGGGAGAATCATGAGGGGGGCTTGGCTCAGTTCTGGGATCGGGTGAAACTTAGGTGGTCGGCCAATGCTGCAGGAGGTGCACGAGATCCTGGACACTCGGGCTTTGAGCCGTGCGGACGTAGTGCCCACTCGTGCAGCACCCGGTGAGAGCGGCGGCGGCGTTGTCGAACCCCAGCAATTTTCCGAGACAGAAGCCCGAATTGAAATGATCGCCTGCCCCGGTGGTAATCTTCGGCCGGGTGCAAAGGGGACCCTCCACGAGGTCTGCCTTGCCCGCACTCACCACGAGAGCGTACGAGACGGGATGGACGACCAGTGTGCTGACGCCGCTCCGCTTTTGGATCTCCATGGAAAGTTCAACGAGACCCTCCGGAGAGGCGCTGGGGCGCGATAATCCCAGAACCGCACCGATTTCGAGAGCTTCCTTCTCGTTTAGCCCGAGCATGACGTCGAAATGCGACTCAAATTGGCGGATCAATTCGAGAGCTCTTCGGATGTCTGCCGGGACCCGTTTTTCAGGGTCGGCGAGGTCAAAGAATATTTTCCGACGCGGCCCACGAAGCGAGGGGAGGAGTTCGCGTTGGATCGATTCCCAGATGTCGCTCATGAAGGGCAACATGGTCCAATTGACAAAGGCTACCAGGTCACTGGAAGCGAAGCGGGCTGTGAACTTCTCGCGACCGAAGCGGGTCACGATGTTGTTCCAAGTGACATCAGCGAGAGAGTAGTGTTTCCCCACCATTAATTTTCCGTCATCAAATTCGAGTGCGTCGGTGAACCCAGGCCCACAGAGGGTGGCCACTTCGGCCCGATGTGCAAATTCGTTAAACACCGGGTGGAGCGCCGGGTAGCCGAGCGCTCCGAGGTAGCTGACCTTCATACCGAAGTTGGCGAGCGCATTGGCCATGATGGGTCCATTGCCGCCGAGCTTGGTCATGATGTTCACCAATTCAATATTGGTGCTTCGTCCGGCGGCGGCGGCCAGTCGTTGGGCGAAATCGGCGATGGTTCGGAGGCGATCGTACTGGGTCGCGCTCTGTCGCTTGTCAACCACGTGCAGAATTTCGTCCACAAATCCATCCAGGCCCACAAATGCGGTCAGGGTAGGGACCCGGCGGGACGCGGCGGCGAGCTGATCGGCGACGGAGTGACGGCATTCAGCGGATGGAGTCATGAATCGAAATCAACGGAATGGAACGAATTCAGGGAGTGTCTGGCAACGAGGATCCGGGACCGAAGACGGTGCCGCCGATCGCGATCAATCGGTCGAAACACCCGTAACCTGGAGGATCCGATCGAGTTCATCGTCCGAGTTAAAGCGGATCTCGACGCTGCCTTTGCCGCCGCGATATCGAAGGGAGACTCGAGTCGCAAATCGATCGCGAAGCCGACCTTCAAGATCGACAACGTGGGGATCCCGCGCGGGGAGCATCGGCGTCGATGGCGTCGGGGTGGGACGGGTTGCCGCCAGCTGCTGTCGGGAAACCAAATCTTCGGTTTGCCGAACGCTGAGACCTTGTTTGATTACCTGGGCTACGACCGATTCCTGCGCGCCGGGGGTGTTCAAGCCCAAGATCACTTTTGCATGACCGACCGACAATTGGCCGGTTTGGATGGAGGACTGGACCGCGGCGGGCAGACGAAGGAGACGCAGAGCGTTGGCGACGACCACCCGGCTTCGGCTCACTTTTTGAGCAACCTGTTCTTGAGTCAGTTGGAACAGTTCCTGGAGCTGGGAATAGCCGAGAGCTTCTTCAATGGGATTCAGGTTTTCGCGCTGAAGATTTTCAATGAGCGCGAGCTCGAGCACCTCGCGGTCGCTGGCAATTCGCTCGAGGACGGGTACCTCGGTGAGCCCTGCCATGCGGGCCGCACGCCAGCGACGCTCGCCGGCGATTAATTCAAAACGATCCCCCATCGCCCGCACCACCAGCGGCTGAACGATGCCTTGTTCGCGAATGGAGTCAGCCAATTCCTGCAGCGATTCGGGCGTGAAATCGCGTCGGGGTTGAAGCGGGCTGGGTTGAATCTGGTCGACCGGGACCCGGCGCGGGCCGGTCACGGGTACTGGGTGGATTCCCACCGAATTCGCGGATTCCGAAATCGGGGGTTGCGGAGAAACCGGATTGGGAAGGCGCCCACCGCCGCCGAGCAGTGCTCCTAATCCGCGTCCCAAAGCCGGTTTTGACATGGCGGCGAGAGTAGGTATTGGGTTGTGGCCACGCAAAAGGGTTTTTTCGACCCCTCCGCTACTTTGCGGGCGACGCCGGCTTCGCGGGCAGTAGCACGAGAATTTCTTGCTGTCGCAGATACCATTCCCGTAACGGCCGAGACAGATTCGAGTCTTTGAATTCTTTGAAATTGGCAATGTTCAGAGCGCCATCGACCTCGTCTTTCAGAGATTTATTGAGGTCGCTCTTGGCATCCACCGACCAGCCGCGGAATGACCCTGTCTTATCGTTTAACGCCTTTGCGGCGGCCATGCGCGTTTCGTGGTCGTAACGGAAATCCACTACCTCGACCTTGCTCTTGTCCACTTTTCCTTTGATCTGGCGAGTCTCGTCCTTTGCGGACAGCACCGCGCGCGCAAGATCGATGATACGCTGTTCGAGTCGCGCCACCGGGTCGGCTTCGGCGATCCCTTTGCTGGCTTGGAGAGCGAGATTACGGGGAGCATCCTCCAATTTGTGACAAATCTGATGAAGGACCTCTTTCTCGAATTCCGTGAAGAATTTTTCACCCCGCTGGAGAATCAACGCCTTCTCTTCGGGCGAAAATGACGCCCTCTTTTCGTCCAATCCGACGAAATTCGTATAGGCGGCTGACTCCAACAATTTTCCCAGGCGCGCCTGCAGATTCGTGCCCTGAATTCGTTCGATCACCATTCCATTACTGCCCAGATCCTTCAGCTCGAGCTTCAACTCCACGGGGACATAGGAAAAAAGGACTCGATCGACGCCGCCAAGCCGGTCGATTTGATTGGTGAGCCCTTTCCAGTGAGCGTCGAGTCGGGCTTCGTGATTCAAGTCCCCGATGAAATCGAACTGGTTTTCAACCCGGAGGGACCGTGCCTTCGAGTCGAACCACGCGAGAATGCTGGCAAATTTATTCGCGACCCCGTTGGCGTGGATTTTGACGTTGAGATTGACCTGTGCGAGCGGAATCCGATCGCGGGGATCGCGGGGAGATTTCGCCGCGATGAATTGCTCGACGATCGAGTTCGGGAGTGTTCGCAGCGCGGTGGCAAGTTCGCCATAGGTCGCCACCACCGGCTCATTGCCGTAATCAAAACGCTGGACGTCGCCATAACGCGCCACATCTTGATCGGTTCCAAAGAGCATTTTCTTTTCAGCCGGCTCGTTGGAATCGAAGTAGCCCCATTGAATCGCCGCCTTGTCATGCGGCAAGGCATCGTGATTCGTGCGCATCTTCCATCCGATGAATACTGCGGCCTTGAACGGGTTGTACTCCATCATCGAGGTCGACGCGATTTGGTTGGTATAAGCGTCAAGGTTCTTGCCGACCAAGTAATCTTTAAACCATTCATCCAACTCACGAGCCGTCAATGTCGCCGCCAGACTGCCCGCGAAGTTGTGGCGCAGACCCAAAATATGGCCCACTTCGTGAGAGACGACTTCCCGGACGTAATCTTGCGATGCCCGGAGGACTGCCTGGTCTGTCAGCGTGTCGCTGGCCAGCAATTCTTCGAGGCCTTGCGCGTATTGTCGGGCGAATTCGGAAGGATCCATGCGGCAGGCATTCGCCGTTTCGAGAGATGCAAACGCCGAGTGCGCGTCCATCTGCTTGGTGTCGCCTTTCTTTTCGATCAGTTCCCGCATTGATCGTAAGGTCGCCCGAACCCGCGCCTTGCTGCTCAACGCAAAAACGCTGGTCATGTAAGCCTGCCCGTGCCGCGAATCCCCCGTCCGTGGATCAATGAGCACATCCGCGTAGGCAAACCCGGCATTATCCCACGGCACCCATTGCACCAGATTGTACCGGGAGTCGGGGGCGGTTACGCCGTCGGGTGCCCGCTCGGCCTGGACCACGGTGCGACCAAAGGTCCGATTCCAATAGAGCATGCCGTCCCGAACCGCTTCGATATAGTCCGCTGGAGTGTTGGCACTGTAGTGGAATACCACCGGCTTCTTTAAATCGAAACGCGCCATTCGGCCGCTCTGCCGCCCGGTGGTCGATTCAAGCTGAGGTGCGGTTTCAAAAAAGCGGGCGTAGCGCGAATCGGCCAAATTCTGCTCCTTCCCAGACGTTCCATTGGAAACGTAGGCCGAGAAAAAATAGCGCACTTCGTATTGTGCCTCGACGTTCGAATTCGCGGCGCGATCTCGCGTTTGGACGCTTTGCCGAATGACGAGGTGCTGATCGCGCACATCCGCCGCGAATACACGGCTTTGGGGCACTTCGAGGGAGCGATCTTTTGCGCTGGCGTCGAACCCGCCTCCTGCATTGTACCAAATCTCGGTGAAAACCCGCCGCATCCCGCGGTTGAAGTCGATCACCACTTTTCCATCGTCCTGCTCCAGAATGGGAAAGGTCGTCAGAAGACGGCGCGCCGGCAAATCCTCCGTCACGACCAACCCTTTCGTGGACTCATACAGATCCACGCCATCATCGAAAAGTTCGAATCGGACGATTTTCCCCGCCAAGCCGGTGCTCGTCGCCGCCGTGACCTGTGGAATCACCGAGGCCGCCATCAAGTACTCCTTCCCGAGTGCCGCCTTGGGAATTTCGATATGAAAATGGCTGTTGGTGGTCAGCAGAAGGGGCGGCGGCTCGTTCGTCGACTCAGCCGACTCGACAGCCGTGCTCGACAACCTCAAAGCCAGGACCGCGAGTGCCAGGGCGGGTCCGACACCCAAACAATTGAAATGGAAATTCATAGTCCTATTCCGGCAGAGGGTAGAACGACGTGAATGGAGGCGCAACGCCTGATCGATGAATACCCTTCGGGGGCGGTGCATTCCGAAGTTGTTGGTAGAGGTTGTCGCGCTGCGACAACCCCGCCTGCGTCCAACGGGCAGACAGGACCGCAGCGTGGCTCGTGCCGCGCCTGAACGGCGCGGGGACGCCGCAGCGCGGCGTCCGCACCCTTCTCCAACAACTTCGGGATGCACGGCTTCGGGGGGGAATCACACGATGGACAGCAGAAGTCTCTTCAGTTCGTTGAGGCGCGCGTTAGGCTCCCTCTTGCTTAAACGCGGAAACTGGCCGTTGAGCGTTATCAGATCCCCGCCCCGGGTGATCTTGACCTTTCCATCGATCACTTCGAGAGACGAGATGCTCCGTGCGGACGCCAAGATCCGGAGGTCCGCACAGAGAAGGAGCCGTTCGACCGCCGCGGGCACCGGACCGAAACGATCCCTCAATTCGGTCTCGAGATTTTTAAGCATGGAGGCGTCGGCGACCTGGGCGAACTTTCGATAGATTGCCACCCGCTGGCCTGCTTCGCGGATATAATCGAGCGGTAGGTACGTGGGGGCAACGTCTGGTGGGGACTCCGGGCGATTGTCCCGATTTGGCTGGGATTGGCCGGTGGATTCCTCGGACAGGTAGACCGGGATCTCCCGGGGGATATCAATTTCGATCCGAGGTTTAGCCAGGGTCGGCACCGGGGGGGAGGTTCTGGCTGGGACCGAGGCCTTTTCTTCTCCCGGATTCATGGCCAGAAAATCCAGGCGGAGCCGGGTCGTAGTCTTACGCTTGATTTGTTCCCCTTTCAGTGCGGAAACGCTTTGAGCGAGCAGCTGGCAATAAAGATCGAAGCCGACGGCCGTGATGTGCCCGCTTTGTTGAGGGCCCAGCAGATTGCCGGCACCGCGCAATTCGAGATCGCGCAGAGCGATCCGGAATCCACTCCCAAGGCTCGAGTATTGCTTAATGGCACTCATCCGCTTGCGGGCTTCGGTCAGCAATCGAGCATGTCGCGGAAGCATGAGGTAGGCGAACGCCTGATGCTTGTATCGGCCAACCCGACCGCGGAGTTGATACAGTTCGCTCAAGCCAAACCGATCGGCCCGATCGATAATGATGGTGTTGGCATTCGGTATATCGAGACCGCTTTCAATGATGGTAGTGCACAACAGGACATCGGCGTCCCCGCTGACGAATTGGGTCATGACTTGTTCAAGCTCGGCCGCGTCCATCTGTCCGTGTCCGATCAGAATGCGGGCGTCGGGAACCAGCGCCTTCAGTCGTATCCCCATGTTTTCTATTGTAGCGACGCGATTATGGAGGAAGTAGATTTGACCTCCCCGATTCATCTCCCGGATGATGGCGTCCCGAATCACGCGTTCGTCGTAATTTCCGACGATGGTTTCGATGGGCAGGCGGTCTTGAGGGGGTGTCTCCAGGGTGCTCATATCGCGGGCTCCCGTGAGGGCAAGATAGAGCGTCCGGGGGATGGGCGTGGCACTGAGGGTGATAACGTCGACGGTCTGGCGCATCCACTTGAAGCGTTCCTTGTGCCGGACGCCGAATTTCTGCTCTTCATCGATCACGACCAGGCCGAGTTCCTTGAAGATGACATCGGCCTGGACGAGACGATGAGTGCCGATGACGATGTCCACGTGACCGGCGGCGATGCCGTCGATTGTTTCGCGAATTTGGGCGGGTTTCCTGAGCCGTGAGAGCACTTCTATGCGGACGGGATAATCGGCCATTCGCTCCCGAAAACTTTGGTAGTGCTGTTGTGCAAGGACCGTGGTGGGGACAAGGATGGCCACCTGTTTTCCGGCGAGCACGGCCTTGAATGCAGCCCGCAAAGCCACTTCCGTTTTCCCAAAGCCCACATCGCCGCAGATCAGTCGATCCATTGGCTTCGCGGCCTCCATATCCCGCTTGGTCGCCTCGATGGCTTTAAGTTGATCCGGCGTCTCTTCAAATAGAAACGAGCCTTCAAATTCGCGTTGCCAGGGGGCGTCGACGGGAAATGCGAAACCGGTATGAGAGGTTCGCGCGGCCTGAACTTGGAGCAGTTGACTGGCGAGATCGCGGACGGCGACCTGGGCTTGTTCCCGCGCTTTTGTCCAGCGTGTGCCCCCCAGCGTATTGAGCTGAGGGCGTGCCTTCCCGGCCCCAACGTACTTGCTGATGAGATGGGCCTCGGAGACTGGGACGAAGAGTCGGGGAGGCTCCCCTCCCGGTTCGCGTGGTGCGTACTCGATGACCAGGCATTCGGCACCTTCGCTCTCGGTGGCCGCATTCCTGGATTTTGGAGGAGGTAAAACCTTCAAGCCAGTATAGCGTCCAATTCCGTGCTCCAAATGAACGACGAAATCGCCCTCTTCAAAGTCGGAGAAGTCGATGTCGAACACGGATCGGACCGATGCGGCGTGACGGGATTTCAGACGTCGCGGTCGGGCGATCTTATAGCGGCCAAAAATTTCCGCATCCGTGACGACGATCTGTTGGGCGGTTGGGCATAAAAATCCGCGTGAGAGGGATCCGAGGAGTGAGTGGAGGGTTGAGGGGGAGGTGCGGTTCTCGGCACCGGAGTGCTCGGCAAAGCCGTATTCCAGCCAGATCTCCTGGAGGCGCTGTTGCTCGCCCTCATTGTTACAGAAAACTCGGACATCGTGACCCTGGCGGAGCCAACGGTGGAGTTGATTGAAAAAATGTCGGCGCTGGACCTCGGCGACGGCGGGGGAGGGGAGCGTGGGGCCGATGGGGCGGTAGGAGTCCAGCGACACGATGGGAGGGAATGAAGACGACACGGTGCCGGCGGCTGATTCGTCCGGCAGCTCCGTTAAGCTGCACGGGATCAATCCACGCGAGGGATCGGCATTTAAGATTTTTGTCCAAGAGGTGAAAAAGAGAGTCCCCGGCGCCACCTGTTGCTGGAGGTGAAGGGCGGCCGAGTTGAGAGCGTCGGGTTCGCACAAGATCAGCAAGGAACCGGGCGGCAGATGATCCAGCAAAGTGCCGGGAACGGAGATGGGATGCTCTGACCGGGACTTGATCGCCGCGGGAGGCTGCCGCAAGAGGCCCAGTTCGCCGGCCGGCGGGAGGATCGCTTCGTCGACCGTTTCTCGGGACGTCTGGGCGTGAGGGTCAAATTCCCGGATAGAATCGAGGGTGTCCCCAAAGAACTCCAGCCGAAGCGGCCAGGGGGAAGAGAGCGGCCAGACGTCGACGATGCCCCCTCGCCAGGCAATTTCACCTTTGCTGCCGACCTGAGCCTCGGGTTCGTAGCCCTGTTCTTCCAGCCATTCGATGAGATCGAGCGGATTCAGCGAATCGCCGAGCCGCAGTTTGCGCGTGCGTTGCCGGAGTTCATCGGGCGCAAATGTGGACTGCATCAAGGCGGCCACCGAAGAGACGACGATGGGGGCTTCTGCGGTTGGCAGGCCGGCGGTGGTCAAAAAGGAGAGCCCCGCCAGCGTTTCCAGTCGCTCACTGATGACGTCCGCGTGCGGAAGTTTGTCTTCCCCAGGCAGGATATCCCAGGGCGGAAAGAAGAGCGGAGGAGTCTTGAGATCCGCTGCCCGTAGCCAGGTGACGAGGTCGGCGTGAAACGATTCCTGAGATTTTAGATCCGGAGTGATCAGGAGTATGGGGCGAGTGGGGAACTGGCGGCGCAGCGCCGCGGTGATGAACGGGTGGGAGGCATTCGTTAGATTTCCAATGGAGAAGGATTCTCCCCGCCCTAGCCTCAGGGCGAGAGTGCTCGCGGCCGATGGCGTCAGAACGGAATCAAAGAGCGTGGCAAAGCTGCCGTGATGCTCGGAGGTCGGTTTCAAGATTCTTGATGAATGCGATGCCAATGCAGAGGTTGGAAGCCAGAGCGCGGGCGCTTGTCCTCTCGTCCTCGTTGGCTGGGTGAGCCGACGACAGCTTCAACCGGTGTATCGGCCGACTGCAAACGAGAATCTGGCACTGCGGTCCAGAAATCCACCGTGGCTTCCTGCTTGTCTTAGGGAATGGACTTCCTACGGTGGGCGCATGCGAAAGACATTTTCGGAACTAGGACTGCCGGGGCGGCTCCTGGCGGTCGAGGGGCTCGATGGGTCGGGAAAGTCCACGCAGGTGCATTTGTTGAAGCGATGGCTGGAGGCCCGAAATCTGAAAGTGTTTTTTTCCGAATGGAACTCCTCGGAGATTGTGAAGAGCGCCACGAGCAAGGGAAAGAAACAGAATCTGCTCACTCCGACCACCTTTAGTTTGATTCACGCCACCGATTTCGCGGATCGCTACGAGCGTCAGCTCCTGCCCCTGTTGAAAGCTGGTTACCTTGTCCTCTGCGATCGATACATTTTTACCGCCTTTGCCCGCGATGTCGTCCGGGGGTGTCCCGCGGAATGGGTTCGTGGCATGTATGACTTCGCGGCGCTCCCAGATTTGACGTTTTTTTTTAAAGCACCGCTCGAAGTGTCGCTAGCCCGGATTCTCGAAAACCGGCCGACCTTGAAGTTTCATGAAGCGGGGATGGATCTTGGGTTGTCGACGGATCCTTACGAGAGTTTCCGTTTGTTTCAGGGCCGAATCTTTGAACAATACCTATCGATGAGCACCGAGTTTGGTTTTGTGGTCATGGACGCCAGCCAGCGCATTGAAGAACAACAGGGGCTGGTCCGGCGCCTGACGGCGGACCGTATCGAGTTGGATCCATTCCGGCGTTCGTAGTCTCCTCTCTGGGAATTGTCATCGCCGGGCGCCAGAGCGGCCAATCGATCCAGGTCGGGATGGCACTCATTTTTGTGGCAAACCACGCAAGAAGGGCTCGATGCTGGATCGGTACGACGGCCACCGGGACCGCCTCGAATCACAATGAATTTTTCGAAAACACTACTCGTGCTCGTCGTCGCTACGCACAGTATTGGACAGCTGTTGGCGGCGGAACCGTCGCTCCACCTTCGCTTGGCTACGTTCAGTGCGGATGTCACCGTGCCGTTCGGCCACGGCATGATGGGTGGCTCGTGGCTATCGAAATCCGTGGCCGATCCACTGGAAGCGAATGGTCTCGTAATTCTCGGCGATGACGCTCCGGTCGTGTTCGTATCGGTGGATTGGTGCGAAATCCGTAACGAGGCTTACGAACGCTGGCAGACCTTGCTGGCCGAGGCCGCTGGGACCAAGCCCGAGCGTGTGATGATCACCACGATTCATCAGCACGATGCTCCGATTGCCGATGTCGGTGCGGAAGACCTCCTGCGCGCCCGTAGGCTCACTGGAACTGTCTGTGATCCCGATTTTCACGAGCGTGCCGTGAAGGCGGTCGCGCAGGCGTTGCGCGAGTCGTTACCGTTGGCCCGGCCGTTCACGCACGTGGGTACCGGTCAGGCGAAGGTTGAACGGATCGCGTCGAATCGCCGCTATCCGATGCCGGATGGCTCGATCCGGTTTGATCGGACGAGCAGTACCCGCAACGCATTTGCCATTGCGGCGCCGGAAGGCCTGATTGATCCGTGGCTGAAAACACTGAGCTTTTGGAACGGCGAGACACCGCTCGCTGCGGTGAGTTTCTACGCCGTCCATCCAATGAGTTACTACGGGACCGGCGAGGTCTCGGCGGACTTTCCCGGCCTCGCGCGGCGGCGCCGGCAGACCGACCTGCCCGGGGTAAAACAGATTTACTCCTCCGGCTGCAGTGGCAACGTCACCGCCGGAAAATACAACACGGGTGCGCGGGAGAATCGTGCCGGGCTCGCCGATCGCTTGCACGCCGCCATGACCTCCGCCTGGCGGGAGACGAAACGCGAGGCGTTGACCCGGTATGAATTTCGGGTCACGCCGCTCCGATTGGAACCGACCGATCGCCCGGGATTCTCCGTCGGAGAACTCACCGCTCGATTGGTCCCGGACACGAAGCCCTTCCAGCAATGCCTCGCGGCCATGGGCCTCAATTGGCGTCGGCGCGCCGACGCCGGACACCGCATCCAAGTCCCGGTCCTCGATTTCGGTTTCGCCCAGTTGCTATTGCTGCCCGGAGAGACTTATGTGGAGTATCAACTGGCGGCGCAGCAAGAACGACCCGGCTCTTTTGTGTGCGTGGCCGGTTACGGGGAGGGTGCCACGGGCTATGTGCCGACGGAGCAGCACATCGCGGAACACGATCCGAATCTCTCCGACTGGTGGTGGGTCGCCCCCGGCAGCGAAGCGCGCATGCGCGCTGCCATTCATGTCGCGCTCAAAGCGCATCCCAAACTTAAATCTGGTGACGAAGGCCCGGCCAAGAAGTCAAACTCCGCCACGATCGCTCCCTGATGCCCGCTTTCAATTATAGGTCCGTACGCCGTACTGATGAAACCAGAACTCCTCACTCACCTTCCGCTTCGCGTGCACAGAGGGCTGGGGTGGTGCGCGGCCGCATTCGTTCTGTACTCGTTCTTCGGATTCTTTGTCCTGCCGTCGATCCTGAAATGGCAGATGGCGCGGCAGCTGCCGGCGATCACGAAGCGCCAGACCACCGTCCAGCAGGTAAAGGTGAACCCGTGGACGCTGTCCCTGACTGTGCGCGGGCTGGCGCTCACTGAGTCGGATGGAAGTCCGTTCGCTTCCTGGGACGAGCTATACGTTAACTTCCAAACCTCGTCGCTCTTCCGTTGGGCGTGGACTTTTAAAGAAATTCGGATCGTGAAGCCATTTGGCGAGGTGATCTTGTTGAAGGGCGGGCGGCTGAATGTGGCCAACATGTTGGATGCCGAGGCGAGTACGCCCGCGCGTCCTTCCCGGCCCGTGAGCATTCCGCGTGTTAACATCTTCCGCCTGGAAATCACCAATGGCTTTGTTGCCCTGGAAGACCGCACCCGCCGTTCGGTCTTCCGCACGGAGTATCGGCCGATCAACTTTCATCTCACTGGTTTCAGCACTCACCTCGATTCGGACACACCGTACTCGTTTCGTGCCGAAAGCGACGCGGGACGCAGCGTCGCCTGGGCCGGAGATCTTTCCATCCAACCACTGCGGTCCTCCGGTCATCTCGAAGTCACGGGCGTCAAGCTCAGCCGGTACCAGCCGTATCTCGAAGAGTTCACGAGCACGTTGATCACCAACGGCCTGGCCGACGTGCAGTTCTCCTACCGCTTGGCGGCGGGCACCAACGGATTTGATCTCGCCGTCACCAACGGAGCGATCCAAGTGGCCCAGTTGCAGGTCTTCGACCCGACTTCGGCCGAAATCGTCACTCAACTGCGCGGCCTGGATGTTCAGCGGGCCGAGTTTGACCTGCGCTCTCTCGCCCTCCGCCTCGGCAGTGTGAAAGTGACCGAGGCGGCCTTGATCTCGCGGGTCAGGCAAAGCAGTAACGGGAGCCTGGTCGACCTCCTGCTCACGCTTCCACCGCTGCCTCTGCTGAGCGTCTCGGTCGACGATTTTTCGATTGAACAGGCGGCGGTGAGCTTCGAGGACTTGACGCGACGCGCTCCGTTCAAGATGGAATTGAAGCCGATCGAAGTCAGCCTGAAACACTTCTCCACCCGGACAAACTCCGACGCCCGCTATTCCTTCCGCATGGTGAGCGAAATGGCGGAGGTGTTCGCGGGCGCGGGCACAGTGTCCATTAACCCAATTCGTTCCACCGGCGAGGTGACGATCCGTTCTGTGGATGTCAAAAAATACCTGCCTTACGCCGAGGATTTTTTCCGCGGCAAGATTTTGTCTGGGAAAGTCGAGGCGCGGATACCGTATCGGTTTGCACTCGGCACCAACCGCCTGCTGGCGGGGGTGAGCGATCTCGGCGTGAAACTCACCGATCTTGCCGTGAACTTGCCGGAAAGCGCCGAGACTGTGACTCATATCGCGGAAATCGGGTTCGAGCGCGTCGACGCCAGCCTCGAGGATCGACGGGGGCGGGTCGGATTGTTCAAGGGGGAAGGGGGCTCGGTGCTGGTCCGTCGCCAGAAAGACGGTGCGATCAACCTGCTCGGCCTGCTCGCAGTCTCGGGCACAAACGTGGCAGCACCTCTCCAATCCAGTTTGGACCCGCCGGGGGCGCCCGTCGGCAGGATGACCAACGTTTCAACCTATGCTCTGGGTGGCTGGGCGTTGAACGTGGATGAAATCCAGCTCGACAATTATACCTTTAAAGTCGAGGACTTGATGCCGTCCAAGCCTGCCACCTTCCTGCTAGATAAGCTCGCCCTGAACTTGAAAGGCGTCAGTTCGGCCCCCCACACGCCGACCCGTGCCAGTATCGCCTTCCGGCTGAACGAATCCGGTACCTTCGCCGCGCAGGGCACGGCGATGATCGAACCGCTTTTTGCCGATCTCGATATCGCCGTCACCAACCTGGACCTCCGCGCGGCGCAGCCTTATGTCGAGCAGTTCGCGTCGGTCGGCATCGTGAATGGCGCATTAAATACAGCGGGCAAGATCCGCTTTCAGACCAATGACTCCGCAACGCCGCTGCTCACCTTTACGGGCGGTGTGCACGTGACGAATTTTGTGACTGCCGACCAAGTCCTGTTCAAGGAGTTCGTTCGTTGGGAGGCTCTATCCGTGAGCGGTGTCGAGGCAGCGCTCGGTCCAAACCGTTTAAAGATTGACGAAGTCCGCCTGGTGCGTCCCCGAGCCAGCCTGATCATCGGGGCGGATCGTCGACCGAACCTGTCGTTGATCATGAAACCGGAAAGCACGGCCACAAATCGAGCGGCCGTCTCGGCACTCGGTGGCGGGAGCACGACCAATCCCCTTGCCAATTCATTTTCCGTGAAGCTTGGCACGTTAGTCGTGGATCGAGCTTCCGTGGCCTTCGCGGACGAATCCGTGCAACCCCGGATCATGTTTGATATCGAGGAAATCAGTGGAACGGTCCAAGGCCTTTCCTCCGATTTAGGCTCCCCTGCCGATCTGGACCTGCATGGCCGAGTGGACGTGCAATCGCCTTTCGCCGTCACGGGTCGCGTGAATCCCTTTGCCGCCGTGATGTTCGTGGACCTCGTCATCACCAACGCGAACACGCAACTCACGTCGCTGACCGGCTATATGGAGAAATACGGCGGGTTTCCTCTGAAGAAGGGCAGGGTGAGCTCCAGTCTGCACTACCGAATCGAAGGCAAGGCGCTCCAGGCGGAAAACAAGATTCTGGTCGATCAATTTACGCTCGGACCGCGTAATAACAGCGCGGACGCCACTAGCTTGCCACTGAAACTCGGCATAGCACTGCTCAAGGACAACGAAGGTCGCATCGAACTTGATGTGCCATTGAGTGGACGGTTGGATGATCCGAAATTCAGCGTCGGCCCCATCATCCTCAAGGTCATCGTGAATACGATCGTCAAGGCCGCCACATCGCCGTTCAAGCTGCTCGGCTCGCTGGTTGGCGGCGGCGGCGATGAACTGGGTTTTATCCAGTTCAAACCGGGCACCACGAACCTCGTTGACGGTGAGTTAGGTAAACTCGGCAAACTAACCACTGCGCTGGCGAAGCGCCCGGCGCTCAATCTCGAGATCGAAGCCGCAGTGGACCCCATTCTGGATCGCACCGCTCTCGCGCAACAGAAACTCGGCGAGCAACTCACGGCCCGGCGGCTTCAGGAACTCAATGTGAATGGCGGCCGCCCACCCGTTTCCCTTGAAAGTTTCCAGATCGAGCCCGAGGAACGCGTCCGTCTCCTGCGGATCGCTTTCGTTGAGCAGTTTGGCACCAACATCGCTGCAATCCTCGAAACCAATCAGCCGACCCTCGGCACCACCGATCATCAAGCTCCTGCGGCCAGTCGGCGTGCATCCGAGCCGAAGCAAACTCTTTTCGGGCGAATGGCCGGCATCTTCAGCCGTGCCGGCCAGACAATTTCCGCCGAGAAGCGTCTCACCAAGGCCGACCGAGAAGCGCTAGGATCGGCGACACCGGAACTCATCGAAGAATTACTCACCCGGAATATCCCCGTGACCAGCGAGGAGTTTCGCCAATTGATGACGACCCGAGAGCGTTGGGTTCGGGACTGGTTTCTGCAAAACGGACCCATCGACCCCAACCGGCTTTTTCTCGTCGGATCGAAACCGGTGGATGCTGCCTACCGGGGTGAAAGCCGCGTCAACCTCTCATTAAATTGAAGCGATCCTATCCGACCGACCGGATGATGGTTGACCATGCCCGTATTCGCCCCCCCGCCGGCGGCGATGTCTCGAACGGTCACGGAGTATGGGCAACTGTCTCATTGGCATCTACCCTGTAGCCCCACTTCCGGATATAGTCAGCACCCGGACGAAATTCATCATTTTGCGAAGCTAATTGTCTTCTTAGCCGCGCATCGAGTTCTGCCTGTAATTCCGCGTGCTCCGGTTGGCCAACCAAGTTCTTAAGTTGATACGGATCACTGCCATTGTCGTAGAGGAGCCAGGGACCCGTCAGGTCACGGACGTACGTGTGGTTTGCGGTGCGCAGTGCCCGATACTCACGGCCGCCACTGCGGCGTGAATACTCCCCAAACGGTGAAATGCAGCGCAGGAGGGTTGCTCCACCGGCAGGGTCCTCGCCCCCGCGCATGGCATCGGTGAAATCGAGACCTTCAACGGATTTCGGGATCGGCGATCCGCACAGGCGGAGCAGGGTTGGCATCACATCTTCAGTGTTGATCGCCGCCGCGAGGCGCCGCGGCTTAATGCCCAGCGCTTCGGGCAATCGAAAGAGCATCGGCACGCGGGCGGATTCCTCCCAGGGCTTTTGCTTGCGCTGCTGATCCTGCGACCCAAGCATATCACCGTGATCGGAAGTGAAGACCACGATCGTGTTCGTGGCCAAGCCAGTCTCTTCGAGGGTTCGGAGCAAATCAGCGAAGCAATCGTCCAGCGCCGTGCAGTGCGCATAATACCCGGCCAACTCTCGTCGCGCCTGTGCATGCTTGGCCACCGGCACGTTCGGGTGGAGTTGGATTTTCTCCGGATCATACAGCGCCCGATACGTGTCGGGTGCGGTTTCATAGGGATTGTGTGGCGGCCCCCACGCCAGCCAAAGTAGAAACGGCCGCCCGACGGTCGCACGGTCGCGAAGATATCTTTCTGCGTCCCGCGTCTGGGCGATGGCGTCGTAGCCGTCCCACTTCAGTTTTTCCGGGCCGTCACCGTAATAGGCCGAGTTGTTATAGGAGTGGGTGCATTCGAGGACTTTCCAATAGTCGAATCCTTGCCTCCGCTCACGCGGAATAAAGGCCGATCGGCTGCCGTGGCCGTCAATGTGCCACTTGCCGATGCAGCCGGTGTCATAGCCGGCTGCCTTGAGCGCTTTGGGCAGCGTGACGGCATGAGTGCTCAGCGGCACATCGTTGAGGAAGACGCCGTGGGTCTGCGGGCGTTGGCCGGTGAGAAGCGATGCGCGGGTGGGAGAACAGACCGGCATCCCCGCGACGGCTTGAGAAAAGTTCACGCACTGCCGCTCGAAACGATCGAGGTGCGGTGTCTTCACATTCGGATCGCCGGCAAACCCAAACGCCTGCGCACGCCACTGGTCGGCAAGGACGAAGAGAATGTTCGGGGAAGCGGCCCGTGCCGAAGTCCTTCCGGCCGGTCGCCGGATTTCCACCCGCGTCGTGTTCGGTTGAGGGGCACCGGGCGTGCTCCGGCCGTCGGCCACGTATCGCTGCAATAGGTGAGCCATGCGCTCAATGATTTCAGGATGGTCGGCGTAGAGGTTGTCGGCTTCACCAGGGTCTTTGGCCAGGTCGTAGAGTTGCACCGCCGGCCAATCCTTCGCCGTCGAGCTGCCGGGCCTCGGTGCGCTCCACCCGCCCGAGTCGGAACAGAGTTCGAGCTTCCACGGGCCCTGGCGGATCGCGAAGGAACCGTTGATCGAATGATGGACCAGGGCCTCGCGCAAAGGTAGCACAGCACGCCCTTCGAGCGCCGGCAAGATGCTGACGCTATCCTCGGCGGCGTTGTCTGGCAGTTTGACTCCAAGGAAGTCCGCGCACGTGGCGAACAGGTCGTTGAGGCATATGAGTTGGTCGCTCGTGGTGCCGGTTTTGACCCGGCCGGGCCAGCGGACGAGGAACGGCACGCGATGCCCGCCGTCGAAGATGTCCGCTTTCGTTCCGCGGAATTGTGCGCTGGGATTATGACCTCGCCGGAGCAGTTCATCGAACCTCGCTTCCGGCGAGCAGCCGTTGTCGCTCGCGAAGAGGACAAGCGTGTTGTCAGCCATACCCGTCCGATCCAACGCATCGAGCAACGCGCCGACGCTGGCATCGGTCTCCATGACGAAGTCTGCGTAAGGATTCAAACCGCTTTTTCCCTGCCATTCCTTGCTCGGTGCAATGGGCGTATGCGGCGCATTGAGCGGAAGGTAAAGAAAGAATGGACTGGAGTCCGGGGTGCTCGCGCGTTCATCGATATAAGCCACCGCCCGATGCGTCAGGGCAGGGAGCACGTCGATCGCCTCGAAATCCTCGGCCGCGGGTCCTCGGCGGGTCGCGCCGTTCGTGCGCCCGAGCATCATCGGGAACGCCTTGTCGACCGTGGGAATTTGGGTGATCCGATCGTTCTCAATGAACGAGTACGGAATCATATCGAGCGAGCCAGCGAGCCCGAAGAAATAATCGAAACCGAACGCGTTCGGTCCGCGGACGATGGGCTTCGAAAAATCCACACGCCATCCGTCCTCCCCTTTTTCAATGCCATCGGTGAACGGAGGCGTGTTTGTCTTCCTCGGCCAGTCGAAACCGAGATGCCATTTGCCAATGCAGGCGGTGTGGTAACCCTGATGCTGGAGAAATGCCGACACGGTCAGCCGACCGGGTTCGATCAGTGGCGGGCTCATCCCCCCCAATACGCCGCTTTTGAGTCGGGAGCGCCAATTATAGCGGCCGGTGAGCAAGCCATACCGAGTAGGTGTACAGACGGCTGAGCTCGAGTGTGCATCGGTGAAAACCATCCCAGCCGCTGCCAGTCGATCGAGATGGGGTGTGGCGATTTTTCCCTGTGGATTCAGGCACCGGACATCCCCGTAACCCAGGTCGTCCGCAAGGATGAAGACAATGTTCGGACGCAACGGGCCTGGCGCCGGAACGCGTGACGCAGCGACGGCGGCATCCAAACGGGCTGACGCACAGATGAGCAATGCGAGGAGCCAGAGAAGAATGTGATCACCGTTAAACGAGCGGGGAATCATGTTGGACGAGATTAGTGCGGCAGCAACCCGCAGGGGTGCAAGCCTGTAGCCGGAGTTTGAACGAATAATGATACCGATTCGACATTCCTGCCCGCATCACACGGCCTACCCGTCCTCATTCAAGACGACAACCCTGACCGTGATTCGACCGTATCCGTGGCTTTGGAGCGTTTCCCCTTCGAGCCTGCAGGTTGGTAACTACTCGGTAAGTTTCAATGGGAACAATTTCGCATCGGATTCGAAGGCGCAGGCGAACGGCGTTGATCTCCCGACCACGTACGTTTCCAAGACAAAACTCGTCGCCACCGGCAACGCCGTTGCCGTCGGTACGATCCTGTTCACCGTGCGTCAACCGGGCTCAGGTGCCGTCACCGGTAACAGCGTTTCTGCGCCCGTGACCGCGGTGGCGCTGACGGTTGCGGTCGCACCGGCCACCGCCACCGTGCAACTTGGCAGCTCGCAGACTTTCACTGCAACAGTCGCTGGAAACGCGAACACCGCGGTGACGTGGTCGGTGGTAGGCGGTCCAGCCAACGGCACAATCAGCTCGGGCGGCGTCTTCACCGCTCCCGCCGTCCTGCCGGCTGTGGCGGTCGTGACGGTTCAGGCGACATCTGTGGCGAATGCCCTGATTTCTGCGAACGCCACGGTGACCTTGCTGCCTGCGCCGGTGATCGTAGCGGTGACACCCACTTCCGCCATCGTGCAGTTGGGAAACACCAAGACATTTGTCGCCACAGTCACCGGCAATGCCAACACCGCGGTCACGTGGTCGGTGCTTGGGGGTTCGGCCAACGGTACAATCAGCAGCAGCGGTATTTATGCCCCTCCGGCGGTGATGCCGGTTTCGCCCACGGTCACCGTGCGGGGCACTGCAGTCTCGGACCCAAATTCCTCGGCCGATGCGATGATCACGCTGACGCCGGCCGTAGATTATGCCGGACTGCTCGCGGCGTCGCGGTTCCTGGAACAGTCCTCCTTCGGCCCGACGCCCGCGACTCTCGCCGCGGTGCAGCAGTTGGGGATTGATGGATATCTTCAGCAGCAGTTTTCCCTGCCGGCCTCGGTTATTCCGACACCCCCCGACAATTCAGTTGGCACGCTGCAACAGTGGACACTCCACAACTATACGGCGGCACCCGATCAGCTTCGCCAGCGGGTCATTTATGCCCTGAGCCAGATCGTGGTCATTTCGGCCAACAAACAGATCTACGCGGATGCCATGCTTCCGTGGATGAACATCCTCAGCCAGCAGGCCTTCGGAAACTACAAGGATTTGTTGAGGGACGTTGCGAGGAGTTCCTCGATGGGCAAATTCCTGGACCTGGCAAACTCCAGCAAGCCCGGTATCAGCGGCGGTGCGAACGAGAATTTTCCCCGCGAGGCAATGCAGCTTTTCACGTCCACCTTTCCGGCTGCGATTTCGACGAATGGCCCGGCTTTGTTCTGCACCGGTAACATTGTTCAATCGGCCAGCCTGCTTCCTGGTTTCGATCTCGACATCAGCGGTATGAGCCTCTGGCCGGCCTCGGCTGCGATCGCCCGCAAGGTTGGCCTTCAGCAAGTGTTGGAATTCGATAGCGGCCTTGCTCTTGTGCAGGCAGCGAATACGGTCCGAAAGGATGCGCTCGACTTAAACGCATTGCTACGGGGAGGTACGGCCACCATCACCACGCCGTTCCCGGGTGGCAGCCTGAGCGACCAGCTCCAACAGGTGGCGAAGATCATCAAGCTGCGGAGTGTAACCGGTATTCGGCGGCAGGTGTTTTTCTGCACGCTGGGCGGCTTTGATACCCACAGTTCACAGAGTTGGCAGCACTGGGATCTTCTCAAGGATGTGGCCGAGGCGATGGCCGCTTTCTATAAGACAACCGACGAAGAACTCGGTGTCGCGGATGGCGTGACGAGCTTCACCCTGTCGGACTTCGGACGAACGTTGCAACCAAGCGGTTCAGGCTGCGATCACGGTTGGGGCAGCCACCTCCTCTTGATGGGCGGCGCTCTTCAGGGGGGCCAGGTCTATGGCACGTTCCCGAGCCTGGCGCTCGGCGGCGACGACGACAGCGGCACCCGGGGTGCCCTCATTCCGACGACTTCAACGGAACAATTCGGCGCGGTCCTCGCCACATGGATGGGTGTGCCCGATACCGGACTGACGTCGGTGTTCAGCAACCTCAGCGATTTCGGCAGCGGGTGGAACGACAAACTGGGTTTCCTAGGCTGAACTTTTCAGGCTAGGATGGGCCGCACAACTTCGCCGGCGACATCGGTCAGGCGAAAATCGCGTCCAGCGTAGCGGAAGGTCAGGCGCTCGTGGTCCATCCCGAGCAAATGCAACATCGTGGCGTGGAGGTCGTGGGTGTGAACCGCGCCCGTGCCGGGCAGGATGCCGTACTCATCCGACTGTCCATGGACATGGCCGCCCTTCACGCCGCCCCCCGCCATCCAGGAGGTAAAGCAAAGATTATGGTGCTCGCGACCGGGATGATCCGCTTTCTGATTGAAAGGGGTGCGCCCGAACTCGGTGGTCCACACGACCAGCGTGCGCTCCAACATGCCACGCTGCTTGAGGTCGGTGATGAGGCCCGCGATCGGTTGGTCGATCGCCCTCGCCAGCTTCTCGTGATCACCCATGTTACCGTGCGAATCCCAGTTCGCGCTCGATCCAACATCGATGAGTTCGAGAAAACGCACGCCACGCTCCGCCAGCCGTCGCGCGACGAGGCACTGCCACCCGAAGCCAGTGTTAGCACCCCGTTTGAGGCCGTAGAGTTTTAACGTTGCCTCGGATTCACGCGACAGATCGAAGGCCTCGGGTGCCTCGCGTTGCATGCCGAAGGCCGTCTCGAACGAACGAATGCGCGCGTCCAGTGCCTGATCGGCGGCACGACGTTCGAGATGGTTGCGGTTCAACGTGTCAACCAACGCAAGTTCCATCGCCTGCAAGTCGGCTGCGGGCGTGCTGGGCTTGAGGTTCGGGAGCGGTTCCGCACCCGGTATGGCGTGAGTGCCCTGATGGCAGGCGGGGAGAAAATCGCTGCCCCAATTCTGCGCGCCGGCATACGGCGCAGCCGGTGCAATTACCATGAACGAGGGCAGGTTCCGATTCTCGGTGCCCAGTCCGTAGCTCACCCACGCTCCCATACCCGGTCGGATAGCCTGCGCCGAACCGGTGTGCGCCGCCAGCGTCCCTTTGTCGTGTCCGTCGCTGTCGCAATGCATGGCGTTCAGCATGCAGACGTCGTCGATCACCGAGCCGAGATGGGGAAAAAGGTCGCTGACCCAAAGGCCACTCCGTCCATAGGGTTGAAAGCCCCAGCGCGGCTTGATCAGAAAGCGGTCGAACTTGCCGGCCTTGTTCAGCCAGCGCGACGCGGTGATCGATTTACCATGGTCGCGAATGAGCTGCGGCTTGTGATCGAAAGTGTCCACATGCGACACGCCGCCGGTCGAGTAGAGAAAAATCACACGGTCCGCTTTGGCCGGGAAATGCGGCGGGCGTGACGCGAGCGGATCGGTTGATGCCCCTTGCAGTTCCGGCCAAAGCCCGGCCAGTGCCAGGGCTCCGAAACCGCCCGAGGCGCGACGCAGAAACTCGCGTCGGGTCGGTTGGGCGAAAGAGTAGGTGGACTGACGTTCAATCGACATAGAGAAAGGCGTTGCTGGTTAGCAGTACACGCGCCAGGCCGGACCAGGCTAGTTCCCCATCGTTTTCGGGTGGCTTTTCCATGCCCGCGAGTTTCTGGCGGTACACGCTGAGAAATGAAATGGCCTCGCGGGTTTCAGATTTTGAGGGCGCGCGTCCTTGCGCCATCTCGAACGCGAGCTGCACGCGTGCGGCATCATCGACTGATGCCGCGAGCAGACGCCGTGCGAAGGCTTGGGACTGTTGTTGGACGAAGCTCGAATTCATTAGGTAAAGCGTCTGCGTCGGCGTCGTGGTTGGCAGCCGCTGCGCCATGCTTTGATTCGGATCCGCGGCGTCGAACAGCGCGAGGTACGGATTGCGCCGGTTACGTTGCTGCATGAGATAAACACTGCGATGGTCGGAATCGTAGACCGCGTAAAACGGGTTGTGAATGGTGAACCCCCAGGTCTGCACAGGCGGGAACGGATGCGGTCCCGGAATGTTGCGGTCGAGCCGGCCACTCACAGCGAGCATGGCGTCCCGGATGGATTCGGCGTCGAGTGGTTGCCGGGGGTGCCGCCAGAGCCAGCGATTCGCGGGATCGCGATCGAAGTTGGCGGCGTGATCGTCGCTCGCGAGCTGGTAGGTCTGCGAGCGGAGGATGAGCCGGTGCAGCGCTTTTACCGACCAACCCGACGCGATAAACTCCGAGGCAAGCCAATCGAGCAACTCCGGATGGCTCGGCGGCTCGCCGCGCAGGCCGAAATCGCTCGGTGTCGTGACCAAGCCCTGTCCGAAATGCCATTGCCACACGCGGTTGACAAACACCCGGGCGGTCAGCGGATTCGCCCGGCGTGTCAGCCAGGTGGCCAACTCGAGCCGCCCGCTGCCGGTTGCGCCCGCCGGCACCGGGTCGCCGCCGAGGACTTCGAGGAATCGGCGCGGCACTTCGTCGCCCAGCTTGCCCGGTTCGCCGCGGAGTTGGATGCGCGCATTGACCGGCTTATCCTCGCTCACGCCGTAAGCCACTGGATAGATATCCTTCGCCGCTTCGGCTTCCCGGAGCTTGGCCGTCGTGGCGATTTCGGCCTCCAGTTTCTTGATCCGATCCGCCAGATCGGCAGGCGACGCAACGGGCGTGACAATGGATTTGTCATCGAGCGCGGTCCGTTCCCGTTTCAGACGAATCAGCATTTCGTCCAGAACCGCGAGTTCAGTGGCCTTCGCCTTATCGAGCCGGGCCGCTTCCACCGCCGGAATCAAGGGTGGAAATCCTGATGGCCGCTTCTGCTCCTCGCCGCCGGGAAACGCCCACCGTGTGCTCTGAAAAATGCCGTAGATCGCGTAATAGTCCGCCGCCGTCACGGGATCGTACTTGTGGTCGTGGCAACGGGCGCAACCGAGCGACAGGCCAAGCAGGGAGCGCCCCACGGAGTCGATTGTATCGGCAAAGTCCAGGTGCTGATAATCAGGCGACGGCTGGTAGCCATAACGCTTTCCGATCGCGAGGAAACCCGTGGCGGTGACGCGGTGCAGGTGTTGATCCGACAGATCTTGACCCCCAAGAATATCTCCGGCGATTTGCTCGCGTACGAACTGATCGAACGGCTGATCCGTGTTAAAGGCTTTAATAACCCAGTCGCGATATTTCACCGCCTCACGCACCGGATAATCCGCGCCATCGCCCGCCGTATCGGCGTAACGTGCTACATCCAGCCAGTGCCGGCCCCACCGCTCACCGTAAGCCGGGCTGGCGAGCAAACGTTCCACGAGCCTCTCGAATGAATCGGCTGAAGAGTCGTTAAGAAACTGCTCAATCTCCCCTGGCGTTGGCGGCAAGCCGGTCAGGTCGAACGTCGCTCGCCGGATCAACGTTCGACGGTCGGCGAGCGGATTGGGTTGCAGCTCGTGCTGCTGGAGTTGCGCCAGGACGAACCGATCGAGCGGCTGCAGGAGCTGGTAAATGCCCGTCAACGTTGGCGGTAGCGGGTGTTTGATCGGCTGAAAAGCCCAGTGTCGCCGACTGGACTCCCAGTCCACGGCGCTCTTTAAAACCGCGCTTCCATCCACTTCGGCCTCGGCAGCCTGGGTCAAGGTGCCAATGAACGATGCAGCCCAGCACGTGATGATTCGGGCGAATTGGACAGAAAAGTATTTCACTGCGGTTTCCGTGGAGGTCAGACGAAGCGTACCCTACCCGGGCCGCCGGTGTTGGGAAAGATTTTTGCCAGCGAACTGCTCATCTGACTTCGATGCTACCGAACGGCGTCGAACAGGTGTTACTGGAATATCCAGACAGAGGGCCTGGTGAGGCCATTGATTCTCGCGGATTGTGCGATCTCGGCCGAGACGACGCGGCTCGTCGACGGTGGACTGACGATGCGGATTGCATAGATCACACTTGGCTTCCCGTCGATGGCTTCGATAGGGTTTGAAAAATGCATCGTCTCCGCCGGATCGCTGTTCTTCTTGCCCTGGCCGGTGGATCGGGAGTGGCGGCGGTCGCGGCACCTGATCTGCCAATTGAAATCTTCACCGCGGACGGGCAGGGGGAGATCGAAATGGACGCCCGGACCGGCGAGGCGACAGCGGCCAATGGGATCATCGTAAAATACTTCGACGGACAAAGCCGACGTGTAACCTTGCAGGCTCGGAAGGTTCGTGTGGAACGGGACACGTACGAATTAAGTGCTGAAGGCGACGTCACAATCCTGGCCACCGAGGACGTTGAAGGCGAGGTTCCGCGCACGGAGTATTGGCGGGGGAGTCAAATTCACTACAATCTGCGAACCCGAGCCTTTTCGGCGGTGGACTTTCGTCTGGCACACGACCCGATTTTCATTTCAGGCGCAACGGCGACCGGAACTGTAACCAATGGAGTTCTGCAGGAAATTTCCGGAGTTTCTGTGACGACAGAAGACCTCGCGGAGCCGACTTGGCGATGGAAGGCCCGGTCCGTTCGAGTGGTTCCGGGTCAGTACATCGAGGCAACGGGGGTTCGGTTTTTTATGGGAAAAAGACCCTTGGTGCCCCTTCCAAATTATCGCCACTCGCTGCAGCCACGCACCGTGCATTGGACACTGACGCCCGGGTACCGGAACCGCTACGGCCCCTTTGCCCTGTCCACATTCCACTGGATGGCGCAGACGAATTTGGATGTTGGAGTCGACCTCGACTGGCGGCAAAAGCGAGGTGTCGGCGGTGGTCCACGCCTGGGGTATGATCTGGGGCGATTGGGGCAGGGGAATGGTCGCTACTATTTCACGCAGGATAACGATCCTACCGATCCGCCGGACTCAGGCCCTCCGATCCCTAGCGATCGCTATCGGTACGACTTCAATCATGCGGTCACGAACAGCAGTGGCTTCTCCGCCAAGGCCGTCCTTCGCGGCCAGAGTGATCCGTGGGTGATGCATGATTTTTTTGAGAGCGAATACCGGAGGAACCCTCGGCCCCAGTCTTTTTTTGAAGCAGCGAAAGCCTGGCCCAACTTCAGTTTGGATTTGTTGACGCGTCCGCAGGTGAACGACTTTTATGAGACAACGGAACGTCTACCAGACTTACGGTTCACGGCGCTTCGGCAGCAAGTCGGCGAGTCTCCTATTTTCTACGAGAGCGAAAGTTCCGCGGGTTACTTTCATTATCGCTCCGGCATCCCCGGAGGGGCCGACTACGCAGGAGCACGGGCGGACACCTATCATCAGCTGATCCTGCCAAAGACGCTGTTCGGCTGGCTGAATGTGGCACCCCGGATCGGTGAACGGTTTACCTACTATACGGATCCAGTCGGCTCCCCGCTGGAGGATCGTGATCGATCGAGGACTGTCTTTAACACGGGTGCCGAGGTTTCGATGAAAGCGCATCAGACCTGGGCGGGGGCGACCAACGGCGTGCTCGATGTTTCCGGATTGAGGCATTTTATCGAGCCGTCGATCAACTATGTCTTCGTTCCCGATCCGAGCGTACGGCCGGCGGATCTTCCGCAGTACGATTCCGAGTTGCCGTCTCTGCGGCTGCGGCCGGTGGATTTCCCAGACTACCGCGAAGTGGATTCGGTTGATTCTCAGAACACGATTCGCTTCGCCTTACAGAACCGGCTCCAGACCAAGCGCAACGACCAATCAATCGATCTCGTGCGGTGGGAAATGATGATGGACTGGCGGCTGGATCCAAAGGATGGGCAGACAACTTTTCCAGAACTGTACTCCGCGCTCAATTTCGCGCCGCGTTCGTGGCTAACGGCAGCGGACGAACTCCGGTACGATATTAATTCGCAGCATTGGCGCGAGGCAACCCATCGAATCACGATCCAGCCCGGCGACGTCTGGCAATGGACGGTTGGCCACCGGTACCTCCGGGATGGGCTCGGAATGTGGGTGGATCCGGAACTGGCCAGACTCCGTGGGCTTAGCCCCGAAGCCGGAAACAATTTATTTTTCAGCAGTTTCTCGACCCGCGTGAATGAGAACTGGGCGTTTCGTATGAATCATCACTTCGAGGCGCGCGATGGCGTTCTGGAAGAGCAAAGTTATACCGTGTACCGGGACTTTCGAAGCTGGACGGGAGCTTTGACGATGCTTCTCCGGGACAACCGCAGCAATCCCAATGATTGGGCGATCGTTGCCACGTTCTCGCTCAAGGCGCTACCTCGGTTTCGCGTGAACGAAGATCGAGATCGAATGGAGAAGCTTCTGGGTGGCTAGGGCTCCATGAGAGGGGTTCCGGATGGAAATGGCTACCATCCGATTAAGTAAGAATATCCGATTGAGAATTTGAGTTCAGATTTGCGCGGCTCTGAGGGCGCGCCTGCAGAGAAACCGAAACACAGGAGAAATTAAATGGCAGCATCCAAAAATACCGCGGCAAAAAAATCCGTCGCCGCCAAACCCGCAGCGAAAACGCCGGCCGTGAAAACGCCGGCAGCGAAGAAACCCGCAGGCAAAGCCCGGCGCACCGTACTGCGTAGCAGCACGGGCACGAAGCTCTACGCGGTTCGAGACAAAGCCGGACAATTCAAGGATATCCAAACGTACAAGCGGGCTCACGGCGCGGATATCAAGCGGAAGAGCAAGGGAGAGAACGGCAAGGTCACGAAGGCAAAGTAGCCGCCTCATTGTAGGAGCAGCCTTGGTCAGCAGGGTTGACCTTTTTTGCAGGATCTGAATTAAATATAACATACATTGTGCATTTATAATCAGGCAGGCTCCCTCAAGCTTCCTGAACGTGAACGTTGCTTCGTCTCTCACCGTATCGAATCTCTCCTCCGTTTGCCTGAAATCGCTTTCTCGAAACGTTTCTCTTCTTCCTTGATGAAACCAGCCTTCACCGCCTTGCGATCAATCTTCCGGACGCTTCACCCTGCAACCGCCGCCGCCGTGAGTCGTCGTCCCCGGAGTTCGTCTCTAAATAGGCTGTACTTCCTGTCCGGTCTCGCATCCGGAATTGCCCTCCATCACGCCTGCGCAGTCACTCCATCACAACTACTTACAGATGCATCAACCGAATTTACCGTGGCCACCTACAACGTCGAAAATTACCTGATTCGACCGATTCAAAGTCGGGCTGAGAAATCAGACGCCGCCCGCAGTCAGGTCACTTCGATTGTGCTTCAACTCCATCCGGACGTGCTGGCGCTCCAAGAGATCGGGAGTTCGGATGCCCTGGAAGATCTGAGGGTGCGACTGCATTCTCGGGGACTCGATCTGCCGTACGCTGAATTCGCTCCTGGGCATGACCCAGCGATCGCCGTCGCGGTTCTCAGTCGATTCCCGATTTTACGAGCCCATCGGCATACGAATCTTTCGTTTGTCCTCGATGGCCGCCGGTTTAGAACCAGTCGGGCATTCTCCGAAGTGGAGCTTGGCATTGCACCCGCGTACCGGCTGATTCTTGTTAATGCGCACTTGAAGTCCCGGCGGACGGTGCCCGAAGCCGACGAGGCGGAAATTCGCGCACAGGAAGCGATTTGCCTTCGACTTTTGATCGACCGCATCCAAGCGCGAAACCGTCGGGCCAATGTAATTCTCTGTGGCGACTTAAATGATTCCCCCGATTCCCCTGCCCTGCGCATCGTGCGAGGGTCTGGAACGGGTGGACTCCTGGACACTCGGCCCTCGGAAAGAAATGGCGATCGCGCGCCGTCCGCCGATTCCCGATATCCGGCGCGCCGGATCCATTGGACCCATTATTTCAGCCGCGACGACCTGTACAGTCGGATCGATTACATCCTGCTGAGCCGTCCCGCGGCCCGGGAATGGTTGCCGGACGGGAGTTACGTTTTTTCCGGCCCCGACTGGGGCCTTGCGTCGGATCATCGGCCCGTTCTGGTCCGCCTGATGGCTGTTGATCGCTAACTTCGAATGTGAGCCCGATAGAGTCGCTTCCCGTCGTCGATCGACCGATTTGCCAGTGGGTCTGCTCTTCGTTCGGCGCGGGTGGCGCCTCTCTGTCGCCTCCTCACTTTCGGGGACGAAACCCGCGCGGGAGGTTGGAAGGAGGCTCTGGTTCGGATGGAGGCACGTCTGTTGGGAGCGATTCGGAATTCGTATCGGCCACGTCGGTCGTTGCCTCTCCAGAAACATCTCCGGGTTCGGGGAGACCCATGCGGGCGCGGGCCTTACGGGCCGCACCGGTCTCCGGGTATTCCTCGACCACTCGGTTTAGCAATGCCAGAGCCTTTTCCGGTTGATTCAACTTGCCGGAGTAAAGATTCGAAAGGTGGATCGCCGTCCAGCCCCACTTCTCGCGGGGTAGTTTGCCGCAAAGTATTTCCTCGTATTCCATGGAGGACGCCAAGGGATTATGGAGGTCCTTTTCATAAATCTCGGCGATGCGCAGGGCGACGTACTGTTCTCCCGGATTTTTCTGGAGAAAGGTGCGCATCAGGCGGACGGCTTCCAAATGTTCCCCGTTGGACCAGGCTTTCTCCGCTTCCTCAAATTCGGGATCCCGCTTTGCTTCGGTGTCTTCCTGGAAGACCGATGAGTGAGCTCTTTGGGCGACAAACTGCGCAAAATCCCAGGCCGCCATGCCACCGAACGCGAGCAGGACGACGACAAAGGCACCCATGTACCCCATCCAGCTTGATCGTGCGGATGAAGCCAGTATTCCGACCGCAGGCGGGGTCCCTGGGGCTTGAGAGGATGCCGTTCCATTCGTCGGATTCGAAGGCGCCGAGAGTGTCCCGCGATTGGTCAACTCCGTTTCACTCGCCGCCGCCGTTGCCGGTGTACTGGCGCCTGCGGCTTCGTCCAGCGCGTTGGTGGCAGTGACCGCAATCTCCTCGGTGGCATTCGTCATGCCAGAAGATGGGGTATTTGCGCCGATGCCATCGGCTCTCTCCAGCATATTTGCCGAAAGATTCCCTGCGGCGTTATAGTGCTCGCGGAACCGACGGAGGAAGAATACCGCGAGAAGCAGCAGGACAATGTACGCGGCCAGCTTGAACCCTTTCATGTGCGACCCCGCCACGATGCCTGAAATATCACCCGACGGAAAGCGGGATTGTTGACTGATGCCGTGAGCCACTTCCCTTCTGTGGGTCAGGTCTCCGGCCTGACAGTTCGGGGCTGCTCCGCAGCTACGTTTCTATTCTACTGCCATGCACTGTGTTCGCTACGAAGACTCCAACAACCGGCAGAATTGTCGGAGAGCAATCCGTAGGTTCTGGCTTTAATTTCACACTGCAACCACCCAGAATGGAACCGGACAACGTGAACGAGCTATTTCCAGAGAATCCAGGTTTAATGCATGTATTTCGCGCCGCGCATGGTTGGTACGAGCTCGGTCTGGCGGAGGATGCCGCGACGGAATTGTCGACTCTACCCCCCGTGGCTCAGGAGGTTCCGGAAGTGCTCAAACTGCGATTTCACGTGGCCCGAGCCCGGAAAAGGCCGGAGGAAGCGCTTTCGGTCGCTGAGTTGCTGACCCGCGCGGCCGGCGGCGAACTCTGGGGCTGGTTGTACCGGTCACAAGCGCTCCATTGGCTTGGGCGGACGCTGGTATCGTACGATCTGCTCCTGCCAAAGCGGGAATCATGGCCGAAGGCATTCGAGATTCCCTACGACCTCGCCTGCTATTGTGCGCAATCCAATCGCGTCGAGGAGGCGCGGAGTTGGTATTCCACCGCGATGGCTCTTTCAAAAAACCCGACCGCAATCGAATTGATGGCTCTGAACGACCCGGACCTGGAGCCGTTGTGGAGTGATATCTCCGATGGCCGCCTGGGCTGAGGATCCGAAACAGAATTCAGTCGGGCGCCCCCATCAAACTTCGTGATGTTCCTCCTTCCGAAGCATCCGCTCACTTAACATCTCGGCCAAGCCGTCGGCCGCTGCCGCAATTTGCTTTTGAAAACGGATTAATCGGAGGATGCAAGCCGGCGTCTTGACGATTTCCCAGACAAGCAGGCCCATCCGGAGCCTCATTTGATGATCCATGAGACGATTGAAATCCAGGGGGAGATCCTGATCCGCAGCGTCCGAAATCACCCGGACCGTCGCCGAAGGGATTCCCGCTGCCGAGCAAAGCCGCCGGATCACTCCGGATTCCATTTCCACCGCATCATTGCCTGTCTCGCGAAAGAGCAGCGATTTTGCCTCGACGCTAACAGCCACCGTTGCGGCGCAGTGGAACGTGCCGCCCGGAAGTTCCGCGGCTACCCAGCGCGACGAAATCGGAAAGTTCGCGTCCGCCTCCCATAGCACCGTTCCCGTCGGCCAACGCGGGTTAAGACCGCCCGCGAATCCGCAGGTCAACACCGCCGCCGGACGTTCGCGGGCGAACTCTTCTTGCAATGCGCGCGTGGCGTTGGCGGCGCCCATGCCGGTGATTCGGCAGCGAATGTTCAAACCAGTCGGGACCCTCCGTAACCGGCGAAGAAAGGGTCGTGCCTCCTCCGGAACGGCAAACGTAATCAGCCAGGGGCCTGTTGGTTGCTCCACCGTCACAATTCTTAATTCCAGGATAGATCGTCCGGGGAATCCGCGATCAACCGCTCTTGCCATCGCGGTCTCTGCCGCAACAGTTGTCGCCACAGATCCCGCGGAGACTCTTCGAAGACCAGTTCGATCGATGCGGGGTGGGTCAGCCACGCCTCGCGTCGGATCTCATCGTCCAGCTGTCCGGGAGACCAACCGGCGTACCCTGCGAAAACCCGGAGCTTCCGGCCGGCGATCTCGCCGTCGGCAAGCTCTATCAACTCGTCCAGATCGTGGCCCTTGGATAAGTTCGGCAGAATATTTGCCTGCAAAAGAATGGGTGCCGAATGCAGGTAACTCATTGCGGCAGGAAGTACCGGCCCCCCTTCAAACAGGGGCTGTTTCGCGAGCCAATTAGGCAGTTTACCATCAATCGATTCTCCGAGCTCCCGATCGCTCGGCCGATTCAAAATCAACCCAAACGCACCGTCCGCCGTATGCTCGCAAACCAGCACCACCGTCCGGTGAAAGCAGCTTCCGGCCAACCGGCCGCCATCGAGCAGCAGGTGTCCCTTCAATGATTTGTGCGCGGACGGCATTTATCGGAAAATGGAGCAGCCGGAAGTACAAGGCAACCATGACGTTCAAGCCGCTCCCGGCGGAATATCCAACCCCAAACTCTGAGCAACTTGCCGCAAAGCAGATACCGCTTCCGGCGGCAGCTCGATTCCCTCCTTCACCGCTCGCGCGTGCCTCGCCCACTCGAGTTCGCCGGGGACAAAGATGCGTCCGCCTCCACCCGCCTTCGGCAAGGCGCGAATCTCCCGGATCATCCTGCTCATGCTGTCCTGAAACGTTCGCCCCGTCGGCATCGAAGCCAGATCCACCGCAAAAAAGGCCGCTGAATGATCCGTCGGAATCGAAGGGTCGGCAAACGACCAACTCGCCAGGGTTCGAACCACTCCCGCGCCCGCCAGGATGGACGTCAAAGTCTCGATCATGAATGCGAGACCGTAACCCTTGTGAGCCGCCATCGGGGTAAGCGAACCCCGATGCGGGAAGGCTGTGAACACGGTTGGGTCCGTGGTCGGATTTCCCTCTCCATCCACCACCCAACCTTCAGGGATCGATTCTCCGCGGGTTGCCGCTAGGAACACCTTCCCTCCCGCCACGGTGCTGGTTGCCATGTCAAGCACCACGGGTGGCTCGTCGCCGGCCGGGGCGGCAAATGAGAATGGATTGCTGCCGAAGACGGCACCCGCTGCGCCCGGCGCCGTCACCGTCGGCGTGTCATTAGCCATGGCGAGACCGATCATTCCATCTTTCGCCGCCATCACCGCATAACATCCGGCGGCTCCAAAATGGCAGGTGTTGCGCAAGCCTGCATAGCCGAGACCGCACGCACGTGCTTTGTCGATCGCGGTGCGCATCGCGAACACCCCGCTCACCATCCCCAAGGTCGCGTCGCCGTCCACCAGCGCCCAAGCCGGGCCGTCCGCCGTGATCCGAGGGCGACCCGCGGGTCGTATTCCCCCGGCCTGGAGGCGGCGGAGGTACCCGCCCAGATTCCGGACGCCGTGAGTGAAAACGCCCCAGGCGTCGGCCAACACCAGGACACTTGCGGTCGTCCGGGCATCGGGCTCGCTCACTCCCACCCGACATAATGCGGTGACGCAGAGTTTCTCCAATTCCTCGATCGCAATCCTCACGCGTCTACCCCCGGTTCACGCAGTTCTTCGGTGCTTCGCCGCGCAGAACGCGCGCCACCTCTTGTGCCGCCTTCGTCCGCATCTCCACCGAACCGGCATCCGAGTAGAACGCGGTGTGCGGTGTGATCACGAGGTTGATCACCGGATCCTCCTGCTGCCAAAGCTGGATCAACGGATCCGACGCCGCTGGGGGTTCCTGGGGTAGTACGTCAATGCCTGCCCCGGCAAGTCGCCCTTCCCTCAGCGCCGCCGCCAATGCGTTGATATCCACGGTCGCTCCGCGCGCCGTGTTGATGAGGAGCGCGGTCGGTTTCATCTTTGCAAGCGTCTGGGCATTGATGATGTGACGTGTTTCATCCGTGAGCGGCGTGTGCAGGGAGACCACGTCGCTCTCCGCGAGCAGCGTATCAAGGCTCACGAGCGGCACTCCAAAGCTCTTGTCGAGTCCCGGCCGCAGGTACGGGTCGTAGGCAATGACCCGCATCCGCATCGCTTTGGCGCGCAGCGCCGTGGCAGCTCCGATCCGCCCCAATCCGACAATTCCCATCGTGGCGCCCGCCAGCCGTGGAACCGGTTCAACGGAATGGAAATCCCAGGGTTGGAGGGTCCGCCGGAGCGTTCGCTCCGTGCGGGCCAACCCCCGGTTGCAGGCCAGCGTTAACAAGATGGCGTGGTCAGCCACCTCGTCGACGCCATAGTCAGGCACATTGCAGACAAGGATTCCACGCGCGGCTGCCGCCTTCAGGTCCACGTTGTCGTAACCCACTCCGCCACGAACGATGACGCGGCAGTGCCGCAGTCCTGCAATGACATCGGCCGGAACCGAAATCTCGTGGAAAACAATCAAGGCGTCCGCGTCATCGACACGTCCCTTCAATTCATGTTCGCCCCGAGCGAGCAGGCACTCCACGCGCGCCAACCCCGCAAGTTCACGCGATTCGAGTTCGGCGGGGGGGGCCAGATGATCTGTGATATAGACTTTGAACATGTCGCGACTTTACTGGAAGCCGGTCCGGAAGCGAATCTCAGATTTGACGAAACCATCACTTCTTGGTTGCTCGTTCCCGGGCGATTGCGAGAATGAACGGCCAAGCATTAAATGATCATCACCTCCCTTGACCTCGACAAACCCGGCAAACAGCAGGGATTCCTGCAGGTGCCCTACTCGCACAATCTCGGAGGCTGGGCAAATGTGATGATTCCCATCACCCTCATCGCGCGTGGCAAAGGACCGACGGTTCTGATTCTCGGCGGCAATCATGGGGATGAGTATCAAGGCCAGATCGCTGCGATGAAGTTGGCCCGCGAACTGACTCCAGACCAAGTCAACGGTCGCATTATCCTTATTCCATCCCTCAACTTTCCGGCGGCGCGGACCGCCACGCGCCTGTCACCGATCGACGGCATGAACATGAATCGCGCGTTTCCGGGAGCAGCGGAAGGACCGGTCACCAGCCAGATCGCACATTTCCTCCGGACGGTGCTGTTTCCCCTGAGCGACGTGGTGATCGATATTCATTCTGGTGGTCGCAGCATGGAGTTTGTGCCGTGTGCACACATGCACCTCGTGGCGGATCGCGAACAGCGGGCACGCATGTTTGCCGCGATGCTGGCCTGGAACACGGACTTCGCCTTCCTCTATGCGGACATTGCGGGCACGGGCCTGCTCCCGGTGGAAGCCGAGAATCAGGGCAAACTCGTCGTCACCACGGAACTGGGCGGAGGCGAGGCAATCCCCGCCAGCGTGCACCGCATCGCGCAGAGCGGACTCCGCAATGTGCTGATTCACGTGGGTGCCCTAAAGGGTCGCGAGCGGACGCGCGAAGGATTAAGCAAGCCGCCCACTATTCTCACCCAGGCGCTGAATCGTGAGGACTATCTGCTCGCACCGGAGTCGGGCATATTTGAGATTAGCATCGATCTGGGTGCCAAAGTGAAGCCGGGACAGACCATCGGTGTCATTCATCATCTCGAACGACCCGACCGGGCGCCGGAATCCATTATCGCGCACCGCGCCGGCTATCTCATTACCATGCGTGCACCCTGCCTCACGCAGCAGGGCGATTGTGTGGCGGTCATCGCCGAGCGGGTGAGCTCCCGCGATGTGCTGCGCGCCTAATGAAGTCATCGCCGCGCGTTGAACCCGAGCAACGCCTGCGCTTTGAAGCAGCGCTTCGCGCCAGCGAGGCGCGTCTGTCTGCCGGAACGGAGCTGGCCGGCCTCGGGTACTACGAAGTCAACTATGGTGAAAGGACCTGCTTCTTGGACGCTCGTTTTCGGGATATCTGCGGTGTTCCTTCGGTCGTGAACCAGGGCCTCGAGCCTGTCGAGTTCTGGTTGAAAAATGTCCAAAAAGTTGCATGAGGGGATGGTCGGCCGGATTTCTTCCGAGTATCGCTATCTGCATCCGGTGCACGGGCAGAAGTGGATTCATCATCTTGCTCGAATCGCCGCGCCGAGCGCCAACGGCGGCGGGGTCCGCACGTTTGGTGTGGTTCGCGATGTCACCCCGCAGAAAGGAGCGGAGATGGACGTGCAGCAACTGCGTGTCGAACTGGCGCACGCGGACCGCGTCACGGTGCTCGGGCAACTGGTTTCGGCCTTGGCCCACGAACTCAGCCAGCCGCTCGGGGCCATTTTGCGCAACGCCGAAGCCGCCGAGATTTTATTGCAGAATGCGACGCCAGATTTGGAGGAGTTGCGCGCCATCGTCACCGACATCCTGCGCGACGACCAGAGGGCCGGGCAGGTGACTGATCGTCTTCGCCCTGCTCGCCAGCTCGCGCCACTTGGTAACCAGCCCCGACGCCTCGATGGCCACCTTGGTCGGGGCCGCCCTCGCCGCCTTCGCCGCGCCCGGAGATCCGCTCCGACTGCAATATGCCCTCGCATTGGCCGTTCTCTGCGCGGTGCTGTTTTTCGTCTTCTGGATCTTCCGGCTGGCGTTCCTCGCCAACTTTCTCTTGCGCGCGGTGATGGCGGGTTTTATCACCGGGCTGGGCGTGGAGGTGTTCACCAACCAGGTGAGGAAGATTCTCGCCGCGCCCCATGTGAGCGCCGCCACGTCAGGCCTGCTGGCGGCGGCGGAGCACCTCAAGGAAACCCTGGCGACCTCCGTGAACACCGAGGGTTACTTCGTGGAGGTCCTCGCCATGATTCACTCCATTCCGCACGCGAACCTCTACTCGGTGGCGGTCGGCGTGAGCGCCTTCCTCCTCATCCGGCTGATGAAACGCTATGCGCCAAAAATCCCGGTCGCGTTGGTCGCGTTGGTGCTCTTGACGGTTCTCGTCGCGATGCTCGACTTGCCGGCGAAGGGCGTCGCCGTGCTCGGCAACGCGATCCCCTCGGGCCTCCCGACGTTGACCCTGCCCAACATCCCGCTGGCCGACTACCTGAAGCTGCTGCCGGGCGCCCTGGCCATCGTGGCCATTCTCTTGTGCGAAGGCCTGCTGGTGGTCCGAAGCTACAGCAACAAATACGGCTACAAGGCCGATGGCGACCAGATGTTGTTCGCTTACGGTGCGGCCAACCTGACCGCCGCCTTCACCGGGTCGCTGCTCACGGGCAACAGCCCGTCCCGCTCGGCAGCGATGGATGCCGCCGGCTCGCGCAGCCAGTTGCCCAGCCTGGTGGCGGCCGGGACCATCACCGTGGTAATGCTTTTTTTCACCAACCTGCTGGCCTACCTGCCCACTGCGGCCCTGGCCGGCATCGTCGCCAACGCGTTGCTCTCGCTGATCGAGGTCCACGAGTTCAAAGAGCTGTGGCGGATGCGCCGTTCAGAATTCTGGATCGCCACGGTCTGCCTGCTGAGTGTGCTGGTCCTGGGCCCGTTGCGCGCCGTCATGATCGCCTTTCTCCTTTCGGTCATTGACGTGATCCGGCGGGCGTCACGCCCGGACACGTCAGCACTCCTGGAAGCACCCGACGGCAGTCACTTCCTCCCCGCAGACGCCGGGCAGGCCTCTGGTTCATCCGGCCTGATGGTGTATCGTTTCGGCGCTCCGCTCTACTTCGCCAACGCGACCCTGTTCCTGGACGACGTCGAGCGGCTGATCACCCAGGCGTCCACCCCAGTCCGCTGGTTTGTGCTGGACGCTCAGGCGATGGTGGACGTTGACACGACCGGTGCCGGGGCGCTGCGTCAGGCGATCATCCTGCTGAAGAAACAGAATGTCACCTTCGCCGTCAGCCGCGCCGATCGGTCCTTCCGCTCGTGGCTCGAGCGATACGATCTGCTTGAACTAATTGACCCAGACCGATTCTATCCGACCAATCGGCACGCGGCTCAGGCGTTTCGGCAGTCTCCCGAGAGCGCGACTGCGGCACCTGGCTCAAGCGCAGCGCACGCGGGTGGCACAGAGACTTTGAGCAACGTGGACTCGAACCGAAACGAGATGAAATCGGTGACTGACGAAGCAACCCATGAATGAAGCGCGCACACATGGCAACCTCCGTGGATCTGAGGAGCCGCCGGATTTATCGTTGGTTCTGGGAGGACCCCTGATCCAGCTTCTCGTGCGTTCGCGGCTCGCCACTCCGGCTCTCGAACTCATCGGCTCGGTTCTAGCCACCTTGTGGCTCGCCGGTTGCGCCGCCCCTGTCGGTACGGACCGAGTGACCACGCGCCAAGCCTATGCGCAGGTGGAAGCCAACGCGCTAAGCACAGGCAAACCCAGCGCGGAGACCGCTGCGATTCTGCACCGTTACAATCTTGACCTCCTGGCCACCCGCCAACCGGACGAGGCGGTGCGTCAACTCCATGGCAAGGCCCTGGAGACCGACGAACGCAATCTCCTCTTCGCGCTGGCAGAACTAAGTTACGTCGCAGGCGATCAGATTCGTCGTAGCGTCAAACCGTGGGACCCGCGTGACCCACGTGACTACTACCTCGGCTCGGCTGTGTATGCGTGGCTCTACCTGTTCGGCGACAGCAAGGACCCAAAACCTGACCCCTTCGACCGTCGGTACCGGATGGCTTGTGATTTTTACAACTACAGTCTGGGTCTGGGTCTTGTCTCGGACCGGCGAAGTACCAACGTGCTCGTTCGGTTGGAGAGCGGGCACCGTCGCCTGCCGGTGGGAGGCATCGATCTACAGCTCGATTCCACCCGGTCTACCTCGCGGTTGGAGGAATTCGATCAGATTCTGCTCGCGGATGGATACCGCGTCCGGGGTTTGAGTGTGCGCAACCGTGCTGCGGGCATCGGCACGCCTCTCATCTGTGTCAGGCCAATAAACCCCGAGTTCAGAATTCGTCCCTGTCTTCCGGCCACGGTACTGCTGCATGCTCCCGCCTCCCTGGCTGAACTTGACTCAGGCCGGCGGCCTTGTTCGCTGGAACTATATCTCGGTTCCGATGCCAGCACGACCGCCATTGGGGGGAGGCAAGTCCCCTTGGAAACGGATCTTACCGCCTTCAGGGCCTACACAATGAGCCAGTCCACCGTTTGGAAGCTGGGCAGCCTCCAATTCCTCGCCCCGGCCGAGCGGATTCCCAGTCAGTTGATTTTCAATCAACCCTACGAACCGAGCCTGATTCCCGTCGTGTTCGTGCATGGCACCTTCTCGAGCCCGGTTACCTGGGCGGAAATGGCCAACTCGCTGATCAGCGACCCGGTGTTGCGTAAACGTTACCAGATCTGGAGTTTCGTTTATGGCAGCGGCAACCCCCTGGTACGCTCTATCGGGGAATTCCGGGAGGCGCTTTCAGCCCGGGTTCACGAACTCGATCCTGCAGGCACAAATGCGGCTCTCCGACAAATGGTGATTATCGGTCACAGTCAAGGCGGCCTGCTGACCAAGGCAACCGCCGTTGACAGCGGCGACCGGATTTGGCGCTTGATGAGCACCAACCGGATCGAGGACTTAAAGGTTACTGACGCCGACAGCGCGAAGCTGCGCCGGATGCTTTTCCTGGAGCCGCTGCCCTTTGTAAAACGCGTTGTCTTTATCGCCACACCGCACCGTGGCAGTTACCTCTCCAGCAGCTTCGCCCGTCGGCTTGCCCAGCGACTGGTCTCGCTGCCGAGCGCGATGGTGTCTCGACGCAAAGAACTCCTGCTCCTGGCCCAAGGCTCCGCCGCCGGGACGTTTTTTCGCGGCAGGATGCCCACGAGTCTGGATGGCATGTCCCCCAAAAACCCCGGTCTGCGCGCCATGGCGGAGATTCCCGTCGTGCCGTCGGTGAAGGCACACTCCATCATCCCTGTTTTGGGGAAAGGCGACCACAGGCAGGGCCGGGATGGGGTGGTGGCCTACCAAAGCGCCCACGTTGACTATGTGGAGTCGGAGTACATCGTCAGCAGCGAACATTCGTGCCTGGACCAAACGCCCACGACCGAGGAAGTGCGGAGAATTTTGCACAAGCACCTCGAAGTGCTGAAATGAAATCTGAATGGAATCCGGCTCCAAGCCGGAAGTTTTACTGTGCTGTAGGTGCCGTGCTCGCCTGCGGAACCGCCCTCCTTCGCACCGCGGTTGGCACCGTACCTTGCCTCGGTGGACCAATTCGGAAACACCGCCCTTAAACCCGGCGCCCTCTTCCCCTGGGCGCCGAACGATGTCCTCCCGCAACGTGCCAAATACTGGGCCTCGGAAGTCGGGCTGCGGTACTCACTCCAGCAAACCGTCACCTACGTCAACATGACCGACGTCATGCAGGGCGACAACAACCTCGCGTATTATACGCTGGCTTTCGCGGCGAAATGGGCCGTCTACAACGATCCTCCGTCCGGCACCGCTGGCTGGGTCGGCACCCAGATCAACAGCATGGTCATGCCGCTGCCGGCGTATAACTTCGGCGTTAACCTCCAGTGGCAGTTCGATCATCAAATGGTACGCCATGGCGTGTGCCTCGGCGGCCACCGCCTCCGCGGGCGACGCACCGTGGACAAGTTTCAGTTTTGACAATTGGTCCGCCGCCTGGGAACTCGGCTACATGCCCAAAAACGTCCTTGGTCTGGGTCCCGGCGTTTACCGGGTCCAACCATCCCGGCGCGAGCCACGCATTCATTTTCCAGGTCCAACTCGCGTTTGCTTGGTGAGCCGACCCTGAACCGCCTTCCCGAATCCTCAGTCCCTTGCCGGAATTGCGGACGCGCCCTTATGGAGTGCGGTGGCAAGCGAAGCGCGACACCGCTTTGGGTGAGTATTCACCCCGGGCGGCGGATCGAAAGCGCCGTCGTCGCTGAGAGCTCTGCCGGCGCACTCCAAATTGGGGACGCACCTTTTTGGAGTGCGGTGGCAAGCGAATCGTGACAACGATCTCCCGTACCCCATGCGCCGGATGGATCACAAAATGACACTCATCTCTCTCCCAGGCCCTTTTCCAATATGAAAACAAGTCGGCTCGTGGCCTTCATGTGGTTCGCGTATTTTCTCAATTACTGCGACCGGCAGGCCGTGTTCTCGATGTTCCCGGCATTGAAGGGTGACCTGGGAATGACCGACAAGCAGCTCGGTCTCACGGGCGCAATATTTCTCTGGGTCTATGGCTTTGGCTGTCCCATCGCCGGGCAGCTCGCCGATCGTTTCTCGAAACGCCTGCTCGTTGTGATCAGCCTCGTCGTGTGGAGCGTCGTCACGGTCGCCACCGGTCTGGCAGGAACAGCCGTGATCCTGCTGGTTCTGCGTGCCGGGATGGGCATTTCGGAATCGCTGTTCATGCCCACGGCCATTGCGCTCACCGCGAACGCCCATCCACCCGCGCTGCGTTCGCGAGCCATCGCCACCCTCAGCACGGCGCAAATTGCAGGGACCATCGCGGGCGGTTGGTTCGGTGGCTGGATGGCGGATCGGGGTCAATGGCGTGGGGCCTTCTTCGTGCTGGGTGCTGTCGGATTGCTCTATGCCCTGCCCTACTTCTGGTTCCTTCGCACCGTGAACGAAACGACTGCCGCCGACGCCAAAACAACCGGAAAGACCCTGGCATTTCCGATCTTGATCAAGGTGCGGACCTTCCTGCTACTGTGCGGAGTGTTCCCGGTCTTCGTCTTTGGCCTCTGGTTGCTGTACGGCTGGTTGCCGGCCTTCCTGCATGATAAGTTTTCGCTCAACCAATCCGACGCGGCTTTCAACGCCGCGCTCTTTATGCAAGGAACCACGGCCATCGGGTTGCTCGGCGGCGGCGTGCTCGCGGACATGCTGTATCATCGTACCAAGGCTTCCCGCCTCTGGCTCATGACGACGAGCCTCCTGCTCTGCGCGCCCTGCCTGCACGCGCTCGGCAGTAGCGACACCCTCAACGGCACGCGCATCGCTGCCGCGGGCTTTGGGTTGTTCAGCGGCCTCCTAATGGGCAATATCTTTCCGGCTGCGTTCGAAGTGGTGCCTGTCGACACTCGCGCTTCGGCCGTCGGCGTGTTGAACTTTTTCGGCGCCATCACGTCCGGATTCGCGGCCTTGTTCGGCGGCCTGTGGAAACAGTCGCTCGGCATCGACCGCCTCTTGTCGTTCACCGCGCTGGCTTATGTGTTAGCGGGCATCGTTTTGATTCTCGGCATCAAAAAGCTTTTCCCTCGCGATTACGAAGCCGCCCACTAAATGAGAACCGCCCCCGTCCTCACCCTCGTCCTCGTCCTCGCGCTCGTCGACTTTGCGGCGCATCGCGCCTACGGCACCGAACCGCAGGACAGCGCGATTGAATCGATCCGCAACGACTCACGGCAGTTGAAGGAGAGGCTCGCGAATCTCCCCCCGATGAATTCTGATCTGCGAGCCGATGCCGAGGTGTTTCACAAAGGGATTGCCTGGGCATTGCGGTATGAAACGACGTTCGGATCGAACGACGTCGTGTTATTAAAAAAAGCGCTGACCCGTGGTTCGCAGCGAGCTGACGCACTGGCTACGAACCAAAGGCCCTGGACCACCAAAAAGGGCAAATTTTTGCGCGGCTTCGTCTCCGCTGTCGATGGGTCGACACAACCCTACGGCATCATCGTTCCACAGAGTTATGACGGCACCAGGCCGATGCGACTGGATGTCGTCTTGCACGGCAGTTCCAAACCCGTGGGCATGAGCGAACTGCGTTTCGGAGCGCGCTTCGATGAAGGGGACGACGACGCCAAGCCTGGGCCTGAGGCCGATTACATTGAGCTACACCCCCTGGGTCGCGTGGAAAACTGCTACCGCTGGGCGGGTGAAACCGATGTGTTTGAAGCCATCGAAGCCGCTGGTCGAACCTACCGCATCGATCGCGACCGCATTGTGCTGCGCGGTATGTCAATGGGCGCCTCCGGCACGTGGCATCTCGGCTTGAAGCACCCAGATCGATTCGTCGCCATTGGTCCTTATTGCGGCTACGTGGACACCCATCGCTTCTCTGAGACACCGATCCCAGGCTTCATCAAGGTCGGTCCCCTGCCCCCGCATCAGGAGATCGGACTGCACATGCTTGACTCGGTGGACTATGCCGCGAATGCCGGCGTGATTCCTGTCATCGCGGCCATTGGCGACAAGGACGTTTTCTTCCAATCCCACGTCCACATGGGCGAAGCCTTCGCCAACGAGGGCCTGAAAATGGTCAATCTCATCTCGCATGGAACAGGTCATGTGATCGATCCGATCGTTCACGCTGAGCAGATGCGTCGCATCGGAGAATTCGCCGCAAACGGGTTGAATCACGCTCCGAAGCAGCTCCGTTTTGTCACCTGGACGCTGAAATACAATCGCTGCCACTGGCTCGAACTTCTCGCGCTTGGCAGGCATTATGAACGAGCCGAGATCCGTGCGAGCGCAACCGACGATGGCAGCGTCGAGGTCTCCGAGGTGAAAAACATCACCCGATTCGCCATCCATCGCCCGCTGACCAAGCTGCAATTGCAGGGAGTCGAGATCGCGCTGCCGCAACTCACCCCGGGCGAAGGCGTGGTTTTCTCTCTGATAAATGGCAAATGGCGGTGCGATGGCTCCCGCAACCCGATCGTGCTCACCGGCAAACGCCCCGGCCTCCAGGGACCCATTGACGACGCATTCGCTACTCCGTTTCTCTGCGTGCGCGGCACCGGGAAACCCTGGAATGCGGCAATCAACGCGTGGGCAACCGCCAACCTTCGTCGCTTCGAATATGAGTGGGCGCGCTATATGCGCGGTGACCTGCCGGTGAAAAACGACACCGAAGTGACCGAGGCGGATGTGCGGGGCAAGAACCTGATTCTGTTCGGCGACCCCGGCAGCAACCCGTGGATTGCCAAAGCCCTGCCCCAATTGCCGGTCACGTGGACCCGCGATCAAGTGCGCCTTGGCAGCAATGTTCAGGCGGCAGCGGACCACGCCCCGGTGTTTATCTGTACCAGTCCGCTCGCTGCCAATCGCTACATCGTCATCAACAGCGGTCACACCTTTCACGAGAAGGAATTCGCCGCGTTCAACTACTTGCTCTTCCCCCGCCTGGGCGATTGGGCCATGATCAAAATCCTATCCTCTGGCGGGGATCCATGGCAGCCCTCATCGGCCACCTTCCCCGAGGAAATCGTTCGCGCAGGTTATTTTGACGAGACGTGGAGCAACGCCCGTGTTGTGGAACCATTATGACAAGAATTCTCATCGCTGAATGCAAACAGGAGGTATCCACCTTCAATCCGCACCTCAGCGGCTACGAGGACTTCGGGGTCCGTCGTGGCGACGAACTGTTGCGCTATCATCGCACGGTCCGGAACGAAATCGGCGGAGCGTTGAGCGTGTTCGATGCGGCACCCGATGTGGAATTGGTGCCCACCTACAGCGCCTTCTTCATCTCCTCCGGGGGTACCTTGGCGAAGTCGTCGTGGGAACGGATTGCCACCGAGTTCCTCGACAGCATTCGCGCGGCGCCACCGGTGGACGGGGTGTATTTCTCCATGCACGGTGCGATGGCCAGCGAGCAGGAGCTGGATCCAGAGGGCTGGTTACTGGCCGAGACCCGCAAGATTCTCGGCGAAAACATCCCGATCGTTGTCTCGCTCGATCTGCATGGCATTCTCACGGATCGCATGGTCGAGCACAGCGATGCCATCGTGGCCTATCACACGTATCCGCATGTCGATTTCTTTGAGACCGGTCAGCGTGCAGCCCGACTGCTGCTGCGAATCGTGGCCGGCGAGGTAAAGCCGGTGACAGCCAAGGTGGCGATCCCGGCACTGGTGCGGGGTGATGAACTCATTACCGCCACCGGATTGTTTGGTCGCAGTATCCGCATTGCCCAGGACATCGAGAACGGTCCGCTTGGACTCTCCGCGGGCATGTTTATCGGCAATCCCTTCACCGACGTGCCCGCGCTGCAGACTTACAGCTTTGTCGTAACAAACAACGATCCGGCGATGGCTGATCGCGAAGCGATCCGGATCGCCGAAAGCTTCTGGGCGAACCATGAAGCGATGCGAGTGCCCTTGGTCAGTCTCGATGAGATGGCCCGCATCGCCCGAGCCAACCCGCAGGGTACCCTCGCGCTCGTGGATGCTGCCGACGCAACCAGTTCAGGCGCCTCCGGCGACAGCAACGCAATTCTACGCAAGCTCATTGAAGCCAGCTACACGGGACGCATCCTCCTACCCATCGTTGATCAACCTGCCGTAACGAAGGCGTTCGCCGCAGGCATCGGTGCCACAATTCAGACGACGATCGGCGGCACACTCGATCCGCGGCGTTTTCAGCCGCTGGCGATCACCGCCAAAGTAAGATTGCTGGCGGACGGTCGTTTCCGGAGCGAGTCCTTCGGTGAGGAATGGCTGGCCGGTCCCACGGCGGTCTTGGAGGCGGGCAATGCCACGCTCGTCGTCAGCAGCCGGGCGGTGAACCTATACGACCGCTCGTTTTTCTATGCGCACGGCCAAAATCCAACGCGATTCGACGCCGTGGTGGTCAAGTCGCCGCACTGCCAGCACCACATGTATGCCGACTGGTGCGCGCGCCTGGTGCATGTGGATGCGCCCGGCTCTTCGAGTGCCAACCTGCCCTACCTTGGCCACACTCGATGCCGGCGTCCCATATTTCCGCTCGATACCAACGTGACATTCGCCCCTAAGGCCCGACTTTTCCAGCGGTTTGCACGTTGAGCCGTGCATCCACAATTTGTTGGTAAACGGCGCGGAGCGAGCGAACTCGCATTAGAGATGAAAACTCTTAGAACAGAAGTGAACGACGAGAACAAAGAATCGGCGGATCTATGAAAACACTTCAAATCCAAGGGTTGTCCATGCTGACAGCCGGTGTGTTATGGGCCGACGTTTCCGCGCTGGCCGAAAACTGGCCGGGCTGGCGAGGGCCGGTCGGCACGGGCGTGGCCAACGAAAGGAATTTGCCTCAGCGCTGGGGTACAAATGAAAATGTGCGTTGGCGGACGCCGTTGCCGGAGCGTGGCAACTCGACGCCCATCGTGTGGGGCAACCGCGTGTTCGTGACGCAGGCGATCGAGGCGGAGAAGCGGCGTGCGTTGTGGTGCTTCGATCGGGCAACAGGCCGAGTCCTCTGGAAGCAGGGCACCGTCGTCGAAGTCAGCGAGGCAACTCACGAGACTAATCCGCAAGGCTCCTCGTCCCCGGTGACGGACGGCGAACGGGTCGTCGCGTGGTTTGGTTCGGCGGGATTATTTTGCTACGATTTCCAGGGGAAGGAACTATGGCATCGCGTTTTTGAGCCACCCCGGCACATCTGGGGCTGGGGAAGTTCGCCGGTGCTACACGGGAACCGCTGTTACCTCAACTTCGGGCCGGGCGAACCGAGCTTCCTCGTCGCGCTGGACAAGAAAACCGGCAAGGAGATCTGGCGTGTCGCCGAGACGAACGCGGACTCGGGCGAAAAGAAGCCGGGGCAGGAGAAGGCGGTGTGGACCGGCTCATGGAGCACGCCGGTTGTGATCAAAGCAGGCCGGCGCGAGGAATTGATCCTGAGCTGGCCGAAGCGCGTGGTTGCTTTTGAGCCGAAAACGGGCCGGGAGTTGTGGAGTTGCGCGGGAATCAATCCGCTTGTCTACACCTCG
>CAMAUY010000026.1 GCA_945861565.1 Akkermansia muciniphila
CTCGAAGTCGCCTGCGCTTGAATCTTGCCATCCCGGTATCGAAACAGGTTTGTGAGCTCTCTAAAAGTCAGAAACCGACCGTCAATACAGGCTGAAACTTACTTCGCTGCTCGAAAACTACCCACTCAAGTACACGAAGAGCCTGAAAATGAACATGAAGGGAATTTTCTCCGGCACCTCGGCCATGTCATGATGAGCATCTCCGTGCTTTCCGACCGAAGCGGGGCAGATGATTGCTTCGCGAAGAGCCCGGTTTAGTCCGGCCGCCGGTCAATTGACAAAACTATGGATCTCTCAGAACTTCTGCAGCACGCCGTTCAACACGGTGCATCCGACCTCCATCTGACTGCCAGCCGCCCGCCGATGGTGCGCATTAACGGCAAACTGATCCCCAGCGGATTTGAGACCGTACTCGGACCCGACGACACCAAGACTCTCATCTACAGTATTCTCACGGACGACCAGAAGGCGAAGTTCGAAGAGGAGCACGAACTTGACCTTTCCATCGGGATTCCCGGGATCTCCCGCTTCCGAGTCAACGTCTTCATGCAGCGTGGCTGTGTTTCGAGTGTCTTCCGGACCATCGGCGAGAACATTCCGACGTGCGATGAACTGGGACTTAACGAAACCATCCAACGACTGGCTCTCCTTCCGCGCGGGCTGGTGTGCGTGACCGGTCCCACTGGGTGTGGCAAGTCCACGACCCTTGCGGCGATGATCAACTTGGTCAACCAGCAGAAAGAGGCACACATCATCACGATTGAGGACCCGATCGAGTTCCTGCACCCCCATATCCGCTCCACCATCAACCAGCGGGAATTGGGTTCGGATACGTATTCCTTTCCCCGCGCGCTGAAGGCCATGCTGCGAGAGGATCCCAATGTGATCCTGGTGGGTGAAATGCGTGATCTGGAAACCATTGCCGCCGCTTTGACGCTGGCCGAGACCGGGCACCTTGTCCTCTCGACACTCCACACCCAGGACGCCGCCTCAACGGTGGATCGTATCATCGACGTTTTTCCACCGTATCAGCAGGAGCAGATTCGGGTGATGCTGGCCTCGACGCTAAAAGGCGTCATCTCCCAAGTGCTTTTGCCTAAAATGGACGGTCAGGGGCGGGCCGCCGCTCGCGAAGTGATGGTGGTTACGCCGGCGATTTCCGCGATTATCCGTGAGGCGAAAACGCACCAGATCTACTCCGCCATCCAAACCGGGGGCGGGCATGGAATGTGCACGATGGAGCAATCCCTCACCCATCTGTACCGGGAAGGTGTGATCACGATCGAAGATGCCCTGAGCAAGGCCAACCACCCTCTGGAGTTGAAGAGCCTGGCTCGAATCGAGTGAGGGAATCCAAATGAACCCGCACGACCTCAAGAATATTGTGATCCTGCAGGCGGTTTCCGCTGAGGCCCTCGATCGGTTGGCGACGGTCTTGGATGAGCGCCGCTTCAGCGCCGGGCAGGTCATCTACGCCGAGGGCGCCCCCGGAGACAGCATGCTCTTTATCCTTGAAGGCTCGGTTCGCGTTGAAAAGCGGACCAGCGTCACCGGCACGGACACGAAAACTCTCACCGTCCTTGCCGCCGGCGATCACTTCGGGGAAATGTCGCTCTTCGATCAGCAACCTCGGTCCGCCGCTGCCGTCGCGGGCGGCGAAACGCGGCTGGCGCAGTTGCCCAAGGCTGCCTTCGATACGCTCTTAAAGAGCAGCAGCGAGGCGGGGTTGAGTGTGTTGTTTGCCATGATTCGGACCGCCAGCGACCGTATCCGACGCCTAACCTCGCAGCTGATCGTGTATGACGAGATCGGCAAGGCCATCGGTGAATCCGGAAGTTTGCAAGCCTTGCTCGACGTTGTGCTGAACCAATTGAGCGAGGCGACATCCGCGGACTGGGGGTTACTCCTGCTCCGGTCCCAGTTTTCGACCGACTGGGAACTCCGCTCCAGCAAGGGACTTACCCTTTCGGAGCAGCAGAAGGAATCGATTGCTTCGGGCAAAGGATTCATCGAACGGATGGTGCAGGATCCGCAGGGCCTAATTGTGAGAAATATCAGCGAGGAGGAACCGTTCAAATCGGGCAGCCGGTTTGGATTCGAACTGCCGGCATTGTTGCTGGCGCCGATTCTCGTCGAAAACCGATTGCGGGGAATCATTGCCTTGGGGGATCGTGAGATCGGGGAATTCACCTTGAACGATTTGCATTTGGTTCACGGCGTTGCACGTCAGGCGGGTCAGGCCATTCTCAACGCCCTCCACCGGGAAGAGGAGGCGGCCCGTTCCCGGCATTCCCGGCAATTCGTTCGGTTCTGATCTCGCCCCCGTGATCGTGATAGATGGGATGGCGTGTCCATGGGGAACGGATGAGCGATCCACTCCCGTTGCGTGGGCCGTACGCAAATGCCGACCTTGCGTCCGCACGAACTCACGCTACGCGTTTGGCAGGTTGCCAGGGCGGGAGTGCGGTCGGTCGTTCCCAGAATGAAAATGGCTGATTGGCCGGGTTAAGGGATTTTCCATTGGGAAATCACTTTCAAGCGCGATCTTGTTCGATGACGTCCTCGGAGGGCGCGTCCTCTCAAAAGCCCCGGTTTTCTTTAATCTGGGTATTCCACTTGAATAAAAAGCGAGCTAGGCTGAAGGCGTTCACTTTAGAAACGCGGCCATTGCCCCCTGCCATGGCTGCTGAGAGAGGATGCTGATGAAGAATTGGGTTTCATACGGGGAATGGAGTGGAGCCTGCCAGGTGCGCAGGCTGTGGCTGACCTTGTGCGTTGGGGCGATCTGCCTCGTGGCAGGTAGGTTTTCGACCCAAGCGGCCACAACGGACCTTGCCCGGCCAAAATCGGCCACCAACGAATGGTGGTCGCTCCAACCGCTCCGTCGCCCGTCAATCCCCGCCGTGGTCCCGCCTGTTTCGAACCCTATCGACGCGTTCATCGTCGCCCGACTCGCGTCCGAAGGAATGCATCCGTCGCCAGAAGCGGATCGTCGGACGCTCATTCGCCGATTGTATTTTGATCTCACGGGGCTTCCCCCGACACCGGAGGAGATCGAGGGATTCATTGCTGACACGGATTCGCGGGCGTACGAGAAGCGGGTGGATCGCCTGCTCGATTCACCCCGGTACGGCGAGCGCTGGGCCCGGCATTGGCTTGATGTCGTTCACTTTGGGGAAACGCACGGATACGACAAGGATCAGCCGCGTCCGAACGCTTGGCCCTATCGTGATTACGTCATCCGGGCGTTGAACGAGGACAAGCCTTACGCGCGTTTCGTGCAGGAGCAGGTGGCGGGGGATGTTTTGTTTCCGGAAACCCGCGATGGATTGGAGGCGCTTGGGTTTATTTCGGCGGGGCCCTGGGATTTGATCGGGCACGCCGAAGTGCCGGAAACGAAAATGGATGGACAGGTGGCTCGACATTTGGACCGCGACGACATGGTAGCGAACACGATTCAGACGTTTAACAGTCTAACGGTCCAATGTGCGCAGTGTCACAATCATAAGTTTGATCCGATCCTACAGGAGGACTACTACCGTCTACAGGCGGTCTTCGCGGCTGTGGATCGCGCGGACCGGAAATACGATGTCGATCCGCAGGTGGCCCGGCGGCGCAAAGGGCTGATGGAACGGGAGGATCAGCTCAACCTTCGCCGCAAGGAATTGGAGGCCAGGATTGCCACCCGAGCTGGCCAGCCGCTGGTCGATCTCGACAAGGCAATCGGTGAGTTAGAAAAAGCGGCGAAGCGAGGCGACGCTGCGGGTTACCATAGCAGTATTGAAAAAAAACAGGATCAAGCGAAATGGGTGCAAGTGGATCTCGGCCGAAGTATGGCCCTCCGCACGATTGTTCTACAGGGGTGTAAGGATGAATTCAACGGAATCGGCGATGGATTCGGCTTCCCGGTCCGATTCAAAGTGGAGCTGTCGGACAGCCCGACTTTTATCGAGTCGGTGATGGTTGCAGATCATACGGGTGACGACTTCCCAAACCCAAAGCTGAAGGCGCAGAGCCTGGATGCTGGCGGAAGGTCCGGCCGCTTTGTCCGGGTGACGGCCACCAAACTTGCCCTGCGCCAGGACGACTACATTTTTGCCCTGGCGGAGCTCGGCGCGATAACTCCCGATGGAGTCAACGCAGCACTCGGCGCGGGCGTGTCCGCGCTCGATTCCATCGAGGCGCCGGTCCGGTGGCAAGCCGTCAACCTGACGGACGGTTGGTATCCAGGCGTCACGGCACCGGACAGCGCGGACCTAGCGGCCTCGCGTGCGAAGCGCGCCTCGCAGTTGAGGGAGGCGACGCTTGCAGAGGAGCGGAAGGCAATGGCGATTTTGGAGCAAGAGAAGACGACTCTGAAGGGTGAGCTGAGCCGATTGCCCGTGCAGACTACGGCCTATATCGGTACGGTACACCGGGGTTCGGGTAACTTCGTTGGAACGGGCGGACGCGATGGGAAGCCGCGCATTATCCGCATTCTCAATCGTGGCAACCTGCAGAATCCGGGCAACGAAGTTCATCCCGGCACCCTGAGCTGTCTGGAAGGAATGCCCGCGCGATTCGAACTGCCTTCGACCCATACGGAGGGGGAACGGCGTGCGGCTTTGGCGCGATGGTTGACCGACGCGCGAAATCCGCTGACGTGGCGCTCGATTGTGAACCGCATTTGGCAGTACCATTTCGGGCGTGGCCTGGTGGAAACACCGAACGACTTTGGTCACATGGGGGCGATGCCAACGCATCCGGAGCTATTGGATTGGATGGCGGTGGAGTTTCGGGACGGCGGGCAGTCTCTGAAGAAATTGCACAAACTGATCGTGACGAGCGCGACCTATCGCCAGACGTCGCAGGCGGTGGAGGCATTCGCCCGTGTTGATTCGGATAATCGTTGGCTGTGGCGGATGAATCGTCGGAAGTTGGAGGCGGAATCGATCCGCGACGCGGTTCTCTTCATCGCGGGTAAACTGGACTTGAAAATGGGTGGCCCGAGCTTCAAGGACTTCGTCGTGGAAAAGCCGGAACATTCACCGCATTACGAATATCAACTGCATAACCCCGACGATCCCGCCGCGTTGCGTCGTTCGGTGTACCGCTTCATCGTGCGTTCCCAGCCGCAGCCGTTCATGACCACCCTTGATTGTGCTGATCCCTCGATGCAGGTGGCACGGCGCAACGAGAGTGTTTCTCCATTGCAGGCTCTGGCGCTTCTGAACAATGTGCTCGTTCTCAACATGTCGAAACACTTCGCCGCGAAGATGGAGCACTTTGACCCCAGTCTTTCAGGGCGGGTGCGCCGGGCGTACTACGAAGCCACCGGGCACCCGCTGGCAGCGGCAGACGAACCGGCGTTAATTCGCTTTGCGGCCGAGTTCTATCTGCCGAATCTCTGCCGCGTCTTGTATAACCTCAACGAGTTCACCTTTGTGGATTGACCGATGAAAAACAGCTCCAGCTTCCATCGACTCGCTCCGAAGATTGCGCCGTCCAGTCGCCGCGAGTTTCTCTGGCGATCGGGGGGCGGACTCGGCGGAATCGCCCTGGCCAGCTTGCTGGCGGGTGATGGGGCTCTCGGTGCCACGCCTCCGGGGGTGAACCTCCGCGCGGGACCCGGTACACCCCACTTCAAACCCCGCGCCAAACGGGTCATCCAAATGTTCATGGGCGGTGCTGCGAGCCACCTGGACCTGTTTGATTTTAAATCAGAGCTGGTCAAACGCGACGGACAAAAAAGTGACTTCGGCGAACATGTCGAAGCGTTTCAGGACGGACTCGGTCCCTGGATGAAGCCGGTCTGGGAATTCAAACCGTACGGTCAAAGCGGGAAAATGTTGAGCGAGGTCGTCGCCGACTTGGGTGCCGTCGTGGATGAAATGGCATTCGTTCACAACGTCGTGGGTAAGACCGGCATTCACAGTCAGGCGACGTATCTGCAGGCCACCGGATTTCAGCTGCCGGGCTTTCCGGGAATGGGTTGTTGGGCCAGCTATGGCCTGGGCAGCATGAATGATAATCTGCCCGCTTTTGTGGTGCTGCCCGATCATCGAGGATTCGCCTCCAACGGACCCAAGAACTGGGACTCGGCTTTCTTGCCGGCTCAACACGGGGGGACCACGATTTATCCGGGTCGCGAGACTCCGATTGCCGACCTTTTTGCCGACAAGCGTGGAGGATTCATCACGCCGGAAAGTGAACAGGCTTCCCACGTCCTGATGCGTCAACTTAATCGCGGACATGCCGCCCTGCGCGACGGAGATGCCCGTCTGGACGCTCGCATTCGCAGTTACGAACTGGCCGCTCGCATGCAGTTGGCGGCACCGGAGGCGATGGATATATCAAAGGAGCCAGGCTCTCTCCTGGATCTCTATGGCATCGATCGAACGAACAAGACCTGGCCGAAGGAGATCAATGCCGAGGAGGAGATGGATTATTTCGGGCGAAAATGTTTGGTGGCGCGCCGCCTGATCGAAAGGGGGGTGCGTTTTGTTCAGATTTGGTCGGGGAATGACAATGGATTCCCCCGGCGTAATTGGGATTCGCACGAGGATGTGCGCCGCGATCACGGTCCGCTATCCCGGGGGTTTGCACGAGGCGCTTCGGCATTGATTCAGGATTTGCGGCAGCGGGGTTTACTTGAAGATACGGTGATCCTCTGGACAACGGAGTTCGGGCGCATGCCCAGCAGCCAGGGGGGCAAAGGTCGGGATCACAATCCGTATTGTTTCACCAACTGGCTCTGCGGCGGCGGAATTCGCGGCGGTGCGATTGCCGGTGAGAGTGACGAATGGGGATATAAGCCTCGCGACCGGAACAAGCCTAGCACGGTGTACGATATTCACGCCACGGTCCTGCATTTGCTGGGCATCGAGCACACCAAGCTCACCTTTCGTCACAATGGCGTGGACCGCCGATTGACCGATGTGCATGGCGAAGTAATCCAGGGACTCCTTGCGTGAGAATTCGCTGCGGCACCCACGGGGGCAGCGGCGTGAAGACCGTGCGTTCGCGCGAAGGACCCGGCTTAAGCGACAATGGGCTGCGTCATGGGCAAGATATTCGCCCAAAGCACGGGCTCCTTCGAGACTGGCAGGTCACCGTTGGTAATTTTGATAAGGCACTCAAGATTTGCCACCCAACTTTTTTGGCGATGTCATGAACGGAGTCTTTCCGCCAGCACCGGAAATAGTGCGCGACGAGAGCGAGCTCGACGACTGGCTGACTCGACCTCGACCGGAGTTGGTGGATTTTATTCGATCGGTTTCGAGTCCGTTGGTGATCCTGGGTGCGGGCGGTAAGATGGGGCCCACCTTGGCCGTGCTCGCCAAGCGGGCCGCCCAACTTGCGGACCATCCGCTCGCGGTAATTGCCGTCAGTCGCTTTTCGGATCAGGCAGCAAGGCAGTGGCTCGAACACCGCGGAGTTGCCACCGTCAGTGCCGATTTGCTCGCCCGAGAAGCGGTGCAGAAACTGCCCGATGCAGCGAATGTGATTTACCTGGTCGGTCTCAAGTTCGGTACGCGCGAAAACCCGGCCCGCACCTGGGCCGTGAATACGTTGGCACCGGCACATGCGGCGGAACGTTACCCTCAGTCGCGATTCGTCGCCCTCTCCACTGGCAATGTCTACCCGTTCGTTTCGGTCGCCGGTGGCGGAGCGCGGGAGAAGGATGCGCTCACTCCGCTCGGGGAGTATGCGAACGCCGCGGTCGCCCGCGAACGCATTTTCGAATACTTCGGGCAGATGCACGGCAACCCGATGGCGCTCCTGCGATTGAACTATGCCGTCGAGTTACGCTACGGCGTATTAGTGGACATTGCCAGGAAAGTGTTCACGGGCGAAGCGATCGACGTCACCTCAGGCTACTTCAACTGCATTTGGCAGGGGGATGCGAACGAGATGATTCTACGGGCACTGCTGCTGGCATCCAGCCCTCCTGTCGCGTTCAACCTCACGGGTCCGTCGGTACTTTCGGTCCGGACGATTGCGGCGAGATTTTCTGAATTGCTCGACCGCCCGGTGACCTTCGTCGGCACGGAATCGGACACGGCACTTTTGAGTAATTCCGAATGTTTGAGCGGGATAATCGGCTCCGCACCCACCTCGTTGGACACCGTCCTCCGATGGACAGCGAATTGGGTGCAGAACGGGGGTCGATTCCTAAACCGGCCCACGCATTTCGAGGTGCGCGACGGCAAATACTGAGCATGGAGCGTTATCCGCGAGCAGCCGAATGGGTTCGAGTGAAGCTCCACGACGGGGTGGTGATTCCCGCGCACCCGCTTGCGCTCACCCAGGAACGGAAGCTCGATGAGCGACGGCAGCGCGCGTTGACCCGCTATTATCACGCGGCGGGCGCCGGCGGCGTTGCCGTCGGTGTCCACACAACCCAATTTACAATTCGCGAATCCATGCATGGCTTGTTCGAGCCAGTCCTCCGCCTCGCCGCCGAGACGGTCCGCGAGTGCGATCAGAGATTTGAGCGGCAGACAATTCTCGTTGCGGGATCATGCGGGCGAACGCCGCAGGCCGTCGGGGAAGCCCAACTTGCCCGCGATCTCGGCTATCACGCGGGTCTGTTGTCGCTAGCCGCTTTTCCCGATGCCGACGACGACGAACTCATTGCTCATTGCCACGCGGTTGCGCGGGAGATTCCCCTGTTCGGCTTCTACCTGCAACCGGCGGCGGGTGGGAGGAAGTTGACTCACCGCTTTTGGCGACGGTTCGTTGATATTCCCAACGTCATTGCCATCAAAATTGCGCCCTTCAACCGGTATCAGACATTCGATGTGCTGCGGGCGGTCGCCGAATCCGGACGCTGCGCGGAGATCGCCCTCTACACCGGTAATGACGACAACATTCTTGTAGACCTGCTGACCGAGTACATCGTGGCGACGGAGCGAGGCGACGTGCGCTTACGCATCGTAGGCGGCTTGCTCGGTCATTGGGCGTGTTGGACCCGCAAGGCAGTCGAAATGCTGGCGGACTGCCAGCGTTGCCGACTGGGCGACACGCTCCCGACGAATCAGCTCACCCTGGCAGCTCAAGTGACCGACTGTAATGCGGCCTTCTTTGACGCCGATCACGGATTCGCCGGGTGCCTCTCCGGCATTCACGAAGTCCTGCGCCGACAGGGCTTGCTTGAGGGCACGTGGTGTCTCGATCCCGATGAAAAACTTTCGCCCGGCCAATCCGAGGAGATGGATCGCGTCTGCCGCGCCTATCCCCATCTGAACGACGATGTCTTCGTCGCCTTACATCACGAGGAATGGCTGCGCGATTAAATGATCCCCTATTGAACCATGAGCCCTGCCACCCTTCGTCCTTACGGACCTAAAGACTTGGACGCCATCAAGCTGCTAACCATCGAGGCATTTGACGGCGTGACCATTGAACAGGACATCGAAGATGTGCTTGGAATTCTGCACGGACGCGACTGGCGCTGGCGCAAGGCCCGCCATATCGACGCCGATGCCGCGGCCAATCCCGCCGGCATTTTTGTGGCCGAAGCGCTCGGGTGCGTCGTGGGGTACGTTACCACGCGCCTTGACCGTGAGGCGGGCCAAGGCCGCATTGTGAACCTGGCGGTGGGATTGGATTTTAGGGAACACGGACTGGGCCGCCGGCTGATCGAGCACGCCCTGGAGTACTTCCGCCGTGAGGGCTTGGAGTACGCAATGATTGAAACGATGGATCAAAATGAAACGGGCCAGCATCTTTATCCAGCCTGTGGGTTCGTCGAAGTGTCCCGGCAGGTTCATTACGCGAGGAAATTATGAACCTATATAACAGGAGAGCCCTATGAGATCTGATCCACGCGCACTGAGATTCATCGCCTCGCGAGCCTCGAGTGGGTTCACGTTGATCGAACTGCTCGTGGTGATCGCAATTCTGACTTCGATGCTGCGACCATGAATCGACGCAAATTTCTTCGCGCCGGTGTCACGCTGGGTGGTATTGCCCCGTTTGCCAATGGAGTGTTGACTGACTCGTACGCAATGACCCCGTCCCAGGCTGCACACCCGCCTCGAATCATCAGTCGCCCGGTGGCAGGCGGCAGTATCCGCGATTATCTCTCGCTGGAGGCTAAGCGTATCACCGATCACGCCCTCACGGACTTCCGCAGCGCCGCGGCATGGCGACGTCTGCTGCCGGAAAAGCGGCGGCAGTTTTTGGAGATGATGGGGATCGATTCGTGGTGGACGGAGCAGCGGGAGCCACCGCCGGTTACGGTGACGGGCGTCGTCGAACGCGAGCAGTACCGCATAGAAAAACTTGCCTACGAGAGCCTGCCTCGCCTGTTCGTCACCGCGAATCTTTATGTGCCGAAAAACCTGACAGGGCGCACGCCGGGAGTGCTTTACGTTTGCGGCCATTCGAAAGATCAGAAGGTGCATTATCAGGCGCATGCCCGGCGCTTCGCCGAATTGGGCTTTGTGTGCCTGATCGCCGAGACGCTGGAGGCCGTTGAATCGTCGGGCTTTCATCACGGCAGCTATCGGGAAGGCTGGTGGCATTGGTATTCGCGCGGTTACACACCGGGAGGCATCGAGTTGCTCAACGGTATCCGTGGCCTCGATTTGCTCGCGCAGCGTGCCGAGGTCGATGCGACGAAGCTTGGGGTCACGGGAATCTCTGGCGGCGGCGCGTCGTCCTGGTGGATCGCGGCCGGCGACGAGCGTGTGAAAGTCGCGGCCCCTGTTTGCGGGACCGCCACCCTGTTCTCCCACGTCCATGATCGCACCCTGGATGGCCACTGCGACTGCATGTGGTGGATTAACACCTACCGGTGGGACCTCGCCGATGTGGGCGCGCTCATTGCCCCACGACCGTTGCTGATCGGCTCGGCGGACAAGGACGGCATCTTTACGATTGAATCGATTCGTCAGGTTCACGCACAGCTCGGAGGACTCTATCGGAAACTGGGAGCAGCGAAGAATCTTCGACTGATCGAGACACCCGGTGGCCACTCCTACCACGCGCGCTCGCGTACCGAGATTTTCTCCTGGTTCACCAAACACCTGATGGGCCGGGAGGTGTCACCGGCGGAAATTGGTGACATTGACGACCGGGCTGAGAAACAGGAGTCCGCCGAAACACTGCGTGTGTTTGTGGGCGGCTCGCCGCCCGGCAACCGGGTCAAGACCATTCAGGAGGATTTCTTCACACCGCCCAAGCCGCCCGAGATTACCGGTACCGAATCGATTACGCGGGAGCGCGCGCGAGTCACCGCTCGCTTGCTACAAGAGACCTTTGGCGCATTTCCGCCGAAGCCACCACCGCTCGATGTCCAGATCGAATATGAATTCGAGGAAGATGCGGCCGGGCACCGATTCGGATTCACCTCCGAGAAAGGCTGGCGACTGCATGGGCAACTCTTATATCGGAAACCGCTCGTCGTGCCGGCACCCGCCGTGATCGCGTTGCGTTCTCCGGCCGAGGGGCGTTGGGACACGCGCAGTTTTCTCCTTCGCATCAACGTTCCGTGGGCCAGGATCGCGTTTGAACCCCGCGGCATTGGTGATACCGCATGGGGCGAAGACTTGAACTGGCATGTCCGCCGTGCGAGTGCCTGGACAGGCCGGACCCTTGCTTCGATGCGAGTTTGGGACACACTCCGCGCGGTGCAAGCCGTGCGGCAATTGCCGGAAGTCGATGCCGGGCATATTTCGCTGGCGGCGCGGGGCGAAATGTGTGCGATCGCTCTCTATGCCGCGCTGTTGGATCAGCGCATTCGGACCGTATTTATCGAGAACCCGCCGGCCACTCAGAATGTCGGGGGCGAAAAGGACGGTCGCGGTCCTGCGCTCGAGATGTTGAATTGTTTGCGCATCACGGACCTTGCGCAGGTTGCCGGGCTGCTCTGGCCTGCTGAACTCGTATTCGTTGGGAAGACTCCGACAACTTACGAGTGGGCTGAAGCCTTATATCACCAACTCGGCGAACCGGGCCGAGTAACTCGGGTGGACGATGTCAGCAGATGGAGGCCGGGATGACGGCGGGCATGCGGACGGCGCCGATAAGAAACCTCGCGAAAGTCCCGTTGTGGCTTTCCGATCGGGTCCGCTCGCAGGTGGTTTTCTTTTTTTTGATAGGCCTTTTCTTGGCCGCCGCCGCTTCCGCAGCTGGTCTCGCCGCGAGGGGGAGTGTTGGCCGGGAGGGGCAAACCGTGTGGGGGGAATACGTGGAGACCGACTTTCCGTTCTTTTCGTCGGTGCTTGACGCACGAACACCGGGGATCGGCCTTCTCGCAAACAACCTAACACCCCGGGGCATTCTTCTTAATTTGGGACACGGGTGTTGGGCCTGTTTCGACATCGACCTGCTCCGGATGTCTGCGATTTGGACCGGACCGGGTGTGACGCCAGTTTCGATGGCACGGGGTTCTTACCACGTCGCGGGGACCAAGGTTCCGGAAGGACAGGCAATCCTTCCGAAACCACTCGGCACGCCGTGGCTGGCGAACGGGATTTATCCCGGCTGGCAATCGGGCGCAACCTTCTCGCTCACGGATCCGCGCGAGCCAGGACCGGATCCCCGCGAAGTGGGTCGCGGTCCGCTTCCTGGGGCGGGTGGGCAGTTTAGGGCGATTCGACTGGTGTCGGGTGGCGTTCGCCTCGAATACGACCTGGCCGGGGTATCGGTGAGTGAATGGCCGACCGCAGAAATGGAGAACGGGCTGCCGGTCGTGCAACGCCGGTTCCGATTGGATCCGGTTCCACAGCCGCTCTGGCTGATTCTTGGGCGCAGACTGGCCGGTGCTAGCGAGAGTCTAAAGGCGGCGCTCACGCCAGGGCAGGCTGGGGGGCAGGCGGTAGCCGAGATCATTGAAGCGGCGGACGGCCTTCTGGTGGTACGTGTGCATCCGTCGAAAGAAACGGTTGAATTCAAGGTAACGGTGGGATTGGGGACCGCGGGTAAGCCTTGGGGTCCCTCCGGCGACGATCGAGTGCAGCCCCCTTCATCCGCACGATGGCCGCAGGTGGTCACCGTGCCGGCTGCGCTCGCCGCGGAGAAGGATGCCTATGTGGTGGACAACATTCCGCTTCCGCTCGACAACCCGTGGAAGCGCAACGTACGGCTCGCGGATATTGCGTTCTTTAAAGACGGTCGCGCGGCCGCGGCCACGTTTGATGGAGACATCTGGCTGATCTCTGGCTTGGTTGACGCGCTTCGTTCGGTGACGTGGCGGCGGTTCGCCTCAGGACTCCACGAACCGCTGGGTCTTTGTGTTCGAGGTGACGACTTATTTGTCTTCGATCGCAATGGCATCTGGCGATTGCGCGACACCGACGGAAATGGCGAAGCCGATGGGCACGAATTATTTTCAAACGCCTTCGCCCAGACGGCCGAAACGCGTGAGTTTGCGTCCGGAATACGCCTGGCGCCGGACGGTTCCTTCATTATCGCCAAAGGCGGGCAAGAAGGGGCGACCCAGGGAAAACACAACGGCAGTGTATTACGCGTCTCGCGGGACGGAAAATCGGCGACCGTGTTGGGGTGGGGGTTGCGTCAGCCGTTGATCGGTGTGAATCCGATATCAGGTCTCGTGACGGCGAGTGACCAGCAGGGACATTACGTGCCGGCGACGCCGCTCCACGTCATCCAAGCCGGACAGTATTACGGTTATATCCCGTTGATTTTGCCCAAAGAAAAATATCCTGCAGCGATTGCGGATCCGTTGACGTGGATTCCTCATCCGATCAATGCGTCGGGCGCTGGGCAGGTGTGGCTCCGCGACACGGGGATGGGTCCGCTCAACGGCGCGCTGATTCACCTAGGCTATTATCGCCCTGAACTCTTCGTCGTCCTGTTGAATCAAGGCGCATCGAGGATGCAAGCGGCCATGGTGAGTTTGACGCGTAACCTCGACTTTGCGCCCTTGGCCGGTGCGGTCAATCCGCTCGACGGACAGCTTTACGTCGCGGGATTTCAGATCTTCGGGACGGTGGCCAAACAGATTAGCGGTCTTGCGCGCCTCCGCTATACCGGCGCGCCCAGCTTACTGCCTCGAGACGTTCTGCCGATGGACCGTGGCATTCTGCTGCGGTTCGATGTCGTTCTAGACGCGAAGAAGGCTGGGGATCCGGCTAATTATGCAGCCGAACGATGGAACTATACACGCACCGCCAGCTATGGTTCACCGCATTTCAAGCTCGATGGCAGCAAAGGGCAGGAGTCCATGGCACCGAGCAGCGCCTATCTTTCCGAAGACGGCAAGAGTGTTTTCGTCGGCATCCCGGACATGAAACCCGTGATGCAAATGCGCCTGGGTTGGGCGTTGGCGACACGAGAAGGCAAGAGCTTCGAGCAGAACGCCTATTTCACTCCCTACGAACTGACACACTTCGACCCGGCGGCGGAGGGGTTTGCGGTGCTGCCGGTGGACCTCACTCCGAGGAAAGCTCCTTCGGGAATCACCCCGTCACCCGCCACCGCTGAGGAGGGCAGGCGGGTTTCAGAATTGATGGGTTGTGTGGCATGTCACTCCATCGATGGCTCGACGCTTGGACGTGTGGGTCCGACTTGGAAGGGATTGTACGGCAATCCGCGTGTTTTCGTCGACCGCAGCACAACGCTGGCGGACGAAGTGTATCTTCGCGAATCGATCTGGGAACCTTCGCGCCGCGTCGTCAGCGGATTTGAAAAATCCGATACGGGCATGCCCAGCTATGAGGGCGTGCTCTCGGAGGGCCAGATCGAGTCTCTCGTACTCTACATAAAATCGCTCCGATGACCGTTGATTGACGGCACAGGCTTATCTAGGGAACACTCCCTCCAATTCCTAATGACTGTTTCACGTTCCGCTCGCGCCGCTCTCGTCGCCGCCTTTCTCGGTTGGATGTTCGATGGAATGGAGATGGGCATCTTCCCACTCGTCGCGCGGCCGGCGTTGCAGCAAATGCAGCTCGCCGCCGGCATTGTCGGGGAGGGGTTTGTCCAGCAGTGGATGGGAATCATCACCGCCTGGTTCTTGTTGGGTGCGGCTGCGGGCGGCCTGGTGTTTGGCTGGTTAGGTGACCGCATCGGGCGTGTCCGCGCGATGACGGCAAGTATCTTGTGCTACTCGCTCTTGACGGGGGCCTGTTATTTGGCGACGACGCCCTGGCAATTGGGGCTTTTTCGTTTTCTGGCGGCGCTCGGGATGGGGGGAGAATGGGCGCTCGGGGTCGCGCTGGTCATGGAGGTCTGGCCGGACGCAAAACGGCCATTGATGGCGGGAGCGATTGGTGCCGCGGCAAACCTTGGGTACTGTCTGATTGCGCTCCTGGGGATCTTTTTTCCAATTCGAGGAGATTCCTGGCGGTGGGTGATGCTCGTCGGGGCGGCGCCGGCGTTGCTCACGTTTTTCATTCGCCTTTTTGTCCCGGAATCCGAGCGCTGGGCGGCGAGCGTCGCTCAGCGGCCGGCAACTCCATTCCTGGAGATCTTTTCGCCCGCCCAGCGAGGGCGGACGTTGTTGGCCGTCCTGTTTGCGTCCGTCCCCTTGGTGGTGACCTGGGGAATCGTCCAGTGGATTCCACTTTGGGCGGACCAGATGACGGGCGGGAAGGAGCCAACGGCCAAGGCTTGGACCCAGTTTTCGCTTTCCCTTGGCGCGTGCTGTGGTGCGCTGGCGGCACCGCTCGCGGGTGCGTGGCTCAGTCGCCGCGCTACCTACTGCGGTCTCTGTCTCGTTGCCCTCGGCCTCTGCCAATGGTTGTTCCACGGTTTTGACGCCTTCGATTGGGCATTCCTGGCGGTCGCCTTTTGTGTCGGAGGCTCGACCGCCGCCTTTTACGGGTGGCTGCCGTTATACCTTCCAGAATTGTTCCCGACGCGGGCGCGGGCGACGGGGCAGGGGTTGGCGTTTAATTTTGGTCGAATCCTGGCCGCGATCGGAGCGTGGAAAATGCCAGTGCTCATGGGCTTTTTCGGCGGAAGCTATCCCAAGGCCGGAGTGGCTATTGTGCTGGTCTATTTGATTGGAGCAGCCGCCATCTGGCTTGGACCGGAAACCCGCGGGCGGGATTTGCCGGAGTGATCTCGCAGATGCGCCCTCCGTGGCCTGAGCAGCGAAACTTCCCTCGTAATTTTCGTAAATAGGGTGTTTCCTCCTGCCATCGGCTGACACGCTGCTCGCCAGGAAACGGTTGGATTTTGGTAGAAAATGGGAAGCGGGCAGCGAGGCAGAAAACGATCCTGTCCCGCGAGTTTGAGCGCATGAGCTCAGCGAGCAGCGAAATCATCGAAACCGCACCTGCGATGCGGAGTATGATTGACCAAACCCGAAACAAGAACAGAGAACGGAACTATGGAAACAAACCTATTGAAACTCACGGTCCTGGCTTTGATGCCTGCGGCCCTGCTCGCCCTCACATCCTGCTCATCCGACTCCGGAGTGAAAAGTACCCGCAAAGTCGCAACGGAGAAAGGTGTGCCGGGCGGGACCATTGTGGAGACGCACTCAATCACGGCGAAGGTGATTGCGATCGACGCTGCCAATCGGAGGGTGACGCTGCTCACTCCGGATGACAAGAAAACGACGGTCAAGGCCGGGCCGGAGGTCGTCAATTTCAATCAGATTCAGGTCGGAGACCACCTCAAGATTCTGGTGGCGGAGCAACTCGTGGTGTTTGCACGGAAGAGCGGCGAACCCCAGGTCGACGGCGAAACCGCGGCGATTGCTCTGGCCCCGGTGGGTGCCAAACCCGGAGTGATGATGGCCAGCACGGTGGAAGTCACGGCTAAGGTCGAGGCCATCGACCTTGAGCACCGCAAAGCAACCTTGCGGTTTCCGGACGGGACCACCAAGACCTTCAAAGTTCGCAAGGACGTTGATCTGACCAAAAGAAAACTTGGTGACGAAGTCGTATTTCGCGCCACGGAAGCCCTGGCCATCTCAGTCGAGAAACCTTGAATGCGAGCTGCCGTGATCAGTGACCGGTAAGCGGCAACCGGGGATCATCAAACCGTCGGAAGAGACACCCGCATGAGGAAAAAATCCGCCGCGCAGAAAACGCCACCCGCTTCGCGACCCAGTGCGATCGGGTGGTTGATCGCATCTGTTGTCGGCATCGCCGGTGCGCTGGCTTACGCGAGATATAAGCCGTCGCTCGCCGCGCCGGAAGCCGCTCGCGCCAACGCGACGAATTCTGGAGCGGCATCGGCTTCGCTCTTCGCTCCCACCCTTCCAAACAAAACTCCCGCCCCGACTCCCGCGCCGGAGGGCATGGTGTGGGTTCCGGGCGGTGAATTTTCGATGGGCAGCGATGCGGCGAGCGAATCGTTGTGCGGCCTGCCGGGCGTCACGCGCGACGCCCTGCCAATTCATCGCGTTTATGTGGACAGCTTTTGGATGGACGCAACGGAAGTGACGAACGAGCAGTTTGAAAAATTTGTGAAAGCGACCGGATACGTCACCGTTGCCGAGCAGAAGCCTACGCCGGAAGAATTTCCCACCGCACCGCCGGAGAATCTCGTCGCTGGATCCACGGTCTTCACCCCCACTCCGCAGCCCGTAAAGTTGGACAACTATTTCCAGTGGTGGAGTTACGTGCCGGACGCAGACTGGCGTCATCCCACCGGGCCTGCCAGCGACCTCGAAGGCCGCGAGAAATATCCCGTGGTGCAAGTCGCCTACGAAGATGCGGCGGCATACGCGATGTGGGCGGGCAAGCGGCTGCCGACGGAGGCGGAGTGGGAATGTGCTGCACGCGGGGGTGTGGCCGGAAAGCTGTATGCGTGGGGCGACGAGCTGAAGCCAGGCGGTAGATTTCAGGCGAACATCTACGAAGGCAGGTTTCCTGTCGAGGGCGGCGACACGGGTGAGGACGGATTCAAAGGCATCGCGCCCGTCGCGCAGTTTCCGCCGAATCCCTACGGCCTGTACGATGTGGCGGGCAACGTTTGGGAATGGGTGAGCGACTGGTATCGCGCAGATACCTATGCGCGGCTTAAGTTGGCGGGCGGCGTGGCGCGCAACCCACAAGGCCCAGATTCATCCTACGACCCGGCCGAGCCGAACGAGAAAAAGCGCGTGCATCGCGGGGGCTCGTTCCTGTGTACCGATCAGTATTGCACCCGCTATATGCTCGGCACGCGTGGCAAGGGCGAAGTGCGCACCGCCAGCGATCATGTTGGGTTTCGATGTGTAAAGAGTCATTAGGCGATCGCCTCATTTCGCTCCTATTCTCGCAGGGATTTCCAGCCTGCGTCGGACTTTTTCCCAAGACCCATTCAGATCGATCTGCGGATTGTAGACTTGGCAGTCGGAAGAGCGGGCGATGATCTCGCGTGCTTCGGCGAGGGATCGAATCCGCCCAAGTGCCATCGCCTGGACCAATACATTGCCGGCGGCGGTAGCCTCAACCGGTCCCGCCATGACCGATACACCACAGGCGTCCGCCGTCATCTGATTGAGCAGCGCATTGCGGCTCCCACCTCCAACGATATGGAGCCGCCGAAACTGAGTGCCGAGCAGTTCTGCCAGCGTCCGTAAATTGATCGAGTACGCGAGGGCGAGACTTTCCAGGCAGCAGCGGATAAATTCCGCCGGATTGCGAGGAATGGGTTGATTGTTCTGGCGGCAAAAATCGGCAATTCGCCCGGTCATTCCGCCGGGGGTGACGAACCGGGCATCCGTTGCGTCCACCACGGAACGGAATGGTTCGGCGCCGGCTGCGAACTCGGCGAGCTGGGCATAGGAATACTCCTGTCCGGCCGAGGCCCATTCACGGCGGCACTCCTGGATCAACCAAAGGCCAACGATATTTTTCAATAAGCGAACGGAGTTCCCGTAGCCGATTTCGTTGGTGAAATTGGCGTCTCGGCATGCCTCTGTGAGGAGCGGTGCCCCGATCTCTGCTCCCAGTAGCGACCACGTACCGGAACTTAGGTAGGCCCAATCGGGCGTCGCGCCCCCTCCGGGGTCGGAGGCGGGCACGGCCACCACGGCCGCACCGGTGTCATGGGAACACGAGGCGATCACCTGCAGACCCGTAAGTCCTGAGGCGGCGGCGAGCTCGGACCGAAGGGGACCAAGAACAGTTCCGGAGGGCACCAGGGGTGGAAGCGCGTTGGGCGGAAGTCCGAGGACATCGATCGTCAGGCGGGCAGACCATTTCTCCGTGGCAGGATTGTATAGCTGCGTCGTGCTGGCGATGGACACTTCGGCACGGCTTACCCCGCTCAGCCAGTGATTAAAAGCGTCTGCGATCGGCAGCAGCTTCGTGCCCGATGCCAATCTTCCGGGAGCCTCGGCCGCCAGCTGGAACAGTGTATTAAAGGGCATGAACTGAATACCCGTCTCGGCAAACACTTCCTCCTGGGTGATCTGCGAGTGCACCCGCTCGACGCCTCGGCTGGATCGCGGGTCGCGGTAGTGAAACACCGGCGGCCAGGGGCGGTTTTGAGCATCAAAGAGAACGTAGTCGACGCCCCAACTATCGGTGCTGATGGCATCCATCGAGAGCCCGATGGCACCGGCCTGGATCAGACCGATTTCCAGTTCCCGGAGCAATCCCTCGAAATCCCAGTGCAGCGATTCCCCGGATCGGATGGGAGTATTGGGCCATCGATGGATTTCCCGTAAGGCCAGGCGCCCGTCGACGAGGGAACCCAGCATGAGACGTCCGCTTTCGGCTCCAAGATCGCAGGCGAGAAAATGAGAGTTCATGGCGTACCCAATACCGAGGAGCGGTTGAATGTGCCAGCATTAGGAAAGGGGTTCTGCCTCGCCGAAACGCTCCGCCAGCGCGATGGCTTTTCGCATCGCTTTCGATTTGTTAACCGTCTCCTCAAATTCGCCCTCCGGCGTCGAGTCATTGACCCAACCCCCGCCTGCCTGAACGTAGGCCCGGCCATCCTTCATCAGGGCGGTCCGGATTGTGATGCAATGGTCGGCATTTCCATTGAAGGCAAAATAGCCGACACATCCGCCGTACGGCCCCCGGGTGGTGCCCTCCATTTCAGAAATGATCTGCATCGCCCGGATCTTTGGAGCACCACTCAGTGTCCCGGCCGGAAAGGTTGTGCGCATCAGATCAAAGGCGGTTCGTCCTTCCTGCAGGCGGCCTTCGACCTGGGAGACGATGTGCATCACGTGGCTGTACCGCTCGATCAGCATGAGCTCTTTGACGACGACACTACCGAAGTCGCAGACGCGCCCGATGTCGTTCCGGGCGAGATCGACAAGCATCACATGTTCGGCGCGTTCCTTAGGATCCGCGAGGAGATCGTGTTCGAGGGCACTGTCCTGTTCTGGAGTGGCACCCCGGGGGCGGGTGCCGGCAATGGGGCGAATCTCAACGTGCTGGTTGTCACAACGGACGTGCAATTCGGGCGACGCTCCGACGAGAGCAAAGCCGTCCAACTCGAGGAGAAACATGTACGGAGAGGGGTTAATGGACCGGACTGCCCGGTACACGTCGAGGGGAGAGGCTTTCACGGGCGCACTAAAACGTTGGGAACCGACCACCTGGATGATGTCGCCCGACCGGATGTATTGGCTGGCCTTTTGGACGTTGGCCGTGAACTGCTCGCGTGTCGTGTTCGAAACAAACGGGACCTCGGAGCCGTCGGAGGGCAGCGATACCGGATCGTATTCAAAGGGTTGTTTCAGGAGATCGGTGATTCGGTCGATTTCGCTCACGGCGTCCTCGTAGGACTCCTCCGGCTTCGCTCCGGCTTCGAGGATGGCATTCACAACGATCGTCATGGTTTGCGCCACGCGGTCAAAGATCAGCAATTGATCGGCGATCAGGTAATACAGAGTTGGGGTTCCAAGTTCGTCCTGAGCGGGTCGGGGAACGACGGGTTCCACGTCGTGAATGAATTCGTAACCGAGGAAACCGACCGCACCGCCTGAAAAACGGGGCAGTCCGGGCAGCGCCACCGGCTTGTACTGGGCCATGATTCTTTCCAGGACAACGAGGCCGTCGGTGACGGCGTTGGCGTCGGCAGTCTGCCGGAGGGGTGACACCGAATACCGTTCGATCCCCCGCCCATTCTGTATCACCTCGACCGAACTCCCGATTTGTCGGATCACCGTGCGTGGATTACACCCCAAGAACGAATAGCGGCCCAGGTGTTCCCCACCCTCAACCGATTCGAAAAGGAATGCTTCACCCGTGCCGCGCAATTTTAGATACGCGGAGAGCGGCGTCTCAAAGTCAGCCAGGAGCGCGCGGGTCACCGGGATACAATTTCCCTGGGTGGCCAGGCGCATGAACTCTTCACGATTGGGCGAAATCATCGGGGCGGAGAGTACCGGGGACTCCGATGCAAAACAAAGCTCTTACGTCACCCCAAATCCGCGGATAAGGAGAGCAGAACCGCGGATGAACACGGATTGACGCGGATAGAAAGGGTATGGAATCTGCGTCTATCGGCGTTTATCCGTGGAACAGGGTCACGTTGCGACCCTGTCGGTGCCTCCCGAAGATGTTGGTAGAGGTTGTCGCGCTGCGACAACCCTGCCCGCGTCCAGCGGGCGGACAGGGCCGCAGCGCGGCGTCCGCTACCTTCTATCGGGATGCGCGGCGACTCTGTGAGGTTGGGGCCTTGCGCGGGAGGCAAACGTCCGCAACGTTGAATGATGCAGTGGTTGTTGCTCTTGCTTCTCGGGTATGCGGTATGGCCGGCCGCAGCGCGTACCGTTTCGGTGTCGGAACTGAACTACGCGCCGCTGGACGGTTCCGACTTCGAATTCATCGAGTTGATCAATCTTGGAACGGACGCGGCGGTGCTGACGGGTGCTCAATTTACGAATGGCATCGAGTACAAGTTCGACACTGCAACGACGCTGCAGCCCGGAGCGCGCTTGGTTATTTGTTCGGATCGCACTTCGTTTGGTAGCCGTTACGGCAACGGCGTACCGCTTGCCGCCTCGAAGTTCAAAGGCAAGCTCGACGATCAGGGAGAACAAGTCACCTTGATTTCCGCGGCGGGCGAAATTCTATTTCAGTTCAAATATGACAGTTCCGGGGATTGGCCATCGCGGGCGAACGGTTTGGGTAGCAGCCTGGAATGTATGGACCCCAACGGAAAGTTGAGCGACTCGGAAAACTGGCGATCCAGCACGGAATACAATGGGTCACCCGGAGTTGCCGGTGTCGGGCCCTCTCGACTGGTTGTAATTAATGAAATCCTGGCCCACACCGATCCCCCACTGGAAGACGCGATTGAGCTTTATAACCCGGGTAATCAGACCGTGGATCTCTCAGGCTGGTATCTCTCCAATAACCGGGCGAATCCGGCCAAGTATCGCATTCCCAATGGTACGGTTATTAGTCCGGGTGGCTATCGCGTATTCTTTGAAAAGGATTTTAACCGCGCGAATGATTCCGATCGTTTCTCCTTTAATTCTGCCAACGGGGACGAGGCGGTGCTCATGTCGACCGACAGCTCGGGAAATCTACTGCATTGGGTCGACGTGACGAGTTTTGGCCCGAGCGAAAACGGGGTCAGTTTCGGGCGTTATCCGAACGGGACGGGCCCCCTGTTAATTCTCGCCGATCTGGGTTTTGGCAGTGCGGTTCGCAAAGATTCCCCCCCATTGCTTTTGGCCGAGTTCCGGGAAGCGCCCGGGGCCACCAATGGTCTTCCCCGCGTCGGTCCCGTGGTGTTCCGAGTCATTCAATACCGGCCCGCGCCCGATGATTCCGAATACGTTGAGCTACTGAACATCACGGCTGCCACGGTCCCGCTCTTCGATCCGCTGAATCCGAAAAATACCTGGCGCATTCGCGATGGCGTGGATTTCGACTTCCCCGCAGGCGTATCCCTCAGCGCCAACGCGACCGTAATTGTTTGCGCGACGAATCCCGTGGCATTTCGCCTGAAACATGGCCTCCCTGCTTCGGCCCCCGTCTATGGCCCATGGACCAATCAATTGAGCAATTCCGGCGAACGAATCGCATTGTACAAGCCGGACTCGCCTCAATTGCCAGGCCATCCCGACGCGGGACTCGTGCCGTACATCCTGGTTGAAGAGATCGACTATGACGACTCGGACCCGTGGCCCGTTCTTGCCAATGGTCAGCCGTTCCGGCTCGAACGGAAAACGCTTGGCTACGGAGACGCCGGAACCAACTGGCTCGCGGTCTCCGCTTCCGGGGAACCCCCGGTGCCGCCCGTGTTACAGGTGACGTTGGCCGTGCCCGATTCGATCCGAATCACGTTTCTACAATCCGCAGGGGTTGCCTATTTCCTGGAATCACGCGATTCACTCGGAGTCGCCGGATGGACGCGCGGGGAACAGATCCCCCAATCGGTTACGCCCACGACGGCCTTGATCATTATTCCGATGGGCGATTCGCCGCGCTTTTTCCGAGTCGTGGTTCCATGACCTCGGACCGGAACCAGCGCTCAGTCCATCCGCACGACCACCTTGCCGAATTGGCGACCATTTTCCAGACAGGCGAACGCATCAGCGACTCGGTCCAGCGGAAAGACTTCGCTCACTACGGGGCGGATCGCGTGACGCAGGACGAAATCCGTCATGGCCGCAAAGTCCGCCGGACTTCCCATGGTGGTGCCAAGCAATGAAATCTGACGCCAGAAGAGTTTGCGCCACGCGATATCCGGAGGGTTTCCGCGAGTCGCACCGAAGAACACCAAGCGTCCTCCAGGCACGATCAAGTCCAACAGATCGTTGATTCCTGGACCCCCGGCACTGTCAAACACCACGTCGAACGGACCGTGATGCCGCCCAAACTCGGCGGCCCAGCCGGCTTCAGCATAGATCGCTCCGGCCCGGGCCCCGAGAGATCGAGCCCGTTCAATTTTGGCCGGTGAACTGGATGTGACGCACGGTACCGCGCCCATTTTGTCGGCAAATTGCAGGGCGAAGAGGGCCGTGCCCGCTCCGATCCCCGTGATCAACACCTTCTCATGCGCTTTCAAGCCCGCCCGGGAGAACAGTGCCCGGTAAGCGGTCAATCCAGCCAAGGGCAAAGCGGCCGCCTCTTCCCACGATAGGTGGGCAGGCTTGGCCGCCAGTTGACCTACGGGAACGTGGATAAATTCCGCCAGCGTGCCATCCTTGGGTAGTCCCAGGATTGAAAAGCGCGGTTCCTGCGCCCCCTCGTTGTGCCCCCAATCGAATCCGGGATTAATGATCACGTCGCGTTCGACCCAATCTCCGTCCACCCCCTGTCCGACCTCAACCACGGTTCCGGCGCCGTCGGAGCCGAGAATAACTGGGAATCGCAATCCGGCATATTGCCCGGATTTGATCCAAACATCCCGATGATTGAGCGCCGCCGCCCGGAGGCGGATCAGTGCCTCGCCGGGCCCGGGGGTGGGACGGCCCACTTCGTCCAGCGCGAGTTCGTTCACTCCCTGCAAGATAGCTGCTTTCATACGTGTTGGATGACTTCAGAGATGGGGAAACGCACTTTGGGCAGCGTGGCATATTTGTCGTCCGGCGAACGATATCCAGCCGCGCAAGCGACGACCGTGGCATAGCCGGTGCCCGTCAGACCCAACACTTCGTCATACCGCGCCGGTACGATCCCTTCCATGGGACATGTGTCAATTCCCATCATGGCGGCGCCGGCCATGAATTGTCCCAGAGCGATATAGACCTGATGGGTCTGCCAGGCATCCAGATGGCCCGACTTTGCCGCGTGATCGAGACTTTCGAGCATCATTTTCTGATAGGGCGTGAGGGACTCGCGGGTTGCACCTCGCACGGCCATCGTCCGCTGAATGAAACGCTCTACGTCCTCGGCACCGAGGCCCCGCCGGACGGTGAAGACGACGTGGTGGGAACAATCGGCGGGCTGCGATTGTGTCCAGGAATGCGGTACCAACGCCTGTTTCGTCTCCGGACGGGTAATCACCACAAATTTCCAGGGCTGCAAGCCAAAGCTCGAAGGGGAAAGAACGAGCACTTCTTCGAGTATTTTCCAGGTTTCTGCCGGGATTTTGCGGTTGGGGTCGAACCGCTTGGTCGCGTAGCGCCAGTGCAGCTGGTTCAGGAGCGTTTGCGCGGGGACTGGTGTCATTTTCGGGGGGGACGGTAGTGACTTCCTGGGGATTGCCAAACTTTTGCCGTTTTTCCCCGTGTGTCTAAGCTGCCACCCATGAGCTTCGTGTCGGCGTTTCATGATCTGCCCCTCGCCGCCCTCGGGCGGCGGGCAGCGACCGCGGATGGCGCGGCCGTAACACGATCTCGCAATCGCGATGCGCTGACCCTTGAAGATTTTGCAACCTTGCTGTCGCCCGCCGCGGGTGCCCAGTTGGAGGAATTGTGCGTGCAATCCCAGCAGCGGACACGCCAGAGGTTCGGCCGGGTGATCCGCCTGTTCGCGCCGCTCTACGTTTCCAATGAATGCATTAACAACTGCGCGTATTGTGGCTTTTCGCGGGACAATCCAATTATGCGCGTGACGCTCACCGTGCCGGAGGTCGTTTGCGAGGCGCGCTCGCTGGCTGATCAAGGGTTTCGAAACCTGCTGCTGGTGGCGGGCGAGCACCCCCGTTTTGTGGCGCAGGGCTACCTGGCCGATTGCGTGCGGGCGCTGCATACGTTCATTCCGTCGATCTCGCTCGAGGTGGGCCCCATGGAGACGCCCGAGTATGAACCGCTGGTGGCAGCGGGTGCCGAGGGCCTGGTGGTTTACCAGGAAACCTACGATCGCAGCGTTTACGAGCGACTGCACACGGCGGGGCCGAAGCGGAATTTCGAATGGCGGCTCGAGTGTCCAGAGCGGGCCTATGCGGCCGGATTCCGCCGCCTGGGAATCGCCGCCCTCTTCGGATTGGCCGATTGGCGATCGGAGGCGATTGCGGTTGCGGCTCATGCCCTGTATTTGTTGAAGCACTGCTGGAAAGCCCAGATCACGGTTTCCCTGCCCCGCTTGCGTCCATGTGCCGGTGAATTCCAGCCCCTGACCACCGTTCGCGATCGCGAATTGGTACAGATGGTCGCTGCATTCCGCCTGTTGCTGCCCGATGTCGGCTTGGTGCTATCGACACGGGAGCCCGCCACACTTCGGGATGGCCTTCTTCCGCTGGGAATCACCCACGCGAGTGCGGGGAGTCATACCGAGCCGGGCGGGTACACCGGGGCTGGACGCAACCAGGTTCACCAGACGGTTCGCGGCCGGATCCTTGACCTTGCACCGGGTTCCAGCGAGTGGGCTGGCACGGCACGGACGACTCAGGCCACGGGGCAATTCGAAATCGCCGACGCGCGGTCGCCGGCGGAAATCGCGGGCGTCATTCGCGGCCTGGGTTGCGAGCCGGTTTGGAAAGACTGGGACGTCGGGTTGGCGCTCGCGGAAGTACCCGCGTAGCAGGCAAAAAAATTCTTTGAATTTTCAAACCGCCCTGGCCCGGTGCTGTCTTCCACCACGTTTTCGGCGGTGAAAGACGGCCCGTGCAAATCCGACCGGCCGCCAAAGTTCAGTACTCGAACGGATCGTTGGTGCGACCGCACTGCGGACATCGTGAGCGGTCGACGTCCGAGTCATCGGTATACACCATGCCGCACCGGTTGCAGCGAAACACTTTGTCATCGTTGTTGAGGGTCTCAAAGCCGCGGCGGCGATGTTCGTTCCAAAGTGCCAGGAGGGCCAGCGCTCCGAGCAAGCCGAAGACGTAGATGAAGATGATTTGTTCGAGCGGCATCGGCGTTAGCGGGTCGCCTGCGGCAGTGGCTCGATGGACCAGCGGACCCGGATTGCCCCCCAGTACAGTCGGTCTGCAGACCCTGCAAGATCCTGGTAAGTCTCCATCTCCGGTTGGAAGCGGGCCTTGCGCATTTCCACCACGGCCTCCCGGTCCGCGTCGGGAATACCGCTACTCTCCTGCACGCAAGCCAGTACGATATACCCGGCCGGAGAAATCGCAACTTGCAACAGTACCGGCCCGGGAACTTCGGTTCGGACCCACGGAGCCAGGATCGGGGGTCGCTGCCAGGCGCGTGCGCTGAGTTCGCGATTGAGTTCGATCACCGCCTGGGACGGAACGGGGGTCCGTGGAACCATTCGCTGATCCAGCAGGGCGACCGCCAGTTCCGGAATCTCCCGCCGGACCCGCGGACTGGTGGGCGGCTGGCCGAGCCCGGCAGTCGTCGCGGAAAGACTCGGAGGAGCGGATACTTTTCGCTCGGGCGACTCATATTCGGTTCGTGGGAGAATTTGCCGGGCCGCCGCTGAGAACCCCCATTCACCATCAAGTCCAAAAATTCCTGGATGAATGGACCGAATCGCCATTCCGGATAGCCCCCCGTCCACCCAGTGACCCAAGGGCACTACGGCGATCAACGCCGGCGGTATCGGGGGGTCCTTCACCCACCAGCGCATGACGGCCAAATGACCCAGGAACAGAAAAACGCCCACAGTGAGCCGTTGCGAGCGGTTCCATCCATTCGTTTCGGCGGGATTCATGGGAGCATGCGAGAAAACAGGCCGGAAGCGTCATCGCCGGCCGGTCACGGGAGTGCCGGCGCTGAAAACGATGAACTCGACGCCCGAGGCGCGGATCAGCGAAACGACCTCCTGGACCCGTCCCTGCCGCACTGCGGCGTCTGTCTCCAGCACAACGGTGCGCACGCGGCGAGGACCTGCGGCAATCAGGCGGAGCCTTTCGAGCAGGCTGGCTGGCTCGATCGGTTGATTTTCGAAGAACAATCGTTCGTGGTGGTCGATGGAAAGAATTTCAAATGGTTCTCCGGGCGAAAGTGCCGCGGGCAGGTTGGTGGTTGCGGTCAGGGTGAGCCGGGTGCCAGCGGGAAGAACCAGCAGGTGATGAAACACGGTGAAAAACGCCAGAGGAAACAGGACGCAGAAGAGCGGGGCAACGTCCAGTTGTCCGCGGAAGATCCGAGTGGTTCGTTGGAATTTTAAGGGCATATCAGTCGCGGCGCACGGCGTCACTCGAGGTCATTCGCAAGGCCTCGCTGGACGCTCGTTCCATATCCAGTACAATGGCATTCACGCGGCTCACCAGGTAATTGTAGGCGGCATAGGAGATGATCGCGATGGCCATGCCCGTTCCGGCGGCATGCAAGGATTCGCCCAGTCCCTGAAAAAGGTCGGCCGGAGCCGAATGTCCCTGCGTAGCTTGCAAACTGCGGTAAACGCTCCCCAGCCCCAACAGCGTGCCCAGCAGTCCGCACAACGGTGCAATTTGCGCCAGAGTGGCCAGCACGCTCAGGCGGGCTTCGAGCTTCGGTACTTCCACCAGACCCACTTCCTCGACCGCTTCCTGGACGCGCTCCCGCCCGGCGTCCCGGTTGAGAATGGCCGCCTTCATCAGGCGCGCGACGGGGCCCGGCGTGGCATCACAGATCGCGATCGCTTCGACCGGATTGCCGCTCTTCAAGACGTTGCGGACACCGCTCAGGAACTCCACTGAATTGATCTGAACCTGGTGAAAAAATAGCAATCGCTCGGTGATCACCGTCAACCCGGTCGCGCTCATGATCAGCAAGGGCCAGAGCATCGGCCCAAGCTGGCCGAAGAACCCAGGCTCACTGCCGTGGGTCCCGACAACCATTGCATTGGTCGCTACGTCGGCCAGTATCGTTCCGATGAACATGCAGTGACTATGGGGGATTCGCTCCGCTGACTGAAGGGAAAGCTTTTCGTTTCTGCTCGCCGTCGCTCTCCGGGTTCGGTAGTGGAAACGCCGGATGATCCGCCGCCCGCTCGTCGCTCCCTTTCATTTATGGCACTGATCGAAGTGGACGGCCTAACCCGTTCGTTCCGGACCTGGAAAAAGGAGCCGGGCTTGCGGGGCGCGTTGAAGGGCCTGATTGCACGTCAATACGAGGAATCCTTCGCGGTCCGTGACATTTCCTTTCGGATTGAGGAAGGCGAATTCGTCGGCTTCCTCGGGCCCAACGGGGCGGGGAAGACAACCACCCTAAAAATGCTAGCGGGCCTCCTCCACCCTACGCGGGGCTCCGCGCGCGTCCTCGGATTCACCCCCTGGGAGCGAAAGGATGGTTACCGACGGCAGTTCGCCCTCCTCTTAGGGCAGAAGAACCAACTTTGGTGGGATTTGCCCGCCCGGGATTCTCTCGAACTCAACGCCAAAATCTACGGCATCGCCCCATCGGTCTTCGTCAAGACGGTCGATGATCTGGCCGCTCTTCTGCAAATTGGCGACAAACTCGGGACGCCCGTCCGCGAACTCTCGCTCGGAGAGCGAATGAAATGCGAACTGATCGCCGCGTTGTTGCATCAGCCACGGGTCCTCTTCCTGGATGAACCGACGATTGGTCTCGATGTTGTCTCGGCCCGCGTCGTGCGTGACTTCCTTCGACAACACAACCGCTTGCGTCGCACCACGATTCTGCTCACGAGTCACTATATGGCGGATATCCAAGCGTTGTGCGAGCGGGTCATCATCATCGATCGGGGGATCATTTCATTCGACGGCAGGTTGGCCGCGATTCTCGACCGCTTCGCCGACTTCAAGATTGTCACCCTGCACTTGGATCCTGCCGCCGTCCGGGAAGCCATTGATCCCACTCCGTTTGGGGAGGTGCTCGTTCACGACGCCACGACGTTAAAATTGAAAGTAAAACGGGAGCGGGTCATCCCGGTTTGTAAAGGGTTGCTTGACGGATTCCCGGTATTGGATTTCGCTGTCGAGGACGTCCCCATCGAGGAGGTCATACGCCAGGTGTTTCAGCACTCGCAGGGCCCCAACCCCTGAATTGGGGGATCCCATGCCCGTCTGATGAACAAAAAGCAGATTGGCGGGGTCCGACAGCTCGTGCATATTGTTTCCGAAATGAAATTCCCGCTCCTGTTCGCTGCGATCTGCGGCCTGATGGCAGCCCTCCTCGCCGACGAGCCTACCCCGGTGATCTCTCCGCGTACCGCTCTGGACTCGGCCACCAACGAGGTTGCTCCACTGATCGGGAAATACACCAACTCACTCATCCTCTCCCCCTCCGCTGAAGGCGGGTTCGTCGCTCGGATCGTGTCGCAGTTGCTCGAGCGTTCCCACTTCACACAACATCCACTTGATGACGGGATGTCCGCGAAATTTTACGAGCGCTATCTGGAAGCGCTCGACCCCCAACGAATCTACTTCACCGCCGTGGACGCCGCCAGGTTCGAGAAATACCGGACAACACTCGACGAACTCACCCGTCCGGCGAACCTGCGGGCTCCGGCTGATGTCCGCCCGGCTTACGAAATGTTCAACCGATTTCTCGAACGATTCGATCAGCAGTACGCCTACGCGATGCAGACTCTCCGGAAAGATCGTTTCACATTCGATACCGAGGACCGCTATCCCGTCAATCGGCGTGAAGAGCCCCGCGCGGTATCGGAAGATGATTTGAAGAAAGTTTGGCGGGACAGGCTCCGATTCGAAGTGTTGTCGGAAAAACTGAATCTCGCCCCACTCACTTCGGTCCTCAATACTGTGCGCAGTAATCTTTTGGCTGCGAACCCAGATTCCCTGACGTTGCCGCCCAACGGAAAGGCCGACCGTCCGCCGCAATTTGTCACCGCGCTCACGAACAAGATGAGCCTCGAGAAAGCCCGCGAACTGGCCCGGTTTAGCGCAGATCGCCTCCGGGCGGGCGACGCCCTCGCCGAGATCGTCAAACAAATCGAAAGCCGTCTCGAGCGCGATCGTTATGACGAAATCGTCAAGACGCTCACCCGCCGTTACAACCGAACGCTCCGCACGCTGAAGCAGTACGACAGCGATGAGGTCCTCCAGCTCTATCTGGACTCGCTCGCAAAGGCCTATGATCCCCACAGTGACTATTTTGGACGAGCGGCAACCGAGAATTTTTCTATTAGTATGAGCCTTTCTCTCTTTGGCATCGGTGCGACCCTGCAAAGCGAGGATGGGTATACGGTGATCCGAAACGTCGTTCCGGGCAGTCCCGCGGAGAAATCCAAACAGATCAAGGTCAACGACAAGATTGTGGCCGTGGCCCAGGCGGAAGGTGACTTTGTCGATGTGGTCGACGAAAAACTGGACAAGGTTGTCCAGCAAATCCGGGGACCGAAAAATACCAAGGTCCGTTTGAACATCATCCCGGCGGATGCCCCGGATCCTTCAGCCCGCAAAGTAGTCACACTGATCCGCGATGAGATCAAACTCGAAGACCAGGAAGCCAAGGCCAAAGTGGTCGAGCTGCCCGATGCGCAGGGGAACAACATCCGCTTGGGAATCATCGATCTGCCAAGTTTTTACGCTGATTTTCCGACGAGTGGCCGCCGTTCCAGCCAGCCCAAGAGCACGACCCGGGATGTCGCCAAACTCGTCAAGAAATTGAAGGAGGAGAAATGCGAGGGAATTATCCTGGATCTTCGACGCAACGGCGGCGGTTCGCTTGAGGAATCCGTCAGCGTCTCGGGCCTGTTTATTAAGTCCGGCCCGATTGTCCAGGTTCGCGATCCCGGCAATCGGGTCGGAGTGGACCGCGATAACGATCCTTCCGTGCTCTATGACGGGCCGTTGATCGTCCTGACCAGCCGCTTTAGTGCGTCGGCATCTGAGATCGTCGCCGGGGCGCTCCAGGACTACGGCCGAGCTCTGATTGTCGGCGATGTTTCGACGCACGGAAAAGGCACCGTCCAGACTTTGCAAGAGCTGGCCCAATTCACCCGGGCTCTCGGTGTCAAAAGTACCAATAATCCGGGTGCCACTAAGATCACGATTCGGAAGTTCTACCGCGCCAGCGGGGCGTCGACCCAATTGCGTGGCATCACGCCCGACATCATTCTACCCAGCGTCAACAACGTCGCCGACTTTGGGGAAAAATCCCTCACCAACGCCCTGGCTTGGGATACCATCGCCAGCGCTGACTATGAGAAAGTCAACCTGACTGCACCCGTGTCCCCGGAGCTGTCCCGGCGCTCTACCGAGCGCGTCATCGCCGACCGGGATTTTGAATATATTCAGGAAGACATTAGGCGGTATCAGAAACAGAAGGCGGAAAAGACCATCTCACTGAATGAGGCGCGGCGTCTCCACGAGAAGGAGGAAAATAAGATGCGGGCGGAAACACGCAAGAAGGAGTTGCTGCAGCGGCATGAAATTCAACCCACGACCTACGAGCTGACGCTAAAGCTCTGCGATCAACCCGGCCTGCCGCCCGCCGTGGTGCGAAGCAACATCGTGGCTGTCACTCGGGCAGACAAGGCCACTCTCGACGCCGGCAAGCCCCTGACCGACAAAGCCCAATCCGCCCCCGCCAAGGACAAGGCCGCCACGGTGACAGCATCCGATCCGAGCACCGCAAAGTCTGACCGAGACGATCAGGATGACGATTCCGAGGATATCCCTGCCGAACCGGCTGGCGTCGCGGCCGACGTGCACCTGAGGGAAACCGAGCGTATTCTCCTCGATTGGATTTCTTTATCGAACGGCAGACCCCTCAGTGTGAACCGGCGTAACAATTAGGAACGGGCCGGAATTGTTACGACCCAAGGGAATTCGGATTCGACTGCGGCCTAGACTGTCCGTCGGGTAAAGTATCCGGGAATAAGTCTTGGAGCGTCGCGGCGAATCCTTTTGTTTTAGTAAGCCGAGAAGCGGCGGGAATTGATCTGCTAATGATTATTCCAACATCACTTCGCTGCGATGGTTTCCTTAAGAAAATTACTCACGACTTTTCCGTCGCGGGTTGGAGGTCGGCATTCCGTGCCGGTACAACAGAACGCCAGACTGGACTCGTCACTGCCCTTCAACGTTCGGGCGAAGGCCTCCACCGGCCCGTGGTTGCCCAGGACAACCTTGTGAGGCTCAAACGTGCTGTGGGCAGCGGTTAAGAGCGCCCGCGTGCTGGCACCCTTCCAATCACCGACAATGACAACCCGTTTCGGCTCCTGCAGGGCAAAATCGAGCGCCATGAGTAGGTGTGGCACCGCGTGGGGCACTTGATGCAGTCGTTGGGCGAACAAACGGATCGTCTTCTCACCTGCTTCCCGCCATTCCTTTCGATCACAGATTGCTGCCAGTTTCAATAGCGCCAGTGCCGCCACCGAATTGCCCGAAGGCTCGGCACCGTCGTAGTCCTCCTTCACCCGTAGGAGAAGGTGCGGCGTGTCGGCCGATGTCTGCCAAAATCCACCCTCTGCCGAATCGTGAAACCGCCGCATCATCGCCTCCGCTAACTCGACGGCAAATTGCAGGTGTGCGGGGTCGAGGATCGCCTCATATAGATCCAGCACCCCGGCCAACTGATTGGCATAGGCATCCAGTAATTGAAGGGAATCGCGCCCGCCGTCCCGCCACCGGAGATGAAGAGCCTTTTGTTTCGAGTCCCATAAATGCGTGCGAATGAACGCCAGGTTACGTTCCGCCGTCTCCTTAAATTCCTCATCGCCGAGAATCGCATAGGCGCGGGCAAACGCCCCCAGCATCATCCCGTTCCACGACGAAAGGATTTTGTCGTCGAGGTGCGGACGCACGCGTTTGGCGCGTGCCACCAAGAGTTTTTGCCGCGCCGAAGCCAGGGAAATAACCGCTGCCTCGTTGAGTTTTGTATCCACGACACTCAATATGTTCTGCCCTGGCAACGGATGCGGATCGCTGTGGTCGACGAAATTGCCGACCGCCGTGATTCCGAAATAGCGGCTGACTACGGTAAACTCATCCGGGGCGAGTAGTTTTTTGAGCTCTTCGCGCGTCCAGCAGTAAAACTTGCCCTCTTTACCCTCGCTGTCGGCGTCTTCTGCCGAAAAAAATCCCCCCTCCCGATGGGTCATATCCCGCTTCACATAGCGCAGGATGTCTCGAACAATCACCGCATATTTTGCGTCGCCGCTGACCAGATGGGCGTCCAGATACAGCTGAACCAACTGGGCATTGTCATAAAGCATCTTTTCGAAATGCGGCACGAGCCAGCGTTCATCAACGCTGTATCGGCAAAAGCCGCCCCCCAACTGATCGTACATGCCACCTGCAGCCATCCGGGAGCAGGTGTGCAAGACGGCCTTGACGCTTTCTTTCTCGCCAAATCGCCGCCCGTACCGGAGGAGAAACAGGGGCTGGCTGGGGCGTGGAAATTTCGGGGCATGACCGAACCCGCCATTCACCGGGTCGTATTCGTGCAAGAACGCCTGGCCGGCGCCGTTTAGTTCCCGTTCGCCCGCTGGAAAGGCATTTTCGGATTCATGCTCGGCCGTCGCCTTGAGCCGCTCGGTCAACGCTCCGGCTGATTCCGCGACATCCGCCCGTTTGGTCTTCCAGAGCTCGATGATCCGCTCGAGCAGTTGCCGGAAGCTGGGGCGGCCATGATTGGGCTCCGGCGGGAAATAGGTACCCGCGTAAAATGGCTTCAGATCGGGCGTGAGGAACACGTTCAGCGGCCACCCCCCCGACCCAATCGTCATTTGAGCGAAGGTCATGTAAATCTTGTCAACGTCGGGACGCTCCTCGCGGTCCACTTTGATGCTGACAAAATGCTCATTAAGGTACGCTCCGAGTTTCTCATCGGTGAAGGATTCCCGTTCCATCACGTGACACCAATGGCAGGTGGAGTACCCAATGCTCAGCAGGATCGGCTTATCTTCCGCCCGGGCCTTGGCGAAGGCCTCGTCTCCCCAGGGATACCAGTCCACCGGATTATGGGCATGCTGCCGGAGATACGGGGACTTTTCGCGGGTCAACCGGTTGGAATGGCCTGGCGGTGAATTAGGTGCGGTGTTCACGGCCAGGATCCTAGTCGGCATCCACTTCCTCGACAATGCGCAGAATCAACCTTTCGCTCATTCTCTAAACGAGAAGGGCCCGCGTCCAATTCGGGACGCGGGCCCCTGCACATTCGGAGTTCCCGCTCAGACCGCGACGGTGGTGCCGGGGACGGCAACGGCATAGAATCCGTGCGCATCCGGCTTGGATTTGAGCTCGGCATCCCAGGCGAACCGGTCGGGCATTAGGTTGATCTTGGAATTCAGCGCGGCCTCGCGTTCGATGACCTTTCCGGAATAGGTCGCCATGCGGCCCATGATCGCCGTCAGAGTGCTGTGCGCCCCGTTCGCGGCCTCGTTGTAAGGGAGGTCATGGCGGATGGCCTTGAACAGGTCGTCGTGCTCCTGCTGATAGGGATCGATTTTTGCGTCACTTCGAAAGCGCCACGGATCTCCACCCCCGGTTTTGATGATGTGGCCGCTGACGTCCGCGTTGCCCTTGCTACCCACGCAATGTTCGGTCACGGAGCTCCACGCGCCCCGGATATGGCGGCACTGACTGAACATCCGCGCACCGTCGCGGAATTCGTACTCGCAGGCGTGATGATCGTAGATCTCGCCGTATTCCTTGGCGGTGCGGACCTGCCGGCCACCCATCCCGTGAACGCGGATCGGATAGTCATTCTTGATCCAGCAGCCAACATCAAGGTTGTGAATGTGCTGCTCGTTGATGTGATCCCCGCAAAGCCAGTTGAAGTAGTACCAATTGCGGAGCTGGAATTCCATTTCCGTCTGGCTCTCCTTGCGCGGATTTACCCAAACCCCGCCGTCGTTCCAATAGACGCGAACGGTGTGGATGTCGCCAATGGCACCGTCATGTAATCGATGCAAGGTTTCGAGGTAGCCCGGCTGATGGTGCCGCTGCAATCCCACTCCAACCTTCAGGTTCTTGCGTTTGGCCTCTTCCGCCGCGGCGAGTACCCGCCGGACACCGCCCGAATCGGTTGCCACGGGTTTTTCCATGAAGATATGTTTGCCCTGACGGACCGCCTCCTCGAAGTGGATCGGTCGGAATCCCGGCGGTGTCGCGAGGAGGACCACATCCGCCAGGGCAATCGCCTGTTTATAGCCCTCAAAGCCGACGAATTGTCGCTCCTTCGGAACATCGACTTTCCCCGGCTGTACCTTCTTGATTGCCGCCAGCGCGCCGTCCAGGCGGTCTTGGAAGGCATCCGCCATGGCGACTAGTTTCACGTTCGGCGTTGTCAGAGCCTGATTGGCGGCGCCCGACCCGCGGCCGCCGCAACCAATCAGTGCGATCTTCAAGGTATCCGTGTGCGCCGCGTTGGCCGCATTCGCTGCGGTCAGAACCGCAGCCGTCGCGACGGCGGTTTTGCCTGCTGCCGTGCGTGAAGCACAGTTGGCAAGAATTGCCGCAATGCCTCCGGCTCCGGAGGTGGCGGTGATGAAATTTCGCCGTGTCACCGGCGCGATTCGAGGGGTCTCATTATTGTTCATGGCGTGAGGCAGTTTGCTCCAGCCGACAATCAGAAGTTGTCCACAGCGGACCACGCCGCTGACGACCTGACCTGCTAATTTGCCTGCGGGAATTTCGTCGAGTGTACGGACCACCTCCTCGGGAGCAATCGAAACTTTTGCCGGAAACTGCTTCCGTCACGATCCCCGATTTTGGCTGGCCTGCCACGGAAGCAATCTATTCTCCGGTGCCGGGGGCGAATGCGTTTGTGCAGAGTCTGCCGACAAATTCCATTTCAATCTTTCCCATCTTGAGCCGTACGCACGCCACCTTGCCCGCGGGGTTCAACGTGCCCAAGGATGGCGACAACTCGGTCATCGGCGGAGTCGTCTATCGCGGGCCGATCGCCGAATTGTATGGAAAATATATCTACGCGGATTTCGTGGCGGCGCGCATTTATCGCTTCGAATTTGACCGCAACACCAATCCGACGTTATTCCTCGGCACCAATGTCGCAAATCTGACCGAAATCTCCGCCGAATTGAAAGCCACACTGCCGGGCGCAGTTTTGAACAAGCCAGTTTCATTTTATGCGGATGCCGTCGGGGATCTTTACATCGTAGAGTACGGTCTTAACTCGGCGGCGGGAAAAGGGATTATTTACAAACTCGTCGCCGTGCCACTGACCCCAACGCTGAGTCAGCCGAACTATACCGACGGGCAATTTCGCGTGGCCGTAACTGGCGCTGCCGGCGAGCAATACACGGTGGAACTTTCCACGAACCTCGTGACCTGGACGGTCATTGCCACAGATACGTCGCCGTTCATCCACACGGACGCGGGGGCTGCGTCGGTATCTTACCGGTTTTATCGCGCACGGCACAAACCGCAATGATGTTGGCTGTCGGCGGCTACGGGTAATAAGATTTTGTCATTCTTGCCTGGGCGGGGCTGTGAATTGATCCTTCGCCCAAGCGCCGTTCTTGCTATTGTCTTCCGCATGCACTTGAAATTCCTGCCTGCCCTCGCCACCGGGCTGTTAATCGCGATTTCAGCGATGCACGGAGCGGAGGCTCCGCGTCCGCCGAAGGTGGAGTTCAGTCGCGATGTACGGCCGATCTTGTCTCAGAATTGCTTTGCGTGTCATGGCTTTGACAAGGCGGCCCGCAAAGCGGATCGCAGGCTCGATACCCAGGAGGGGGCGATCGCAACGAAGGATGGCGTGACGGCAGTGGTTCCGGGAAGGCCGGAGGCGAGTGAGTTGATTGCGCGCATTTTTGCGAGCAAGGAGGAGGATTTGATGCCGCCGAAGAAATCCGGCAAGCGCCTCACGGCACTGCAGAAGGAAACGCTGAAACGCTGGATCGAACAGGGGGCGACTTACCAGAGGCACTGGTCGTTTGAGTCGCCCCTGCGCCGCCTGCCGCCGGTGGTTCCGGGCGCATCGCATCCAGTGGATCGTTTCATTCAGGCGCGACTCGCTGAGGAAGGACTCACGCCTTCGCGGATGGCGGACAGTCTGACGTTGATTCGGCGGGTGACCCTCGATTTGATTGGATTGCCGCCGTCCCCGGACGAGGTGGCTACGTTTGTCAAGGCGTCGGCGAAGGATTCGGAGGCCGCCTATCGCGAGCTGGTGGATCGCCTGCTGAGCAACCCCCACTACGGCGAACGCTGGGGCCGATGGTGGCTCGATCAGGCGCGGTATGCCGACAGCAATGGGTACTCGATTGATGCGCCACGGCAGATCTGGAAATATCGCGACTGGGTCGTCGGAGCCCTGAATGCGGACCTGCCGTTTGATCAGTTCACGGTCGAGCAGCTCGCGGGCGATTTGCTGCCAAACGCGACGGAGAGTCAAAATATTGCGACAGGATTTCATCGCAACACGCAGATCAATCAGGAGGGGGGTATCGACAAGGAGCAGTTCCGCGTGGACAGCGTATTCGACCGCGTGGCGACGACGGGCACGGTCTGGCTCGGGCTTTCGGTCGGTTGCGCCCAGTGCCACGATCACAAATTCGACCCCATCGAGCAGAGGGAATACTACCGATTCTTCGCGTTCCTGAACAGCCAGGAGGAGCCGACGCTAAAGGTGTTCGATTCAAGTGTGGACGTCCGGGCGCTCACGGAGGAGTTCAAAGAAACCGAGGGTAAATTGACGGAAATGCTCAGACAGCGCGGCGATGAACTTGCGACTTGGGAGGCCGGACTGTCGGTGGAATTCAAGAAGACACTTTCGTCCGAACTACAGAACGCTCTCGCCGTGCCCCCGGCAAAGCGTTCGCTGGCGCAGAACCGTCTCCTCTTCGGATCCATCTTGGGCCCGAGCGATGGCTTCCGCGTGGTGAATGATCGCTATACGGAGCTGGACACGCTGCTTAACAGCGGCACCACGACGATGGTGATGAAAGAACTGCCGAAGCCGCGGAAGACGACCGTCTTTATCAAGGGTGACTTCACGCGGCCGGCGGATGAAGTGACTCCGGGGACGCCCGCGGTGCTACATGCATTTGAAAAGCGGGCGGACCCGCCGACCCGGCTCGACCTCGCGCGCTGGATCACCAGCCCCCAGAATCCGCTGACCGCACGCGTGATCGTGAATCGTGTGTGGCAGCAGTATTTCGGTCGCGGCATCGTGGAGACCGAGAACGATTTTGGAATGCAGGGTACGGCACCGTCGCATGCGGAGTTGCTCGACTGGCTGGCGGGCGAGTTCCGGGAGCGAAGGTGGAGTCTTAAGGAAATGCACCGGCTGATCGTCACGGCGCACACGTATCGCCAGAGTTCAGCGGACCGGCCGGAGCTTCGCGCGAAAGATCCGAACAACATTCTCCTCGCTCGCCAGCAGCGGCTGAGACTCGATGCGGAGATTGTGCGTGATGTCGCCCTCGCGGCGAGCGGGTTGTTTTCACCGAAGCTCGGTGGGCCGCCGGTGTATCCGCCCATTCCCGACGGCGTCATGGGCCAGGGCCAAGTGAAGCGCGCCTGGACTGTGAGCAAGGGCGAGGACAAATTCCGCCGCGGCATTTACACCTTCGTCTATCGTGCCTCGCCGCCGCCTTCGCTGAATGTATTTGATGCGCCGGATGGCTACAGCAGTTGCACGCGCCGCCTTCGCAGCAACACGCCGCTGCAGGCGCTCACGCTCATGAATGACAGCGGCTTCTTCGAGTTTGCTGCCGCGCTGGAAAAGATCATCCACAAGGATGGCCTCGAAACCGCATTCCGCCGCTGCACCACTCGCGATCCCCAGCCCGATGAACTCGCGGTCCTGAAAAAACTCGATACCCTCAACGCTGCCCGCGCCCTGCTTAACCTCGACGAAACTCTCACGAGAGAATAGCCATTCCATGAACCCGGATCACGCCCTGCGCGAAATCACGCGTCGCCACTTTTTCAGCCGCTGCTCGTTGGGCGTCGGCTCCATCGCTCTGGCATCGCTCATGGCGGAGCGCGGACTTGCCGCCGCGCCGGCGGCGAATTTGCGCAATCCTTTCGAACCGAAACGCACGCATTTTCCTGCCAAGGCGAAGAAAGTCATCTTCCTCTTCATGGCCGGAGGACCGTCACAACTGGAGTTGTTCGATTATAAGCCGAAGCTGACCGAACTCAATGGCCAGCCGATTCCAGACAGCTACGTGGCTGGCAAACGCTTTGCCTTCATGGACAGCACGCATCGCACGAATCTGCTGGGGACCAAGCGGACGTTCCAGCGGCGCGGGCGGAGCGGCGCATGGGTCAGCGATTTGCTGCCCCATACTGCGGGCATCGTGGACGAGATAAGTCTCCTCACCACCTGCAAGGGGGAGCTGTTCAATCACGCTCCCGCCAAACTATTCATGAATGCCGGCAGCGGGCTCTTTGGCCGGCCCAGCATGGGCGCATGGGTCACCTACGGGCTCGGCAGCGAGTGCGACGATTTGCCCGGCTTCGTCGTGCTGCAGAGCGGTCCGCGGGGTCCGCGCGGCGGCGCGGTGCTCTGGGGCAGTGGCATTTTGCCGACGACCTATCAAGGTGTCCCGTTGCGCAATCAAGGCGATCCGATCGTTAATCTCTCCACGCCCCAATCCGTCAGCGTGGCCCAGCAGCGCCAGCTCGTCGATGCTGTGCGCGAGTTGAATCTCAAACGCCTGATCGAGACCGGCGACGGTGAGATTTCCACGCGCATCAACGCCTACGAAATGGCGTATCGCATGCAAACCAGTGCGCCGGAGTTGATGGACATCAGCGGCGAGAGTCAGGCGACGCTTGATCTCTACGGGATCAAAGACTTGAAGGAGACTAGCTTCGCCCGCAACTGCCTGCTCGCACGGCGCCTGATCGAGCGGGGCGTGCGTTTTGTGCAGCTCTACGACACGAACTGGGATCACCACGGTGGCCCGACCGAGAATTTAGAGAAGCATTTGCCCCTGAAGTGCCTGGACGTCGATCAGCCCTCCGCCGCGCTCGTTCGGGATCTTAAGCAGCGCGGGTTGCTGGACGACACCATCGTGATTTGGGGCGGTGAATTTGGCCGCACACCGATGGGCGAAGTGCGCGAGTCCACGGGTCGCAATCATCATATCGACGCCTTCACGATGTGGTTCGCCGGGGGCGGATTCAAAGCCGGTCAAGTCTATGGCCAGACTGACGAATTCGGATTCGGGGCCGTCGAGGAGCCCGTTCATGTCCGCGACATCCACGCCACGCTCCTGCACCAACTCGGTCTTGATCACGAACGCCTCTCGGTCCGCTCGCAAGGCCTCGACTTCCGGCTCACCGGCGTGAGCCCGGCGAAGGTGGTGACGGGTCTGCTCGACACATAAAACCGGCGATGAAACGACTTTTCGAGTTATACGGCCGAGAATGGATTCTTAACCGAGCGTCTCCCCGATGAGCCTGCCTCACTTTAGCGACGCGCAGACGAGGCTGGTCTCGCTACGGGAATAAATGCGGCCGTTGGCGTAGGCGGGATGACTCCACGTCGGTCCGGTGAGCTGCGCGCGGGCCAGTTCCTTGAAACCTGCAGGTGTGGCGCGGGCGAGGATCAGTTCGCCACGGTCGTTGGTGATATACCACGTGTCGTTCGCCGCGTTGCGGGTGAGTGTGGCCTGCGCGAAACCCTTGAGCGTCGTCACGCTTTTCTCGGTCCAGACGAGATTGCCATCCGCCACGGAGAGGCAGCGCACATCCCCGCACGTCGCCTTGTCCGAGCCGTAATGGTTTAACGCGTAGATGTAGTCACCGACCAGGATGGGCGACGTGTGCAGGCAGCCGAGAGTCGTGCGATCCCACGCGACGCTTGCGGCCGGTTTGTCGCGGCCCAGTTGCAGAGCGATGCATCCTTCGCGGTCCGAGGGGAAGAGCAAAATGTTCCGTTCGGCGTGAAACGTCGGCACGGAGATGGCCTGGTCCCACGCGAGCTCGCGTTTCCAGTGCCAGAATACGGAGCCGTCCGCCGGGTTCAGCGCGCACATCGCTTCGCCCGTCCAAGCGATGAGCTGCCGCCGGCCAGCCGAGTTGATCGCGATGACCGGCGAGTACCCAGCCTTGTCGTCGAGCGCTCGCCAAAGCTCCTTCCCGGTGTCCTTGTCGAAGGCCATCACGGTGCCACCCGGTTTGCCGCCGGCCTGCAGGATGAGCATTTTGCCCTCGAGCAAGGGCGCATTGGCGACGCCCCAGTCCGGTACCACCGCAGCGCACTCGGCGATCAAGTCTTTCTTCCAGATGATGGCCCCGGATTTGGCGTCCACGCAGTGCAGATCGCCCATCGCCCCCAAGGCATATACGCGCCCGTCCCGGACGGTGGGGGTGCAGCGGGGACCGTTGTCGTACCCGCCCTTGAGCTTGAGCGCGCGAGGGTAGGGGAGTTGCCAGACCAGCTTGCCGTCCATCGCGTCGAGGCAAAGGAGGCGTTCCGTGTCCGCCGCGTTCGTGGCGGACGGCTTGAGGCGGTCCATGATGAATAATCTGCCCTCCGCGACCGCCGGGCCGGCGTACCCCGCGCCGAGGGTCTGCTTCCACAGAACCACCGGGCCATCCTTGGGCAGGGTCGAGGGCAATCCCGGCTCGTTCCAGATGCCGCTGCGCTCCGGTCCGCCGCGAAACTCCGGCCAGTCGGAAGCGGGCGAGGCCGCAGTGATGGCGACGACCGTGGCGCAGGCAATTAGGAGCGACTTCAGGCGAGTCATTACGGAATTCATGCCATGGGATGAACTCAATGGCACGGGGAAAAATGTTCCGCTCAAACGCCAACATTGATTGCGATGGGTCGAAAGAACCTACCTATTCATCGATCCGCTCCCGTCGCGGAGGTGAGGCCAATGCAACCCATGTCAGCGCGGATGGCGAATTTTATCGAGCAGCACCGCCCCAAGAATGACGAGGCCCAACACGACTTTCTGGGTGTAGCTCTCGACGTTCGTCAGGTTCATACCATTTTGAATGACGGCGATTGTAAAGGCGCCCGTGAGCGTGCCGAGCATTTTGCCTTCGCCCCCCCGGAGGCTTGTGCCGCCCACAACGACGGCTGCGATGATGTAGAGTTCGTACATGTTGCCGTAGGTGGCCGAGCCACTCTTGAGTTGCGATGCCATGATCACGCCCCCCAACCCGGCGAGTAGCGCGCTGACCACGTAGGCGGACATCAGCACCCGTTGCACGGGCACACCTGAAAGGCGCGCGGCCTCGCGATTGCCACCGACGGCATAAAGGTATCGCCCCAGCTTTATCCGCGACATCAAAGTATGCGCCAGCACATACAGGACGAGCATTAGCACGACGGCATTCGGCAGGCTCGCTAGGTTTGCGCCGCGACCGAGCCAGACGAAGGAGTCGGGGATTTGGTAAATGGACTCCCCTTTCGCCAGAATGTAGGCGCACCCGCTGCTGACGAGCATCATGGCGAGCGTCACGATGAACGGTGGAATGCTGAATTGCGTAATCATCACTCCGGAGAATGCGCCGCCGATTCCGCACAGGAGAATGGCGGCGACGCTGGCGAGCAGCATTCCGCTCGGGGACGCGGTCACTCCCCCCGCAAGGTCGCGGATGAACCTCGCGGTGAGCACGGCGGATAGCGCGAGCAGGCTGCCGACGGAAAGATCAATGCCGCCGGTGATGATGACCATCGTCATGCCGATCGCGACGATGGCAATCACGGCGATTTGGTTGGCGATGTTCAGGAGGTTTTCGGACTTCAGAAAATTTGGCCATCGATAGCTGCGGGGCGTAACCAGCCGCGGTTCACCCAGAGCGGGGAAGTCTGCCTTCAAGTTGGCGAATACAAGCCAGGCTCCGGTGACTTGCGTGCAGGCGATGACGTCGAGAGTCCCCCCGGAGGCGTTGATTTTCTGCAGCGCCTCGCGGGCGTCCCTGGGTTCGCCTCTTACCACGGCGAGCACCTCCGCCCCCGAAGCGGAGAGGTCGCGCTCAAGTTTTGCCGCGAACGAAGCATCGCCTAGTTGATCGCTTGCGGCGATGAGCACGCGCGGGGCTTTCCCGAACGACACTTGGAGGGTCGTGGTGACTTGCTTCGCCGCTGCTTCACCGGTCGGCGACTGCTCGCTGTTGGTCACCACGCTAAAGAACGCGCACAGCAACAGGAGCACAAAGAGCATCCCGTATTCGGTCAGAAATCGGGAGTGCTTCATGGGATCAGGCGACCACGAGTTGCCTGGAAGGATCCGGCTACTTGAGTTCGGGATCCTTCTGCGCGTCCGCCCTGCGGTAGAGACTCGTGGGGATAAGCATCTGCGGCGGCAGGGTCTCACCTTTCGAGTGGCGAACGATCGCATCGATTATCTGCACGCCCATTTTATCCGGGAACTGAATCGGGTCGGCGTAGATTTTTCCGTCCTTGATCGCCTGTTTGCCCTCGGGTTGGCCGTCGAATCCAATGATGAACACATGGGTCTTGCCGGCCTTTTCGAGCGCGGCCCGAGCGCCGAGCGCCGCGGGATCATTGATGGCAAAGATTCCGCGCAGATCCGCATGGGCCTGCAAAGCATCCTCCGCGGCTTTGTAGCCCATGTCCTTCGCGCCGCTGCTCTCCAGTTCGGTGACGATTTCGACCTTCGCTTTGTCACTCGCATTGTGAGCATCGATGATTTCACGGAATCCTTTCACACGGAGAATGCAGGACTCCGCTTGCTTGAAATGGAGCACGGCAATCTTGCCGCCCGCTTCGCCGAGCGCTTCGATCATTGCGTGAGCCGCCTCCTTGCCACCGCTGAAATTGTCGGTCGAAATCTGCGTGACAATCTTCGCGCCCGGTTCGTTGCACGGTATGTCCACGGTAAAGACCGGGATACCGGCTGAGTTCGCCTCCTGAATGACCGGGATGATCGACTTTGAATCACACGGGCTCAGCACGATTGCGCTGACCTTCTTGACGATGAAATCTTTGATCTGATTGCTCTGCTTGGCCACGTCTTTATCGCCGCTGACGACGATCGTCGCGTAGCCGCGCTTGTGACCTTCCGCGGTGATGGTATCGCCGATTACTTTAAAGAATGGGTTGTCCAGGGTGAGGAGCGAGACACCGATCGTGCCCTTCGCTTGGGTGGCGGCGATCGGCGTACCGGTCGGTACCGTCGTGGGTTTGTCGCACCCGGTCAGGAGGGCGAGCACACTGGCGAGGATGGCAAGGAGTCGGTGTTTCATGGTTAAGTTTTGAGAGCAATTCGAAACGGAATCAAGGATCGGCTCCACGAAGACACACGCCACGGTATCGAGCCGCGCGCGTCTGGCTTCCGATCGCACCGTGCCGACGTCCGGTCACTCTTTCCGAATTCTTAAAGAAAGGGCTATGCAGGAATCAAATAACAGATCCCGTCAAAGTTGACATCACAGATTCTCGGGAAAATCCGTTTTGACAGGGGAGACCGAGTGCATGAAGAGCGAGGCGTATTCTTTTGCGGCGATGTAGTCGGCCCCAGTACCCCCTTGGAGTTCGACTCGGCCGTCAGGGCGCTTTACCAGGCGTCCACGTCCGAAGATCATGATGACTTCCACCGTGGAGTGAGGCGGGTGATGCGAGAAGGATTTGAACATACGGGCCAGACGATGAGCCCGAGGGTCAGCCATCCGCTGTCAGGGGGGATTGGAAATCAGGCAACTCGTTCGATGCTTCGGCGGCGGTAGAGGAATTCGAACATGTTGCCCTCGTGGGGCTGATCCCACGAGATTTTCATCGTCGAAATCGGTCCAAGATTCAGCCGTTCGATCAATGAGGATTCCAGGAGCTCCGCCGTAAAAGTTGGGTCCCGGGTAATCGCCGTCACCACGAGAGAGGGTCCGATCTGGGAGAGCATGGCAGATTGTGGCACCGTTACGACGCTGGCGTAGGGGCACAGAAACTCCCGGTTCGCGAGCGGGTGCTCGAAAGAATCGCACAGAACGATGGTTGGCCGAAGGTAGGTGCCGCCGTGGAAAACCACTTTCCGAGGTCCGTTGCGATACGGGGCCGTGGCGTCGATCGCCCCGGGAATCTTCAAGTCCTGTTCGATGGCACCATCGATGGAGTCGGCCATTTTTGGATTCGCAAATCCGCTGAGTTTTGCATTTTCGTCCTCGTTTGAGAGGGGGACAATGGGGCCGAGTTTTTTGGCCAAAGCGTCGGCGATTTCAGCGGCGTAGCGTGGCACAACGACGGCACTGGCATTGATGCATGATCTGCCACCGTTGTCGGCGATGGATGCGGCCATCAGGTCGATATACTTGGGCCAGTTTTCGATCTCGTCGTCACCGATCAGAATCTTGCTGTAGCCAGGGCCGTGCAGCTGGATGGCCGGATTGTTCGCGTATTGCGCCATCGTTTGTTTGTCCCCAAAGATGAGCGCCCGGCCGCAGCTCTTCAGGATTTCAGCCGCCCCCTCGTGGTCGGTCGGATAAAAACCGAACGCTTCGGCGGGGACGCCAGCGGCAATGAAACTTTGGATGAGGCGAAAGGGAGTCCACGGCTCCTCCTTGCCCGGCTTCAGGACCACGGGTGTCTTGAGGGCAATGGCGGGCAGCCACAGGGAATTGACCGCCGGTGAATTGCTGGGCATCACCAAGCCGAGCGCCTGCGTGGTCGGGTAAAAACTGCATGGAGAACCGCTGACCACGCCGTACCCGGAATCGAGAATCGCGGGATCGAGTCCGCGGGTGAGGCCGTTGAGAACGGTGGGCATTTCCTGCAGGGCATGATGAATCTTCTGCATGTTCCGGCGGACCATGACCCAGGGGAGTCCGCTGGTGGCACTGAGCGTGCTGACATACTCTGCCGGCGACTGAGTGTGACCCTTGCTGCCAAAGGGCAGGATGCCGTTCAAGAACAGGTCACCGGCTTTTGCACAGAGATCAAACAGCTGCGCTACGGAGAAACGTTTCAGGGAGGCGCGGGAAGCTCCCAGCTTCTGCATATCCTTTCGAATGATTCCCGCATTGATCGTCGACACCGTCGCCATGAGCTGGCCATTGCGATGATCGGCGACCTGGATGTGATCGAGGCTCTCGTAAGGCCGGCCAAGCCGGAGGACGGGAATATGTGGGACCGTGTTCATGAAAAGTGACTGGACATTGTCGACGCCCACAAAATGAGTTGTCTTCGTCGGATTGCCAAATAGAAGTTTTTGTTTTGAATTCCGCGCAGGGCCTGAAACGTAGTTGGCATCATTGCTCCTGACTCACGTCGATGGCGTCGTACGCTTTTCCGAGGACGACGATGGCCACGGCGATTTCTGCATAGAGAACGGCGGCTCCGCCGCCCCCGGCGAGGACGAAGGCGACCCAGGGCGACACCAACAGTCCCAGCCAAAACATTCCGCCGGCGACCAGGGCGACGGGTATCAGGCTGGCCGAAAGCGTGATGAATTGGCCGACTGCAAGAATCACGCGCTGTCCGATTGCCTCCAGGCCCGGCCCTGGGCCGTCCTTCGTGGATTGCATCCATGCCGGAAAGAGCAGTGCGGCGGCCACAGGGAGAATGGCGAGAAGCATGATAAGTCCCGGTCCAATCGTAAGGAGTGCAACGGGAACACCCAGCAAGAGGGTCCAGGGTACTGCCAGGGAATCGGGAGCAATGGCGAAGAGGCCGACTCCGACAAAGCACACGAGCTGTCGGCAGACGGTGCTGCCTAACCCTCCGAGGAACTCACCGACGACAAACTGTCGCCCGGTCAGCGGCATCGTTTTGAAGTGATCCACCCTTCGGAGGTCCTGACGGACCCGGGCGGTAATCTCGATCACTCCGAAAATTAGCAAGATGCAGGCGATACCGAGCGGGAGGAGGGCCGCTGAATTTCGAAGGCTCTCGATAATTTCCGCACCGGGAACGAAGCGGATTCCGGCGGCTGCGAGGACGAATACGCCCAATGCGAGCGCATAGTTTCGAGGCCGGAATCGCAGTTCAATCAGGTGTTTCCAGGCGAGCGCGACGGCCGGGTTTCCCTCCGGTCGGAGCGAGAATGCGGAGGGACGCACGGTTCGCTTCCGGATGCCGCCGCGTTGGCGGCGGGATTTAGCCTCTTCAATACGATCCGCCCAGCGACGGGCGCGTTCGATGGATGCTTCCTCGAAGGCGACGTCGGATCGATCCACCCAGGCGAATAGCAAAAAAAGGACGAACAGGGCGGGACCCAGGGCAATGGCAAATTCGGCTCCCGATGCTGCGAGCCCGGGACGCACCAACAGGCGGAAGGGTCCGAGCAGCCAGGGAGCGGGTCCGGAGGTGAAGATGTGTTGTCCGAGGTCACGGCACTCGGCGAAGGAACTGGGGATTCCGCCCTTGGCGAGCAGGGCGCTCTGGCCCCACCAGAACAGGACACCGGTGAGGGCGAGTCCGACGAGACAGCCGAGTGTCCGGCGGAGCCAGGAGGACAGTCCGCGCTCTGTCAGGCGCTGCACGACGAACGATGCGCCGAGGCCGTGCAGGCTAAGGGCCACGAGCACCACCCACCACCCGCTAATGCGCAACAAAGCGTGTCCTCCGGCAAACGAGCGGCCGGAAAAAAACCAGAGTACTAGAGAAGAAATCAGCAGGCCTGTCTGCAGCGAGGCAAGTTTGTACCGGATCAACGTCCGGCGCGAAATGGGAGCCGGCAAGAGATGAGCCAGCTCCGTTTCCGTGAAGGCGAGGGCGGAGCGGGGACTGGCGAAGACCCAAGCGCCGAGCATCAGGAAAAACACTCCCGTGGCCGCCATGCCCTCGATCAGATTGCGCAAATCCGGATCGAATTCGGGGGCGGTTGACAAGCCGGGCATCCCGGAGCGCGGGAAGAGCAAGCCGCCGAGTACAAATCGACCGACGTAAATATAAAAGTAGGCGAGTCCGACCACCGCTCCCACCAGATACTTGGGCTGGCGCAAACGGCGAAGCTGAGACCGGAGTCGATTCCAGACGGACCGGGTCTGGAGGAAGAACAGGGCTTGAATGACGGACCAGGTATTCAATCGCAGGACGGGTCGCGGGAGTGGGAAAAAACTGGGATGCGCTCCTACGCCAGCGGGGGCGGTACGGCAGAATCGGGCGGCGACACGGGCTGGGGCCTGTCTCCCTGTGTGGCAATGCGCATGAACACCTCCTCGAGATCGACACCGGCATCGCCGTGGGCGAATTGCTCCCGCACTTCCTGCAACGATCCGAAGGCGGCGCGCACACCCCGTTTGACGATTAAAATATGCGTGCAGATTTCCTCGAGAAGGTGGAGTAGATGCGAACTAATGATCACGGAAGCGCCCTCGCGGGCAAGACGGCGGATCGTTTCCTTGGTCCGGCGGATGGCCAGCGGGTCAAGTCCCGTGAGGGGTTCGTCGAACAGGATCACTTGTGGCGAGTGGATCAGTCCGCAGGCGAGGGCGACCTTTTGTTTCATGCCGCGCGAAAGCTCGCCGGGCAGGGAGTCCCGTTTGTCGGAAAGATCGAGTTCATCGAGGAGGAGAGGTGCCCGTGCATCGGCATCTTTGACCCCATAGATGCGGGCAACAAATGCCAGGTGCTGGGCGACGGTCAGGTACTCGAAAAGGCGCGGTTCATCCGCGAAAAAAGCGAGATGGCGCTTGGCGGCGATCGGATCCGTTGCGAGGTCGTAGCCGGCGAGCCGGAGAGAGCCGCGGGTGGGCGGAATGATTCCGGCGAGGCACCGCAGGCAGGTGGTCTTGCCGGCACCATTTGGGCCCACCAGCCCGAGGAGTTGCCCGGGGTGCACCGTGAAGGACAATTCCGAAACCGCGGCAAAGTCGCCGTAGTGTTTGGTGAGTTGCGAAACTTCGATCATCGCCGCGTGAGCTAAACGGACGATCGAATCAAAGGCCGTTGGCCGGGCCGAAGCCGGTAGAGTTGGTGCCGGCAACTGCGGAACCTTCACCGGGGCGCGGGGGCATCGGGGGCAGCGAAGGGAGTGTGTTCACGAGCTTGCGCCAGGCTTCGCGCTCATTGGGCGTGAGGGCTTCCCAGCGAGCGGCATTTTGGAGAAACTGGCCGCGCTGCGCCGGCGTGAAGTCCGCAAAGCGCTTGAATGAGCGCAGGCAAAGGTTTCGGCGGACCGGGTCCAAGCCTTCGAAATCCCGCAAAGTGGCTTCCATCTGACGTCGCTCGGGTTCGGAGAGGGTTCGCAAAGTCCGGGCCTGTTCGGTCGGGCTTAATCGGAAAAAAGTGTCGAAATCCGCAAAGGCACGGCGCCGTACCTCGGCCGGAAGCGTTTGCCAGCGCGCGAGCTGGGACTCGACCAGTGCTCGATCGTTTTCGGGGACCTCACGCAGTACGCGTTGCTGATCCGGGGCCGGCAGCCGCTCCAGTTGAGCAAACCAACCCAGCGATTTTTCGTTTGCGAGCACCATCTGTCGGGCGGCCTCTGGCAACTGGTCCCAGGCCTTTAGACGGTCCTCCAGCAACGGGCGCACGTCGCTCGGAACCCGGGCAAGGTTCTCGGTGCGGGTCGTACTGGGTTGGCGCAAAAGCGGCGAAAGATAGAATTGTATTTGCGCGACTCGAAGCCGGAGTTCCCGCTCGTCGGGTGTCAACGCCCCAAACTCTCGAAGTTTTGACCGGATGAGCGCCTGCGCCTCGGTCGATCGATTCGCCAGAAGCTGTTCCTGCTGGGACGGTGATGCCGAGAGCAACTCACGGAATTGTTCCACCGGCGGCCTTGGAATCGGTGGCATCGGCGGCGGGAAGGGGGGAAGTCTCCGCGGCGAATCCGCTCCGAATGAGCGGAATATTAGGGTAGCCGCTACCAGTAGGAGTCCGACTTCCCGCCGGGCGCGAAGGATCGCTCGGGGACCGGACGCCGCAGTTGGGAAGGCGAAATCCATGGTTTGAGCGTCGCTACTGACTGAGCGCCGTAAGCAAGGCGACATCGTCCGGACGCGGTGCGGCACCGACGCCCTGGATCGCATCAAAGTCCCGGAGGTACGCGGGGAGGTGGGTTGATCCGGTCGCCTGAGCGGAGTGCGCCATGGCCGCGACACTTTGCGCGAGGCGAGTCCGCTGTTGCCCTTGCCATTGAAACCAAGCGAGAATCATCAAGAGTCCAACGCTGGCGAAACCCACCGCACGCGCGGTTGGGAGGATTCGAAAAAACGTCCGTAACCGGGCCCCAACGGCACCGCTGAATTCCCCGAACCAGCCAATAGATCCATGCGATCCCGGCAGGGGGGATTCCGTAATCGCTGCATCCGACACCCGCCGAGTGAAGTTGGACGAGGCGGGGGGGGCGGAAGCCGCCCGAAGAGCTCGGTTCAACGCCAGCTCTTCCTCAAGTAACACCGGATCAACGAGTTCGCCATCCGGCAAGCTCGGAGATGGACCGCCATTCTCTGGCAGCGGGTTATGCGGCGATGAGCTGCGCCCCAAATGACGCGCCGTAGCCGGCACGACACCCGACCAGACACCTTCAAGCCAAGCCGGTACGATGTGAGATGGATCGCGGGGCTTCTTCATGCGTAAGCTCGGGTTGATAACCAGTGCGAGCGGAAAGTTTCGATGCAGCGATTCTTGCGTCCCTGCGTACGTCCACCGGCTGTGAACCCTGCCGATGGGAGGACTCCGCTGGGTTGACCAACGGAGTTGATCCGGAGCAACAAAACGGGTTGATGAGCGTTCATGCGGCTATCGAATAGCGGGTTTCAGGGGTTCCCACTCGCCCGAGTGAAGGTAGGGTTTTAGCCGCGATTTCAAGGTCTCTCGACCCCGGTGAATGAGTGATTTCGTGGCCTGCACCGAACAGCTCAAGATCTCGGCAATCTCCTCATAACTGACCTCCTCGTCCTGGCAGAGCACCAGGGCCGTCCGCTGCTTTTCCGGCAATTCCGCCACCGCGGCATTCACCAGGCTGATCAATTCTGTGCGAGTCAGGGCCTGTACGCCCGACAACGCCGTGGAATCCTTGATCTGTTGGGGTGGATACGGATCAGCCTCATCGTGAGGTACATCCAGCGACGAGGCCGGGTGGCGAACACGCCGGCGGATTTCGTTCAGGGTCAAGTTTCGCGCAATCGTAAAGAGAAATGTGCTGAATTTTGCGGTCGCCTGGTAGCGGGCGGCTGTTTTCCAAATTTGCAAGAAAACGGCCTGGGCGAGATCCTCGGCTTCGGTGGCATCGGGGAGCGATCGGTAGACGAAGCGGATCACCGGCTGCTGCCATCGTTCGACGAGTTCGGCGAATGCATTGGCGTCGCCCCGACGGACTCGCTCCATCAGGGCGGCATCAGTCGTCGGAATTGAGGACTCGGCCATCGGCACGTCAAGGCTAGCGAACACCGGCAAGGGTACAAGGTTGCACCGACCCGAGAACCGCGTACCGTCGACATCGAATGGACGGATTGATTGCCAAGATGACTGCGGAAGGACTGGAACGGCTTGGCGGCCCGCCGGGGCGTTCCCCCGAGGAGCTGCGCCCGATCTTCAAGAAATTCGTTGAGATCCACACGCGCCAGATCCGCAGTAAACACGAGCAGGGTGCGGGGGGGGTGGCCGTGTGCCGCGCCCGTGCAGCGATGCTGGACGTGTTGGTGGTACAGCTCCTGGCAGCCCTGTGGCCGACCACCGGGAAATCTTTGTCGGAGACGCCCTTTGCCCTGGTGGCGACGGGTGGCTACGGCCGGGCGGAATTAAATCCGGGCAGCGATATCGATCTGCTGTTCCTGGAGGGCGGTGGTATCATCAAGGAGGATGGTTCAACCCCGCTGTCGCGGCTGCCGCCCATGTTTATCCAGATGTTATATGACATTGGATTGGAGCCGGGAGACCGTGCCGTTCGCACGATCGATGAATCCGTTCGGCTGGCGGCGAAGGATATGGAGACGAAGACGTCGCTCCTGGAGACTCGTCTTTTGGCGGGCGACGAAAAATTGTTCCGTGGTTTGAGGGTGGCGTTGCACGAGAAATGCCTCCGGGGGCGCGAATCGGCATACATCCAGGCTCGGTTGGAGGACCAGGAGGCTCGCCGACTGAAACACGGCAATTCACCCTGTATGCAGGAGCCGAATGTGAAGAACGGTGTTGGCGGCCTGCGGGACTTCCAAAATCTGCTGTGGATGGCGCAGGTGAAGTATGGAATCTACGATCTTGCCCAGCTGGAACAGCGGGAAATACTGAGTGCGGGGGAACGGGAACAGCTCGAAAGGGCTTACGATTTTCTGCTCCGCGTTCGGACCGAGCTTCACCTTGTGGCGGCGCGTGGGACGGACACGTTGACACCCAACCATCAGCCGGCGGTGGCGGCCGGGTTGGGTTTTTTGGGGGATCCGCGACGACGCACCGAAAAATTCATGCACGAGTATTACAACTCGGTGCGGAACATTCATCTGATCACGCGTACGCTGGAACAGCGGCTGGCACTCACCGATGCGGGCGAAAAAAAGGGTTGGCGAGATCTGCTGCGATTGCGCCGGTCGACCGTGCGGGCGGAGGAATTTGACGGCTTCACGCTCAGTCGTGGGCAATTGCATTTTGTCGACAAACGGCTGTTGCGTGACCAACCCGCCCGTCTGATGCGCGCCTACCTGCATGCCCAGACGCGCGGGGTACCGCTTCATCCCGATCTTTCGCAGTACATTCGCCAGCAGGTTCAGCGACTGGATGAGGATTTTCGTGCGAATGAACATGTTCGGGCGACGTTTTTTCAGATCCTCTCCGCCCGCGGAAATATCACGCCCGCGCTGCGCGGCATGCATGAAACCGGACTCTTGGGATTTTACCTGCCGGAATTCGGCCGCCTGACAAACCTGGTGCAGCACGAGTACTACCATCGTTATGCGGTCGACGAGCACACGTTGATGTGCATCGAGAAGCTCGATCGCATCCTGTCGGCTGAAGACGAACAAAGCCGGCGCTATGCCGAACTCTATCGTCGAATCGAACGGCCTGATATTTTTCATCTTGCTCTCCTGCTGCACGACTCCGGCAAAGCGAGCGAGGCGGGACCGCATGAGAAGGTCGGCGGCCAGTTGGCTGTCCGGGTAGCGCGTCGCCTCGAGTTGGACGACGCAACCACCGCGACGTTAAAGCGTTTGATCGAACTGCACCTGCTGATGGTGCAGACGGCGCAGAAGCGCGATTTGGAGGATCCCGTCGTGATTCGCTCGTTTTCGGACCAGGTGGAGACCCTGGGAAATCTCGATATGCTCACTCTGCACACCTTTGCCGATTCAAACGGCACGAGCGAGTCGCTGTGGAACGGATTCAAGGATCGCCTGCATTGGGAGCTGCATCAGCGGACTCGTGAATTGCTGACGGGCGATACAGGCCTGCAGTTGGCGGAGGCCGAGCGGTTCCTGGCGCTGCGGAAAGAGGTGCGCGAGCTGTTGCCGCCAACGTTCGCGGTCGACGAGCTGGCCGCCCATTTTTCCGGGATGCCCGCTCGCTATTTTCGCCTCCATTCGGCACGGGAAATTGTCCGGGACCTGACGCTGGCGCATCAGTTCATGCACCTTCAGATCACGGAAGAGGAACGGGCGCTTGAACCGGTAGTTCACTGGCAGGATCAACGGGATCGCGGTTGCGTCGCACTGCACGTTTGCACATGGGACCGCAGTGGGCTGTTTAGCAAGATCGCCGGTGCCCTCGCCGCCGCCGGCTTGAACATCTTCGGCGCCCAGATTGTGACCCGGGACGACGGAGTGATTTTTGACGAGTTTACCGTGGCCGACGCCCGCTCCGGTGAGCTGCCATCGAAGGAATCGAAGCAAAAATTCGAACGGCTCTTGCTGCAAGTGCTGACCGGCGAGATGGCCCTCGCGCCGGCGATTGCGAAAACCAAGCTGCTCAGGCCGCTGTGGGCCGGGGTCGCCGGTGACCGCATCGCAACTCATATACGCCTCGACAATGAAGCGTCGGCGGACCGGACCCTGATTGAAATCGAGACAGAGGATCGCGTGGGTCTGTTGTTCGCGATTTCGCAGGCACTTGTCGCGTTGCGTCTGGATCTTATTCTGGCCAAAATCGTGACGGAAAAGGGGGCGGCCATCGACAGCTTCTACGTAACGGAGATTGGCGGAGGCAAGGTCGTCGATGGGGACCGCCAGGAGGCAATCGTGAAATCGCTCGAGGAATCCGTCGCTTCGTTTGAGGCGTAGCCGACCGGAGCGCCTTGGGGAATCGAAAATCGCTATGTCCCACTCTCCTGCAGAATCGGTCCCCCTGCCCGTAATTCTCCTCACCGGCTTTCTCGG
>CAMAUY010000027.1 GCA_945861565.1 Akkermansia muciniphila
CCCTCCGAAGTGTCCGGGTACAACCCCAGGGCGCCCCAGCGATCACGCGGCAGCGTGGCCAGTGCCACTTCGCCCCAATAATCCATGGCGTCATCCCCGGGATAGTCCGCGTTTCGCCAGCGCCCGTGATAGATCCGCGTCTCATCACCGACATTGAGAATCCCATTGGATTGGGCGAGAACCGTGGGATAATTTTTCCCAGCGACCGGAGTGACCGCAGAATCCTTGTGCGAAAGGAATACGTGTCCCTTGACCGGCTCATGAAAATGCAGTCCATCGTGGCTCAAGACCAAGCCAAAATCACACGTCGTTCCTCCAACTCCCCAACCGCGCTGGTGCCATAAACCGTAAAGGCCAACAACGACGTTACCCAAGCTGGCTCCGGCAACACCGAGATGGACTTGATCATACTTTGAATCGAACCCCGGCGCCTCCACCGGCTCGGGCAACGTAAAGGACAACGCCGGTTCCTGCAGCCAGTGATCAAAATCCGTCGACACCCACGCATAGGCCTGCCGGCCCTGAGGCCGGCCACTTTCTCCCCGACCAAATATCTGCGAATTGACGATATAGAGCCCGTTGTGTTTGTAGAGCGAACAGAATTCCAGGAAGCTTCGCACCGGCCGTTCCGCACCCGCCGTCCAATGAATTCCGTCGGCGCTCGTGGCGGTGCGCAGGGTCCATGAGAATTCTGAATCGGACGGATTATAGACCATTTTGTAGCGGCGCAACGGATTGGGATCGTCTTCGTCTTTGATGATTTCAACGCCTTCAACACGGTCCCCCGGCAGTGCGATAATATTGTTGTCGCGGCTGCCCTTGAACAGCACCTGCCCCAGAGACGGCTTGGTCCAGCGCAGCCCGTCCGAACTCTCGGCATAACAAATCGGGCCCTCAATCAAATCTTTCAAGCCTGCTTTCGGATGCACCGCGTAGTACCACATGCGGAACCTACCCTGATCGGACAGAACCGTGCCGTAAAAGTGCGTTGCCATGTAATCCGGCGCATTCGGATTATCGCGACTCGGTATCAGCACGGGCTCTTTACGCACCTTAGGCTTGGACAAATAGAGACAAACATTGCGCTGCAAAGGCCAGGAAACATCATCGATACCGAGCAGGATTGCTTGCGGCGATATGCTGACACCGGTCGCGGGAAACTGAAAGGCGGTGGATCCGAATTGCTCGCTAGCGGCATCGCAGTAATAACTGCATATCATGAAAATCGAGAAAGCAGCCAGGAGTGTACGATGCATAACTCCTATCAATCGTATTCCGTGGAGACATGCAATGTTTTGTTGACAATACTTGTCGAGTGGAGAGGCGAAAGCGGTTACTTCACGCCGGAGTCGCCGGTCGGAGTCGCCGGCCTTGAAGGTCGGTTGGGGGTGTGAGACAAAAATCTCGACGAATTCCTCACACAAAGATCGCAAAGGAGAACGGGAGCTTACACTGGGAAGGCGCGGAGCACCCTGAAGATTGGCCAGATTCTGGTGTGCGTGTTCCGGGGATAATCGGCATTTAGCAAAGCCGCGGAGCGGCGACAGACCGTAGCCCACGGCGCGAGCCGTGGGACAACGTTCGAGCAAAGCGTAAGCCCCGTCAGGGGCGACGGAGCACCAGGATAAGGCACCCTGTGCCAGATTCTCTTTCGCCCCTCCGGGGCTTATGCGCGACGCACCCGAGAACCCACGGCTAACGCCATGGGCTAAGTTCTTGCGGCGCTACGCGCCTGAAGAGCGCGCCTCAGCAGGCAGCGGCGAGGTGGCAATCCGTCGGAGATTTTGGATGAGCCGGGTCATGCGTTTATTTCATGCCAGAAAACTGGCCTGTTTTTGAACTGAATCAGATTTTTGTCTCACACCCGTCCGTTGACCCCGGCAGGTGTTCTCGTTGACGCATAGGAAAATACGTGTCTCTTCGTGCGGACACGGATTGCCTGGGACTATTGATGGGAATGCGGTGTCGAAGACCTATGCACATGAAGATAAAATGCCTGTTTCTGTTAAGCCCAATTCTTGCCGGTGTCCTGAGCTGGGGAGCACAGCCGACGTTGGCTCCACTTTTTCTGGGTGGCCCCGCTGGGATCGCTGGAAACGGAGCCCTGGGCATTTTCGTGAATGGGCCGTACGCCTACGTGGCTGCGGGAACCAATGGGTTGGTCATCCTGGACATTACGGACAGTCAGCGGCCGGTGAAGATTGGGGTTTATGACACACCGGGAATCGCCACGGATGTCTTCATCCAGGGGAATCTGGCCTTTGTTGCCGACGGCAGCAAGGGAAGTTTGCAGATCATTGATGTTCAGCACCCGGAGAGCCCAAAATTCGTTGCCTCTAAATTGTACAACGAAGTGCAAGGTGTCTTGGCTGCGGGGCATTACGTGTATCTAGCGACGGGCATTGGAGGATTGCTCGTGCTAGACTTCAATGACCCATCACATCTTGTCACGACCGGGGTCTATGATACGCCTCGCAATGCGACTTCGGTGAAGCTGTTTGACAACGTCTTGTATGTCACGGATAGCTTCGCGGGATTGTTTATCTTTGACATGGCAGATCCGTCGCGGCCCGCGAAGATTGGGCAATTTGACACCGCCGGCTATCTGGGAGATGTGCATGTTCTCGGACGCTTTGCCTACCTTGCGGATGGCGCTTCTGGATTGAGCATCGTCGATGTGAGCGTGCCGGCCACCCCCGTCTTGGTGGGGCGAAATCTGTCGACCAAGTTTGCCTACAAAGTACTTGTGGACGGCGGACGGGCGTTTGTGGCAACCGGAATTACAGGATGGCAGATGGTGGACGTGAGCGATCCCGTGGCCCCGGTCGTCCGGGCGATTTATCATTTGAATGGTGCCGCCGCGCACGCCGCCAAGAGCGGGGACAAATACTGGGTGGTGGATGGGGACGGCGGTGTGAACATTCTTCAGGAAGGCTCGAACCAGATTAGTCAGGAGTTCACACTCATCAACCCGGGTTGGAGCAAGACGGCGGGTTTCACGGTGCTTGTGCCCGTCATATCCGGCTCGTACGCGCTCGAACATCGCGCGAGCGTTGATGCGCCGTGGACCGTGAGATCTTCTTTCAGCACTACCCTTCCCGGAGTGAGACGAGTCAACGATGTGTCGGCCAACGCGAGGCCCAATGGCTTTTATCGGATGACACGGAACTAGTTGGAGTTGCCCCTTTCTGGGCGAAGCCATTGTCTTGCAGGGAAGGGCTGCACGGATACGAGTTCGCCCTTCACGGTTCGATCTTCAGGATTTACAGTGGCCGCAATCCCCGATATCCACTCCCACGATGCAACCTCGTCCATTCGCCTCCTCAAACGCCCAACTGCGGGCGCGTCCCAAGGGCGCGTCTCTCGCAACGAAAAAGGGCGAAATCCGCACGGTCGACGTCGGCCCCACCCCACCGCGAAACCGGGAAGGCTCGAAGCGGTTGCTCCAGCGCAATGAACAGTGGATTCCGGGCGGCGTGGTTTCGATCAATCGGCTTTGTGATCCGAACATCGCTTTTTCAAGGGGTGCCGGTAGCCGGGTATGGGATATCGACGGAAACGAGTACATCGATTACCAGGCGGGGTTCGCCGCCTTTTTCCTCGGTCATAACGATCCGGATGTAAACGCCGCCGTAGAGCGCGTCATGCGGGAACAACGGACGCTGATGGGTGCCGGCCCGACGGAGTTGGAGGGGGAATTGGCCGAATTGCTCTGCCGTCATGTCCCAACTCTGGAAAAAGTGCAGCTCACCAACACGGGATCGGAGGCAACCTTTCTGGCGCTGCGTATCGCGCGGGCGGCGACCGGGCGGGATCACGTAATCATCATCCAAGGGGGCTACAACGGCTGGCATAACGACGTGGCCGCGAATGTTCTCAGCAGCCTGACGGATGTCGGCAGCCGCGTCAGTCCCGGAGAATATCCGTTCGATGCTCTCTCGGCCGGCATTCCCGAGGTGCAAAAATCCCAGGTCCATATCGTCAACTTCAATGATCTGGATTCCATCGTCTACGTTCTGAAACGCTACCGAGTGGCCGGTGTGATTTTGGAACCGATCCTGCAAAATATCGGCGTTGTGAAACCGCAAGCAGGCTACTTGCAAGGGTTGCGCCAACTGGCGGACGAACACGGTTTCCTGCTGATTTTTGATGAAGTGAAGACGGGTTTCCGACATGGACTGAGCGGATATCAAGGGCTCTGCGGGGTCACACCCGATTTGTCGACGTTTGGCAAAGCCCTAGCCAACGGGTATCCCATCGGAGTGATCGGAGGTAAGAGCATCTTCATGGACTATTTCGTACATCCCGAGAAAGCGAAACGGGTGCTCATCGCCGGCACTTACAATGCCCATCCGATTCCGACGTCTGCGGCCATCGCCACGATTCAGAAACTCGCGTCGCCCCGGCACCGGGTCTACCAGCACCTCGATAAGTTGGGGCAACAGTTGGAGGCGGGCCTCAAGCGAATCCTCGAACCGCTCGGTCGCCCCTTTGTGCTGTCACGACAGGGCTCGGCCTTCTGTCTTTACTTCATGGACCACGAACCGCGCGACTACCACGATCTGGCGTCCCACCACGACTTCGATCTCGACCGCCGCTACCGCCGGGAACTTATAGAACGCGGCATCTATCATTTCCCATTGCCCATCAAACAGGGGAGCATTTCCTTCGCTCACACCGAGCGCGACATTGCGGAAACGCTCGACCGGACGGGCGAGGCGTTCCGTGCGGCCGTCGCCCAACAGGCCTCCCACCGATCATGAAGATCACCGCCATCGAGTCCTTCGTCTGCCACGCGCGGATGCGCAACTGGATTTTCGTCAAAGTGCTTACGGATCAACCCGGCTTATGGGGCTGGGGCGAGGCGACGCTCGAGTGGCACACGCGGGCCGTCATCGGGGCGATCGAGGACATCACCCCACTTCTCTTGGGCGAAGATCCGACCCGAATTGAACATCTCTGGCAGATGGCGTTCCGGCAGCATTTCTGGCACGGGAACGGCATCGTTCGTGCCACGGCAATCAGCGGCATTGATATCGCCTTGTGGGATATTCTCGGAAAAATCCACGGCGTGCCCTGTCACAAACTCTGGGGCGGTCCGGTCCGCAACCATGTGCGGCTCTATTGCCACTTGGGAGGCGGCCGGATGGAGGATTTCTACGAAACAAAGCCGGCCGATGCGGAGCGCTTCGGCGATCTCGCCCGGCAAGCCGTGGCCGAAGGGTTCACGGCGTTCAAATCCATGGCGGTGCCGGAGACGATGCCGCTGGAAGGTTTGCCGCCCATTCGCTACGCCGAAGCGTGCGTGAGGGCCATGCGCGAGGCGGTGGGAGAATCGATCGACATCATGGTGGACTGCCACGCCCGGCCGAGCCCGCGAATGGGACTGCTCTTCGCCAAGGCGCTCGAACCTTACGATCTCTACTGGCTCGAAGAGCCTTGCTGGCCCGAGACCCTGGATGACATTGCTCACATCCAGCGCTCCGTGAAGACGCCCATCGCCACGGGCGAGCGGTTGACTGGGCTGCATGCATTTCGCGATCTATTCGAGAAGCGCGCGGCCAGTGTGATCCAGCCCGACCTGACCCATTGCGGGGGATTCACGGAAGCTCGGCGCATCGCAGCATTCGCCGAGGGGTACCGCGTCGCGATGGCACCCCATAACCCACAAGGCCCGGTCAGCACCGCTGCTTCGATTGAGTTCGGCTTTGCCACGCCGTCCTATATCATCTGCGAAAGCGTCCATGCCGACGTCCCGTGGCGGGAGGCTGTCGTGAGCGAAGGATTCACTGTAGAGAAAAAGGGCCGGATCGTGCGCCCCAACACCCGTCCGGGCCTGGGCATCGAGATCGACGAAGCCGAGGTGGCCAAGCATCCGTTCCAGCAAGAGATGCTGCAACGATCATTCTATAAGGACGGAAGCGTGGGGGATTGGTGAACCGACCCTGAACCCGTTGCATGCGTTACCGCATTCTGGCGTTACTTTGGTTCATTGCGCTGATCGCGTATGTCCAGCGCTCTGCCCTCAGCGTGCCGCTCAAGGAAATCGGACGCGACTTCTCGTTGGCCAATGCAATCCGTGAACTCGGATTCGTACAGTCGGCGTGGTACTTTGGATATGCAGTCTTTCAGCTGCCCAGCGGCTGGCTGGCCGACCGTATCGGTGGCCGGCGCGGATTGATGCTTTACGCCCTGCTCTGGTCGCTGGCGACCGGCCTCACCGGCGCCGCACGCAGTTACTGGGAGCTTTTCGCCGCGTGGGCGCTCATGGGTAGCCTGCAAGCGGGCGTTTTCCCCTGCGCAGTGAAATCGATCGGAGTCGTATTCACCGAACAGGAGCGGGCCCGCGCCTCGGGATTTCTCGGCTCCGGCATGATGGCCGGCAGCGCCATCGCCCCGGTCCTCACCGCCTGGCTCCTGGAAGTGCTCGCTCCCACCGCAGCGACTCTCGCCATCGACCGTTGGCGACTGTGCCTTTTCCTCTACGTCGTGCCGGGAATTGCCTGGGTGGCCGCCTTTCAGTTCAGCACAAATGCCGCAACCTTCGAGGGCGCCTTGACCCCGAGCACCCGCCCGCAGCCGGTTGCTTGGCGACGGCTCTTCGCCAGCGGCTCGATGTGGCTCTTGTGCGCCCAACAATTTCTTCGGGCTGCAGGCATGGTCTTTTTCCTGACCTGGTTTCCCACCTTTCTGCGCGAGACGCGCGGTGTCTCGCTCCTCCAGTCCGGCCTGCTCACCACCTACGCCAGCGCAGCCGGGATGCTGGGCACGCTCCTGGGCGGTTTCTCGTCGGATTGGATTCTGAAACGAACCGGCCGAAGGCGGCTCAGCCGCCAGGGAATTGCCGTCGCTGGGATGACCAGTTGTGCAATACTCATCTTGGTTTCGTATTTCATTGCCGACGTCAACGGCGCCATCGCGCTGATCAGTCTCGGCGCATTCTGCGCAACGTTCGGCGGCGTAAGCGGCTACACCGTCGCCATCGGCTTCGGCGGACGCAGCGTCGCCACCGTTTTTAGCGCAATGAACATGTGCGGAGCGCTGGGTTCGATGCTATTTCCCATGACCGTGGGCTGGCTGGTTTCATCGACAGGCAACTGGAACATGGCCCTCTTTAGCTTTGCCGGACTCATGGCAGTCGATGCCGTGTGCTGGGCGTTGCTCAACCCGCAAGGAACGTTATTTGGCGACGAGAATGAACCCCTCCCAAAACAGAACACCTGAAATGAAGCCCATCAAACCACTCTCAGTCGAGACACCCCAATCGCGCTGTCGGGCGGGCTTGGCCCGCGTTGATATCACACCGCCCGTAGGCATCTACCATCGGATGTGGGGTGCTGCGCTCCACGATCGCGCCGAAGGAATTCATCGACCTCTCCTGGCCACGATCCTATGGCTCGAACCCCTCACGCCCGTGCAGGGCATCGCCCCCGCGGCCGCGCTCGAGACCTGCCATATAGTGATCGCCATCGACCATTGTATCCTTGATGGCGAAGAGATGCTGCGGATTCGCCAGGGAGTGGCCGCGGCGGCCGAAACCTCCGTCGACAACATTTCCCTCACCCTGTCGCACACCCACGGCTCGGGGTGGATGTCGCGATCCCGGGCCGATCTGCCGGGAGGCGAACTGATCGGTCCGTATCTCGATCGTCTGGCGGATCAGCTTCAAACCCTTGCCAGATCGGCGCGTGCCACGCTTGCCCCAGCCACCATCATGCACGGCTACGGCCACTGCTCGATGGCCGCGCATCGCGACTTTTGGGACCCCGCGGCAGGACGGTTCATTTGTGGATTTAATCCGACGGGTCCCGCCGACGACACACTGCTCATCGCGCGCATCAGCGATGACACGGGAACGACCCGAGCCGTGCTCGTGAACTATGCCTGCCATCCGACCACACTCGCCTGGGACAATCGCGCCATCAGTCCCGACTGGATCGGGGCCATGCGTGAGACGGTGGAATCGGTGGCTGGGGGGGTATGCATGTTCCTGCAGGGGGCCTCGGGCGACCTGGGGCCGCGCGATGGATTCGTGGGGGACTTGGGCGTGGCGGACCGCAACGGCAGGCAAGTTGGGCATGCGGTGCTTTCTGCCTTGGAAGCATTGCCCCCCGATGGAACGCGGTTTACCTACACCGGACCGGTCATCTCGGGCACTTGGATCGGCACATGGTGCCATGCGCCGCTCGACGACCGGTCGGCCGAGCGCAAATCGGTCTGGCGCTGGCAACGTCACACTATCGAACTTCTATATCGGCCGGAACTCCCGACCAAGGAAGATACCCTCCGTCAACTCGCGAGTCTTGAGTTTCAAGAGCGAGCGGCTCACGCGGCCGGCGATGCGGCACTCGAACGTGATTGCCATGCTGGAGTCGAGCAAATGAACCGCCAGCTTTTCCGGCTGAAGACGCTGCCGGCGGGCAAAGCCTACCCCCTCGCCATAACAATTGGGCAGATCGGGGACGCTGTCTGGATCCTGGTGCCTGCCGAGCTCTATCAGGTGTTTCAGACCACGTTGCGCTACCGATTTGCACCGCGGCCCGTCATTATTTCGACGCTCACCGACAACTGGCAGCCGGGTTATATTCCGGCGTCGTCGAGTTACGGGTACGGTATCTATCAGGACGTCATCGCCGCCGTGGCTCCAGGATCGCTGGAGGTCTTGATCAAATCCGTGACACGACTTGTCCGAGAGATGCTTTTGGAGAGTGAGAAGGCGGCGGGTAATTCACCGTAGCGCCCAAGGGAAGATCTCTGCCCTCCCCAGGCTCCCAGGGCCGCATTTCTCAGCCTCACATTCGTTGAGAAACATGGATGGGATCGACTCCTATCGCGCCCCATTGGGGCGCATAAATAATATGGATGGCTGGTTCCTCAGCCCGTTGGGCTGGGCTGAGGAATCGCGGGCCGTTGGCCCGAAAAAAGGCCGGCCCTGTGACGGGTCTGCGCAGGTTCTTCCCCAGCCCCAAAGGGCCGTCATCCCTCAGCCCAGGCCATCGGCCTGGGTTATAGCGCCCGAAATATTCAGCAGCCTGTAGGGCCGCGACATTCCCCGCGCCACCATGGCACAAACTCAAGGTCGAAGCGTCACCGTATATCTCCAACTGTCAGCGGTCGCCCAATCCTTGGGATCGAGCTCTTGACCGTAGGTCGTCAGGTACAATTCGAGGTTGTGAGTCTCGCGGTCTTCGAGCAGCGAGAAATTCGAGAACTGCACTTCAGGACCCTGGCGGGCCGTGCGGTCTGCGATGACCGTGACGCTTTCGCGTTGCAACGCAGCGGTGGCCTCGTCCACTTCGGCGATGACGAGCGGATGGCGCGGGTGGTTGCCGCGAGGAGGTGTGACACTGATGTTACCCAACCAGTAAAGCCGGCCGGTGACGCTATGGCGGATCATCCGGTGAATTGCGGACGACGCGTAGAACGGCGTCCCATCGGCATAGCGCCACGCCTGCACCGGACCCAGCGTGCGGCCGCCATCCGTTGAAAGGCTAAACCATTTGCGCCCCGGTTCCACGGCCTTGGATCCATCCCAGCCGGTGTCAGAACCACGCCACACGACGAGCAACCGGCCGTCACGGAGCCTGGCAATCTCCGGTTCCATCAGTCCGCGCGCCGAGACCTCCGATGAGACCTCGACCCGGGCACCGGGCTTCCAGTCGTAGGTAGTGCCGTTCCACCGGCCCCGGAACAACACCGAACCCAACCGCCACGGACGCTGGTTGTTCTTCGGGTCACCAGGGGCATTGGCGTGGGCGAGGGCGAGAACCAGGGTGCCATCCGGGAGCAAGGCGAAGTTGTTGCCGGGATACCCTTCGTTGCGGTTCAGAAACGCCGGACTGGCCGGAGCCTGCGGATCGAACTCAGGCCCCGCTTCGTAGCGGAGGGGTGTCGGCTTGGACCACGTCCGGCCAAGATCGGTCGAGGTGCGAATATAGCTAAAGCAGTGAAAGAAGCTGTCGCGCTGGATCTGCCGGAGCCAGGCCTGCACGAGCCGGCCCGAGGCGGGGTCGTGGGTGTCAGCCCATCCGCCTTCCCAGACCTTCGTTCCCGAATAGTCCACGAGTGACGAGGGTTGCTGCGGCACCCAGTCGGTCCAGGAACGACCGTTGTCGGCGGACCAACGTGCGGTCTGTTCGTCAGCCACGTCGTCGGTTGATTCGGTGGCACGCCATTCGCGGCGCACAAGCTTGGGCCCGACGTAGGTGACGGCCGTCATCGCAGCGGCGCGAGGGCGCGGGTGGGGCCGGTATCGTTCGGCACGCACCGTGGCGATGGGACGGTTAGTTTCCCACGGGGCGATCGGGACCTGGGAAGATGAATCCGCAGACCACGCTGGCGGGAGCCACAACAACCCCGCACTGACAAACAACGCGAAACGCGACAACATGGCTTAAGCAAAGCAGAGATTGGGTCGAGACAGCAATGCGGATACGGCGAAGGTGGCCGCACGACTTCTGCACACAGCGCAACCTCAATTGGCTCTGCCGTAAAGCGCGAGTGAACGCTCAACGCCTGCCCGGCAATCTCCGTGGCGATGATGCTGAAGTCGATCAGCAACCCCTTCTCGTGCTCAATAATCTTCGGCCGGCCTGTAACGCCGCCACGCTTGGCTCCGGAGTTACTTGTTTACTGTTGGCGTTGACGACCCGCTCGATTCGAAGGTGCCCCAATCCGCCAGGTCGGTACCCTCCACCGCCGAACGTTTGAATAATCCCGCTGCCCGAGAGTGTATTGGATACGAGACGAATGCCTCCACCGCCACCTCCTCCGCTTACCCTGGCGTTATTGTTGGCGTCTCCACCTCCGCCTGAGCCCCCAATCAAAGGCAAGAGTCATAGATCACAACCGCCGAATTCTCGCTTGAGGATTTTCAGGCGCATTGAAAGATTGGCCCTTATGCGAATCCCAGTTCTTTTAGGGCTCCTCCTGTTCTCGCTCGCTCCGGCGGCTCAGGCGCTCGAACGTACGAACGTCGTGTTTAAAGTGTTCCAGTTTCCGCCCGATAAAATCCCCCGCATCGACGGCAAGGCGGATGACTGGGACATCGTGCCGAAGGATTACGCCATCGGCATCGACCAACTCGCCGACACCGTCGGCGGGCGCGGGACGAACTTCGATCGCAGCGACCTCGACGTGACGGTGCGTGTCGGCTGGGTCAAGGGCATCAACCAACTCTATTTTCTGTACGAGGCGTACGATAATTTCTGGGACTTCGCGAAGCCTGACCTGCACAACGATATATTCGAGTTGGTGGTCGATGGTGATTTGTCCGGCGGTCCGCTCATTAAGCAGATGCATCCAGCCAAGCTACCGGAAGGGGAGGCGCACTTCCGTTTTCACGGCGTGCAGGCTCAGAATTATCACATCTTCACGCCGGCGGAGAACAAAGACTGGGCGATGGTTTGGGGGTGTCAGCCTTGGATTAAAGAATTGCCCTTCGCCAATGCCGCGACCTCGTACGACTTCAAACCGGGTCAAAGCGGCAAGCTGGTATTGGAATTCTGGATCACGCCCTTCGACTACGCGCCGGCCGAAGGACCGCAGACCGCCGTCGTCTCGCAACTCAAGGAGAATACGACGATCGGCATGTCCTGGTCCGTGCTCGACTACGACGATGAAAAGTCCGAGCGTTTCAAAGCGTTTTGGAATCTCTCGCACAAAACCACGATGTACGGCGACGCTTCCGATCTGTGCGCCTTTCGCCTCATGCCGCTGGAGCCGAATTTCCGCAAGCCCCTCGACGTGCAATGGTCATTCCAGGTCATCGATATGGACCGGCGACAGGTGGCTTTCAAGGATCTTTCCCAAGGGGATATCAACTCGTGGAAATGGGATTTTGGCGATGGCACGACGGCGTCGGAGCAAAACCCGATTCATACGTATGCCAAGCCGGGCGAATATGTTGTAACCCTGTCTGCCGAGGGGCCGAAGGGTAAGGCACGGCGATCGAAAGTGTGGGATGTGGTCTTGAAATAAACGTTCCGCGCGGCGGACCCGGCCGCGTGCAACATTCGATGGATTTTTATTTCGATCGGTCCCGTATGCAACGTTTCCTCTGCACAATTCTCGCGAGCTTCTCGTTGTCGATTCGCTCGCCGGCGGCCGTACCCGCATCCACTCCCGTCGTCGCCTGGCCGTTTGCAGCCCCCGCCAAAATCGCACCGCCGCCGGTGCGTGCGGCCGATAAGATTCGCAACGGCCTCGATGCCTTCATCCTTGCCCGACTGGAAGCGAAGGGGCTTTCCCTGGCACCCGAAGCGGCGCCGCACACCCTTGTTCGCCGGCTTTACCTCGACTTAATCGGACTGCCACCGACGCCGGCGGAGGTCGAGGCCTTTGTGCAGGACGCCGATCCGAAGGCGTGGGAGAGGCTCGTGGACCGGCTCTTGAGCGACTCGCGTTATGGAGAACGCTGGGCGCGGTTCTGGCTTGACCTCGCCCGCTACGCCGATACCGCCGGCTACGAAGGCGATCCGGATCTGCCTCACGCCTGGCGCTACCGCGACTATGTCATCGACGCCTTCAATCAGGACAAACCCTACGACCGCTTCATCCTCGAACAAATCGCCGGCGACGAACTCGAAGAAATCATGGGCGCGGGAGAACTACCCGAGCCGAAGCCCGAGCAGACGGTCGCCCTCACCTTTCTTCGCCTGGCACCGTTTACCGAACCCCGCGGCGATGCCTCACGTCACGAAATGCTCAGCGAAGTGACCGCGACCGTCAGTTCAGTCTTTCTGGGACTCACCGTCGGCTGTGCCCAATGTCACGATCATAAGTACGAGCGGATTCCCACGAAGGATTTCTATCGCATGAAGGCCTTCTTCGCGACGGTGCAAATTCCGCGTCCGCTGCCCGGCGACGGATTCCAACTGGGCGGCCCATTGTCCGCGGACTTTTTTCGGCCGGGGGAAAAGGAATGGGCGGCGAAACTCACGACCCAGCGCCAGGCGGAGGTGCAAGCGGCGCGCGCGGCCTTGGCCGCGTTGGAAAAGATAGAAGCAGCCGGCAAGATCGCGAACCCGAAAGTCGGACTCACACCCGAGCAGCAGTCGCAGCAAATCGATTGGAAAACCCGCATCCATCTGGCGCAAATGGACATCACGCGTCTGCAACCGGTGGCCATGTCGCTGCGGCATTCCTTCGGCCCCCCGTATGAACCCGGCGTGCCCGAGACACACGTGCTCACTCGTGGCGAATGGGACAAGCCTGGCGAGGTGGTCGAGCCGGGTTTCCTCAGTTGTGTGACGGGCGACCAGACACCGGCGGTGATCCGGCTGGACCCATTCAAACGCTGGCCGACGCGCAGTCGCCGATCCACTCTCGCCCATTGGATCGCCAGCAAAGAAAACCCGCTTACCGCCCGCGTGATGGTCAATCGCCTTTGGGCATGGCATTTCGGCCGCGGCCTGGTCGCCACCCCGAGTGATTTCGGCAAGCTGAGCGGCGGACCCTCTCATCCCGAACTACTCGACTGGCTGGCGCGGCGGTTTCACGAATCGAATTGGAGCGTCAAGGCGATGCATCGACTCATCCTCAACTCGGCGACCTGGCGCCAATCGTCGCAGTGGAACGACACCGATTCCGCCGCCATCGATCCCGAAAACACCCTCCTTTGGCGTTACCCAAGACGACGTCTTGAGGCGGAGGCCGTGCGGGACAGCGTTCTGGCGGTGAGCGGGCGCCTGAACCCGGAGTCGTTCGGCCTACCTATTTTTCCACCGCTGCCCGAGGGGTTGGCCGAGTCGGTGAAATGGAACGAAAGCAAGTGGGCCAATCAAACCGGCCCCGAGGGGCGGAAGCGCAGTATCTATATCTACCAGCAACGGTCCCTCACCATGCCCATGATGCAAACCTTTGACGCCGTAGTGTGCGACGCATCGCGCGACCGTCGGCAGCATTCGGTGACGCCGCTGCAGGCACTGGCGATGTATAACGGCGGATTCGTCAGCGAGGAGGCGCGACAATTTGCCGCTCGCCTACGGCAACAGGCGGGAAATTCGCCCGAGGCCCAAATTGACATGGCGTTTCGCATCGCCTTGGGTCGGTCCCCCGCCCCCGCTGAGGTCCAACGCCTGCGGAGCTTGGTAGAGTCGAGCGCGCCAGACGAAGGCCCCGCCGCTTTATGCCGCGTGGTACTAAATTCAAACGAATTCATCTCTCTGGAATGACATGAACGTACCGCATCCCGCTTTCCAACCCGGTCTCTTCGGTGCAACCCGGAGGGAGTTTCTCGGGCGAATCTTTAACGGCTTCGGGGCGCTCGCGCTCGAAAATCTTCTCGGGCGTGAATCGCTCCGCGCGGCTGAAGCAGACCCGCTCGCCGTACGAATTGCGCACCGTCCACGCCGGGCCAAGCAGTGCATCTTCCTCTTTATGGGCGGCGGTGTGAGCCAGATGGATTCATTTGAGTATAAGCCAGCGCTCAATGAGTTCCATGGCCGGCCCATCCCGCGCGTGCCGAGTATCTCCTCCGGCGAACTTCAGGGGCGACTCACCTTCCCGCACGCCTGCGTCGGCAGCCCGTTCCGATTTCAACGTTATGGGCGCTCCGGACGGTACCTTTCGGAACTGTTTCCCCACCTCGCTCGACACGTCGACGATCTCGCGTTCATTCACGGCATCCAGGTGGATAACCAAAATCACGGACCAGCCACATTGCATGTCACGACCGGCAGCACATTCCCTGGGAGCCCGTCCGTCGGTTCCTGGATTCAATACGGGCTCGGCAGTCCAAACCAGGACCTCCCCGGCTACGTGGTTATTCAGGATCCGCGCGGTGCCCCCACCAACGGCACGGCCGCCTGGACCAACGGCTTCCTCCCGGCCGCCTATCAAGGGACGCTCCTTCGCCCCACCGGCACCCCGATCGTAGATCTCGCCCGCCCCGTTGGCGTCAGTGCCACCCAGCAACGCCAGGAATTTGATGCGCTTGCCTGGCTCAATCGACAGCACCTGGTGAACCGCCCGGATGCCAGTGAATTGGAGGCCCGCATCAGCGCGTACGAACTGGCTTTCCGCATGCAAACCGCCGCACCCGAACTGGTCGATCTCGCCGGCGAACCGGAGCATGTGAAATCCCTCTACGGCCTCGACAACCCCCGCACGTCCGGATTCGGACGCCAATGCCTCCTCGCCCGCAGACTGGTCGAGCGGGGCGTACGTTACACCCTGCTCGTCCACGGCGTGCAGATCGGCTCACATAGCTGGGACGATCATGGTGACGTGAAAGGCGGCATGACCAAACACTGCGGCGAAGTGGACCTTCCCGTGGCCGGACTGCTCGCCGATTTGAAACAGCGCGGGTTGCTGGAGGAGACCCTTGTCGTCTGGTCCTCGGAAATGGGCCGAACGCCGTTCGTTAACGGCAAACTGGGTGACAAACCCGGGCGCGACCACAATGGGCACGCGCTTTGCATGTGGATGGCCGGCGGCAACGTGAAAGGCGGTTCCACCGCGGGTGAGACCGATGACTTCAGCCTCCGCTCGGTCGGCAATCCAATCCATATCCGCGACGTGCATGCGACCTTGCTACACCTGATGGGGATCGACGACGAACACCTGACCTGGCTCCACGCCGGACGTGTCCGCAAACTCACCGACATCGGCGGCCAAGTGTTGGAGCAAATTCTCGGATAGGGCAGATGACCTGCCCCTCAATTCAATCCTTATCGGTAGTTTACGTTCACTTCGTTTTCTCTACCAAAGACCGCCTATAAGGTTGAAGCTCGTGAAAAGCCAGTGAACCGCAAATGCCTGCCATCCATGCCATGAAACAAACGTCCTCTGTGATCAGCCGCCGCCGCTTTCTGCAGCGGAGCGTGACCGCCTTCGGCGCTGCGGTCGCTGCCCCCACGTTCATTCCCGCTTCCGCTCTTGGCCGTGGCGGTGTGAAATCTCCGAGCGAACGCATCACGATGGGATTTATCGGTGTGGGAACGCAGGGCAGCGGGCACTTGCTCGGCGGCGGGTGGACTTACGTTCCCGGCGGCTACTCCGCCCGACGTGACGTGCAGGTGCTCGCCGTGTGCGATGCACGGCAGGATCGGCGTGAGAACGCGAGCCGACGCGTCAATGAAAATTACGCGCAACTGTTTGGTCAGGGAACCTACCATTCTTGCGAAGCGTATCGGGATTTCCGCGAGGTGTTGGCGCGAGACGACATTGACGCTGTGTTGATTGCCTCCCCGGTTCACTGGCACGGCGTGATGGCCGTCATGGCCGCAAAAGCCGGCAAGGACATCTATTGCGAGAAACCCACTGCCATCACCATCCGGGAAGCTCAAGCCATGACAGAAGCGGTGCTGCGCTATCGGCGGGTATTTCAGGCCGGCACCCAACAGCGATCCGAATACGGCGGCAAGTTTCGTCGCGCGTGCGAACTCGTCCGCAACGGTGCCATCGGCAAACTCACGGAAGTGTATGCGTGCCGTCCCGGTGGATCGTTCGAGTGGAAACGGTTTGGGGCACCCAAACCCGTGCCCGCGGGACTCGACTGGGATTTGGCCCTCGGTCCCGCACCGTGGCAGCCCTACGCGGGTGTCTCCCACGCGCACATGTTCTGCGGCATCGGCGACATCAACTGGGGCCCCCATCACTACGACATCATCCAATGGGCACTGGATGCCGACCGCTCCGGTCCGGTGGAACTGTTCATGGAAAAGGACGTGCTACAATACCGTTACGCCAGCGGCGTGATCGTCCATGCGGAACATTATCCTGGAGATTCGACGGGTTCCAGTGGCGGCGCGCGCTTCATTGGCTCGGACGGCTGGATCGCCGTGGATCGCGAACATCTCACGGCTCACTCTAACGAGGTCTTCGAGCGTCCCCTGGATTCGAACGGCCCGCGACTTTACTATAGTCCCAGCCACTCCGGGAATTTCCTCGACTGCGTGCGCACACGGAAACGAACGATCTGCGACGTCGAAACAGCACAACGTTCAGCGAGCGCCGTGTTGCTCGGCGGCATTGCCTTGCAGTTGAATCGTCGTTTGAAGTGGTCTCCAGAAACTGAACATTTCGTCAATGACGACGAGGCGAATCGACTGCTCTCCACCGCCTACCGAACGCCGTGGGAAATCTGAACGAGAATCGAAATGAAAACCCTGGCCCTGGTTATCCTGATCCTTTTTTCCGTTACCGCATTGCCAGCGAAAGCGGTCGTTGCCGAAGAAACGCGCCTGACTGCCCTGCTGCAATCCGACGCCCCACCCGCCGCAAAGGAAGACGCGTGTCGACGCCTGAAACAGGTGGGTACTGCTCAATCCGTACCCGCGCTTGCAGCATTACTTAGCGATGAACATCTCTATCAGGCCGCGTGCGATGCTCTGGAAACCTTGCCTTATCCCGAAGCCGGTGAAGCGCTGCGGGCATCGTTGAAAATTACCGCGGGCAACCCGAAGGCCGGCGCAATTCACGCTCTCGGCGAACGTCGGGATCCTTCAGCGCTGCCGGATCTCGCCAATCTGTTGAACGATCCCGATCCGCGGGTGGCGAGTGCCTCCGCGAATGCGTTGAGAAGGATCGGAGGCCCGGAAGCAATTCGCCGATTGAGTGAGGCCGTAACGCGGGCGTCCGACCCCGTCCGCAGCGCCATCGTGGATGCCTTAATCCAGTGCGCCGTGCAGTGCGTGACGGAAGGTCATCGCGCGGAAGCGGCCGGCATTTTTGAGCAGTTCGACGATCCCAAAGAAAAGGACCACGTCCGCACGGCGGCTTACGCCGGGCGGATTCAATCGGCGGGGGACCGATGGCTGACGCTGGTCACCGCCGGCCTTGAAAGCAACGACCCTTCCCGCCAAACGGCGGCGCTCCACATGGCTCGCTCAATGCCCGATCCCGACGCCACGATAACGTACACCCGCCTGCTCGCGAACACATCGCCCGCGATGCAATTGGCATTGCTCGGGTTGCTGCAAGAACGAGGGGATGTTCGCGCGGTACCGGCCATTGTCTCCGCGACGCAAGGCACCGATCTTTCGGTGCGCGTTGCCGCCGTCGCAGCACTGGGTACGCTGGGAGATTCCACCGCAATTCCGCTGCTCGCGACTGCCGCAGCATCGCCCGAGGACTCGGAGCAAAAGGCGGGGCGGCAAGCGTTGATTGAACTGCATCGGGGCAATGTCGCCGCTGCCTTGGTCGCACAGTTAATTTCGGCCAACCCTGAAGTGCAGGTGGAATTGATCCGGGCACTCGCCGCTCGTTCCGAGAAATCCGCCGTACCGAATTTGTTCCTGCTTGCGCGGAGCGATTCGGCCACAACGCGCAAGGCCGCCCTCCAGGCGATCGGTCGGCTCGCGGATGGCTCGCATCTCGCGTCGCTGGTTGAATTAGTCAACGTGGCGAACGATGAAACAGCCCGTGCCGATGTGCGTCGTGTGTTTGAGTCCATCGTCGAGCGGACTGAACGTACGAGGCGCTTTGATGTGACACCGATCGTCAAGGGATTGGCCGGCGCCAACGTGGAGACACGCATCGCGTTGTTGCAAGTGAGCGCGCTCTTCGCGGACGCTCATCTGCGGGCGGCATTTCGTGCCGGCTTAAAGGATACCGATGCCGCCGTGCGTGAGGCGACTGCACGCGCCCTTTGCCATTCCCGGGACGCGGAATTGATGCCAGACCTGCTCGAGCTGGCTCGCCACTCCAAAGAGGTGAGCCTTCACGCGCTGGCACTCGAGGGCTACGTGCGGCTGGCCGGCGATGAAAATTCTGGTTTCTCCGCTCAAAAACGCGCGGAACTGCTCAAACCCGCCCTCGAACTCGCCCGACGCCCGGAGGAGAAGCGCGTGGTTCTCGCCGCACTGGCCGAGGTGACGCATCCGGACGCACTGGAACTGGTGGAGCAAGAGGTCGGCGACGATGTCGGGAAGGAGGCCGAACTGGCCCGTCTGCAAATCGCCCAGGCGTTACTCCCATCCGCTCCCGCCGTGGCGGAGAAAACACTCCAACGACTGGCGACATCCGCCCGAACCGACAGCGTGCGAACGAACGCGCAGTCCGCATTGAAGCAGTTCAAGACGCCCCCGCCCGGCCCCCGATAACGACTCAAGCCGGCGGCAACCCAATCGTCGTGTCTCGACGGCTCACTTTGACTTATCGGCCCAATCTTTGGATCCAGGCGTGTGCGTGGCTGATGCATTACGGAGTCGCGTTTCATGCACACCTTTTGTGGGCGGAATCCTGTGCCCCCCTGCGGACTTTCGCGGACGGCCGCCTACCGCTCAGGGAGATTTTTGTGGCAACGACCGGAAACAACAACACCGGGACCGGAGGGAATCAGGACGGACTGAAACTTTCCGGAGTGAATGATTACATTGTCATGGATTGCGACTTCACACGCATGAGCACGGGCGGAAGTGGCATTGACCACGTCGGGTGTCATCACGGATTGATCGCGAGATGCACCTTCACTGAAATGGGAAGCAATGCCATTCAATGTTGACCAACAGCCCTGCCGTTGGGAAAGGACTGCCCCTGACAATCGCCAAAGCCGATCTACTCGAGAATTGCTATGCCCTCCATCCCACTCTGGGCGCATTCGAGGCACTGCCTGCGCCCACCCCGCCTCTCGATACGGACGGCGACCTGCTACCCGATGCGTGGGAGGACGCAAATGGGTTGAACCGAAATGATCCGGCGGACGCGAATCAGGACTTCGACCGCGACGGATTCTCGAATGGGGCGGAATTTCTCGCGGGAACGGACCCAAAGAACCCAGGATCAATTTTCGACCTGAGTGACGCTCGGGTTGATGACGATGGTTTTGTCTTTCGCTATCCAACGTTGACGGCAAGGACCTACACGGTTCAAACGCGCAGTTTGGGAGTCGGACCCTGGATGGATATTGCCGTGACGAATGGAACGGGCAACCTCGTCGAATACCGCGAACCAATCGCCGCAGCGATCGACAAACTGTTTCGAGTCAAAATTCAACCCCTCCGATAGGCGGTTCCGGATCGCTGGTTCGAGCCGGGCGCATCCCGATATTGTAGGTGCTCCCACTCCGTTTGGCTGGCATTTTACCCATCTCCATGAACCGGCAATCCGGGGCGCGAGGTTTTATCCCGCAGGACCGTTAAGACGCCGACCAGCGATGGAATATGCCCAGCCGCGTCCGGCCGTTGGAAGTTCCTGCGGACTGAAGTCCGCGCCTTAACCCGGTTCATGGAATCACGGCGCTCACAGCTAAGTTCGGTGGATTCTCCCCCCCGCCTCGGGGCGGGGAGGGCAGGGTGAGAGGCCTCCCTGTGTTACGCCTTTTCCTCGTCGGTAAAACGTCTGGGCGCGATATCAGGAGTCCTGAGGCTTGTAATTTCACGACGGGCGTGTTTCTTGCAGCGCGTGCTGAGGACGATCCGCCGGGCGGAATACGCGGAACTCACCGCGCTCTTCTTCATCACGGGCGCGGCGCTCGCCATGTGGTTCGTCCCTCTGAGCAATGTGCTCGACGCGCACGGATTCCAGAACCTCAAGCCTTATGCCTTCGCCTGCTCGGCACTCGCGGCCTTCGTTTCCCCACTCATCTTCGGTGCCATGGCGGATCATCATTCGTCGCCGGTCAGGGTCTTGCGCGGGCTTTCGCTCGCGACCGCTGTGTCAATGGCGCTCGCGACCACGGCGATAAAAAGACACGGAAACCCGTGGCTCGTCCTGGGCCTGATTCAACTGCACGCTCTTTGCTCCTCGCCGGCGTGGAGTCTCTCTTCGACGATCGTCTTCGCGCGCCTCGCCGACGCGAAGAAGGAGTTCGGCCCCATCCGCGCCATGGCCACACTCGGCTGGATGGCCGGCTGCTGGCTGATCAGCGCACTCGGTGCCGACACCAGCGCGCTCGCCGGATATAGCGCTGCCGGGGCCTGGCTCGGCGTGTGTGCGTTCACCTTCTTGCTCTCCGCGCTCGAAGCACCACGCTCCATCGTGACGCTCAAGTGGCATCAGCACCTCGGCCTCGATGCGCTCACGCTGCTCAAGAACCGCGACCACCGCGTTGTGTTCATGACCACGACGCTGTTCTGTATTCCGATGGCAGGATTCTATCTCTACGCGCCGCCGCATCTGCGCGAGATTGGCCTTACGCATACGAGCGCGTGGATGAGCCTCGGACAAATCACCGAAATCATCGCCATGTTCAGCCTTAGCGCGCTGCTTGCGAACTGGCGCTTGAAATGGATCGTCGCCGTCGGGCTCGCCTTCGGTGTTTTGCGCTTTGCCCTAAGCGCGGTCGGCGGCCCCGCCTGGGTGATCGCAGGCGTGCTCCTGCACGGATGCTCCTACACCCTGGTGCTCATAACCGCTCAAATTTATCTCGACCAGCGCATAGAACCGGCTTGGCGGGCGCGCGGCCAGGCACTCCTCATGCTCGTCAACAGTGGCGTGGGCAGCCTCATCGGCTACCTCGGCGTTGGCGCCTGGTACCAGGCCTGCGCGCGGGGCGACGGAAACCATTGGTCCCTGTTCTGGGGCGGACTCTCCGTCACCGTGGCCTTGGTGCTGATCATCTTCCTGACAGCGTATCGCGGCCGAGGCGCCCACATGGGAGCTTCAAGCGCCAACTCGGCGCGAAATTAAGCCCTGCCTCCGCCTATCCAATCCCAGCCTGCGTGTGGGGACGCGGCTTAGGCTTAAGTCTTGTGACCGCGAACCACATCTCGGTGCGCTTGAACCGGGCCTGATTCCGGCTCTCTGTTCGCTACAACTTCCCCGCACCACCTTTAATACCGTTTCGCGAGCAAATCCTCGCCTCAGTGGCACACAATCCGCCGTAATCCCTTCCCGTTCCTCGCCTGCGCCGTACACGAACAGCCGGTACTTCGATAACACTTCCGCCGACGCCCGATGCTTCGCTCCGTGCCCAACCTCGGGTTGCACCCGTTCCATCGCCGCAACGACCGTTCTCATAGTTTCTCAAACTTCCAATCGCCCGTTGACTTCGAACTCTAAAACAACTAACAAAAAGCCTTGGGCCCCTTTTCCATTTTGTCGAAGCAAGCCCACTTAAGAGCGGGTTCGGATCAAACGTCTCGATATGGCTGGGACCGCCGGCCATGAAAAGAAATATTACGGAGCGGGCACGGGCGGGAAAATGGGCCGGTCTCGGCAATAGTGGATCGGTTGCGGCAGCCCGAGCTGCCTGCTCATTCAGAAGCGAAGCGAGCGCCAATCCGCCAAAGCCGCCAAACGCATACCGAATGAACTCGCGTCGGGTCGCGGTGGGGCGGGAATGTTCGGGCGCTCTATTGAACATAAAGAAACGCGTTGAGATTGAATCGATCCAGAGCGAACTCCTTCCGCGACCGGTCGCGCAGGAAATCGAGCGACAGACGGCGCTCTTCGATTGTAGGTGGGCGTCCCAACACGAGCCAATAGCCGCGCTCAACCACAATCGCTGACCGTCAAAACCGATGTCCTATCAATTATTTTCGGCTCGCCGGTCTCCCCGGGATGAAAATGCCATGGCGCATCCTATTTTGTAGCCCGCATCGCATCAGTTCCCGACTTGGGGCGTCAAAAGTGTATGTTGAGGTTGCCGATGCCTTGGCCAGCCTGGGATGGAAAGCCACGGTTGTCGGGCCGGAGGAAATCGGTGCCAGCGAGGGATCGAAGGAATACCCGCGTGTATTGAGAAGTTATCTTCGGAACAATGCAGGCCAGTTCGACGTGGTGGAGTATGAACACAACCGACTGCCATTCCCGAGGTCGGATTTTGAGCCGAAGACGTTGTTCGTCGCCCGTTCGGTTCTGCTGAGCCATCATTTCCTGACCACGCCGATCCCTCCGCGCCCGCGGCTTCGATCAAGGCTCGCCCATTTTCTGCTCGGGGATTCCCTTCGCCGGTCGTACGTCCGTATCGTGGCGGATGCGATCCGGACATGCCACGAATCCGACTTGGTGAATGTTCCCACGGCGGACGACGTAGCAGCTCTTGTTGGCTCGGGAATTCCAGATGGGAAAGTACTCATCGTCCCGTTTGCCTTGACCATCGAACGACGGAATGCGCTGGCTCGATCGACGATCGAACCGTTAATGCCGATCATCGCGTTCATTGGTACCTTTGATCCGCGCAAAGGAATGGCTGATTTTCCGGGGATCGTGGCGCGCGTCAGCGGAGCGCGTCCCGACGTTCAGTTTCGATTGCTGGGAACGGCTGGGATGATTTCGGATGCCGCCGGTGTCCTGGGGCATTTTCCACGAGCATTGCGGGATCGGATTGAAGTCGTGCCAGAGTTCGATCCCGCCGCGCTGCCGAAGCTGCTGGCGGGTTGTTCCGTGGGAATGTTTCCATCTGCCATCGAGGGTTTCCCCTTTGGTGTGCTGGAAATGTTGGCGGCCGGCGTGCCCGTAGTTGCGTATCGCGTGCCGGGCCCGTCGGCAATACTCGCCGACGAAAATCTCGTCCCGCGCGGCGACACCGAAGGGATGGCGTTGCGCCTCCTCGCGCTGTTGGAGGATCCGGCGCGGTTGACGGCCGCGCGGACGCAGGCAATCGTCCGCGCCGGTGAGTTTTCCTGGGATGATATAGCACGTCGCACGGCTGCTCGCTATGAACTAGAAGTTTGCGCGCGGCGTTCCGGTGTTTGCGAACTCGGTGTGTCCCTCCCATAGTATTAGAAGAAGTCGAAACAGATGGGTGACGGTGAGCGCGAAGTGGGATCGTGTCATCGATTCCGTCGAGGGCAGGGCAACAGCCCGGCGAGACGTTGCGGATGGGAAAGTATTTCAGAGTGTTGATGAAAGCATCGCCCTCCGAAATGGGGCTCTTCCGGCTAATCTGTGGGTAGATTTCAGTGATTTGAAGGAGGGAATTGTAGAATCGGAGGGGAATAAGTGGTCATCGAAGACGTCAAGCCTGTCGTCGAAACTACACGTTAGTCTACTTGAACCGCCCACCGGCGCGAGCTGTTAGCTCAAGCACGCCGGAGGGCTCGTTTACGTTGCCGATTAAAGTGCTGGGGCCTTCTGGAACGGGAATGCTTAGCCCTGGAAGCATCCCTCTCTGCGTCCCTCGGCTTTGGGGGTGGATCGCTTTCATATCGCCTCACATCTCAGCGAAGCCGTGGATGAAGTGCGGCGGGGGGAAGTCAGTCGACTCAATGCGGCTGGGAAAGGGGGCGCAGAGAAGCTGAAGAAGATGCGCTGGAATCTACTGAAGAAACGGAGTCGAGTGCGGGGAAAGGCGCGCCAGCGGCTGGAGGCGATCTTGAGCAGCAAGTTGGCGACGGCCCGAGCGTGTATGCTGAAGGAATCGTTCGAGCATTTCTGGACGTACCGATCTGTCGCTCACGCGGGAAGATTCCTGGATGCGTGGTGCCGAAGGGCGATGCGGAGCCGGCTGAAACCCATAAAGAAGGTGGCCCGGATGTTGCGGCGGCACGAGCCGCTTATACTGAATTGGTTCCGGGCAAAGGGCGAGGTATCCAGCGGCGCTGTTGAAGGGCTTAACAACAAGATTCGAGTGACTACCAGACGAGCGTACGGCTTCAGGACATATCGAGCTCTCGAAGTAGCTCTATATCACACTCTTGGAAAACTATCCGAACCGCCTCCCACCCACAGATTCTGCTGAGGAGGCGAAATTACCATCATTCTCCAACTCGACTGGTGTATTATTCTCCAAGAGTTAGGTGTCGCTAAGGATCGCATTGCGAACGGAGTGAGACCGAAGAAGTTCTATCGGCAGCTCTCGAGAAATTGATCCATCCGTTTGGCCGATATGGGCACCGCGGTACCGAGTTCTTGGGCAAAGAGGGAGACTTTATATTCCTCAATCAACCAGCGGAAGTTTCGTAGCGCTTCCGCAGCGAGGCTTGAACGGACGGATGCCTTTTGGAGAGTGTCGAGTGCTTCTAGATAAGGCTTTAGCTGGCCCATCCGTTCCGCATCCTTCTGGGGATTGAGTTCGGCACGTTCTGCCCGGATGAGCAGCGCCTTCAGGTACCGCGGGAACTGTTCCAGTTGCTCATGAGGAATCTGGTCGAGGAAATTCAGGGGCGCCAGGCGGTAGAGTTCAGCGGCGAGCGGATGCGGCGGAGGTTCAGCGGCGAGCTGTCCGAGGGGCTGCCCCAAGGCCTGTCCCAATTGCTGGAAATCGGTGAGAGTCCGCGTGCTCTTGACGGGAATGGGCGGTGCTGTGAGGGCGCTGAGCTTGCGCTGGATCTGCTGGCGAAGATCCAGAATGCGGCTTAAGAGATCGAGAAATGTCGGGTTGATCGTGCGGAGCCTCCCGCGGATCGTCGCGACTGCTTCCTGGAATTGAGAGGCCGTCAACCTGGGAAATGGTTCGGTCGGGTACAGGTGCCTTTGGAGATGGCGAAGGGCCGAGGATTGAAATTCTGAAAGTGCGGCCGGCCCGCCGAGAGCGGATTCAAATCGGGTGAGAATCCGAAAGTCTTTTTCGGTCCAGGCGAGGTCTTTGTGCAGGGCGAGGTCAAGGAGGCGGTGCAGGGGTGGAAGTCCGGCGTGGCGTGCGGCTTCCGGGCTGCGGAATAGCCGTAGATTGACGTGTTGCTCTTCGAGAGCCAGGCCCGGCCAAGCCAGTAAGGGAGATTGGCCCGCTTCTTCCACGGTGATTCGTTCGGGAAGGTCCGGAAAAGTCCAGCCCGTCAACCCGAACCGTTCCCATTGCCGGGCCGCATGGTTCCATCCTTGCGAATCCTCCCCTTTGCGGACGGGCGTGGCTTGAAGTTTGCGCTGCAATTCCCCGAGATCTCGGCCGGCCGCCAGGGTCTTCCGATCGTGGTCTACGATCTGAATGCGGGGACGGAGGTGTGCGGGAAGGGCTCCTTCGGACCAGGCGGATGCGGTCACTTCCACGGCGTAGCGTTGCCGGAGAAATCGGGCGAGTTCGGGCAGAAGCGTCGGGCCGGCCGGGCGAAAGTCGCGTACGATCTCCTCCACTTTGGGGGGGAAGGGCATCAGGTCCCGACGGAGCGCTTTGGGCAGGGCTCGCAAGAGTTCGGTGATTTGTTCGGCCCGAAGTCCAGGTACCGCCCAGTCGAGATTTGCCGGCAGCACGCTGTGTGCGAGCGCGGCGGGCAATTGCACGGTGACGCCATCGTGGTCTTCGCCGGGCGAATACGAATAGGACAGAGCCATTTCCTGTCCCTGGACCGAGATAGAATCCGGAAATGCGGTGGCGTCGAAACGGAGCGAGCTGTCTCCGGCGAGATCCCCTTCGGTGGCGCAGAGGGATTCCGGCGGAACGGGCCCCGCGAGTAGGCGACGAAACTCATGCAGCGATGAACACTCGCGAATCCGTGCGGCGTAAAAGCGGAACAGGGCTTCCTCTGGATCGAGAAGGTCATGACGGCGAACGCGCGTCTGCCAATGTTCGATTTTCTGCAGGACGCGGCGGTTGGAATCGAGGAAGGAGAATTCCGGGGGCAATGGGCGTTCGTCCGCGGGCAGCGTCGAGAGTAAATCGCGGCTGGACGGACTGCGGGAGGGCGCATGCCGGAATTCATCGCCTCCGTCTTCTGGGCGGGGGAACAGCTGTTCCTCCACCAGGGCCGAGCGGAGGAAAATCGCGGTTGCCTCGGCAGCATTTATGTTTCCGAAGGAGGCCTTCCGTCGGTGGACTTCGAGACCATGGACGGTGAGCGTTTCGTTCACCAGCACCCGTCCAGCAGTGGCGCTCCAGTGCGGGTGGGTGCGGGTGACTTTGCAGAGATGCGGTAGGAGCTCGGCAATCCACAACGGATCAATGCCGGCGGCAGTGCGGGCAAACGTCTGCGACGTTTCGACGATTTCGCCGGTGACGATCCAAGCGGGTTGCGAGGGTTTCTTGGAGGGGATCGAGGCGTCCTTTTTGAGGGGAGTGCCTGGTTTGCGAGCGGGCTCGGGTCGTTGAAAAAGCGCGGAACCTGGGAAAAGCATCACGGCTCGATTGCCGGCGGTCTGGTATTGATTCCGTTCGGTGCGGACCGAAACCTGGGCGGGGAAGCCGACGAGGATTGATCGGTGAATCGCCTCGTAAGTCGCATTAGCGTCATGACGGCGAAGGGTTCCGAGATCATCGAGGGCACTCGTCAGTTGGGCGTGAAGATCCTGCCACTCGCGCATCCGCAGGTAGGAGAGGAACCGAGACTTGCAGAACTTGCGTCGCTGGTTCTGCGTGCGCAGGGTTTCCCATTCACTGTGTACGGCGTTCCAGAGATTGAGGAGACTCAGGAAATCGGAGCGCGAGTCGGCGAACCGTTTGTGTGCGGCATCAGCGGCGTCTCGGCGTTCGAGGGGACGTTCTCGGGGATCCTGGATGCTGAGGCCGGCGGCGATGATGAGGAGTTCAGGGGTGGCGCGCTCCTGCTGGGATTGGAGGAGCATCCTGCCGAGCGTGGGATCAATGGGAAGACGTGCGAGGTCATGTCCCCGAGTAGTCAATTCACGGGAGTCGTCGAGTGCCCCCAGTTCCTGGAGGAGGGTGTAGCCCGTTTGGATGGCGGCAGGCGAAGGGGGATTGAGGAACGGGAAGGTTTCGATGTCGCCCAACCGGAACGCCTTCATGCGTAAAATGACTTCAGCGAGATTCGCTCGCTGGATTTCTGGCTGGGTAAACGGAGGACGCTCGCTGAAATCCGCTTCGGAATAGAGCCGGATACAAACGCCCGCTTCCACCCGTCCGGCTCGACCCTTGCGTTGATTGGCGCTGCTCTGCGAGACGGGTTCGACGGGCAATCGCCGGGTGCGAGTGCGCGGATTGTAGCGACTGATCCTCGCGAGTCCGGAATCGATCACGAAACGGATGCCGGGGATCGTGAGAGACGTTTCGGCGATGTTCGTCGCGATGACGATCTTACGACGCGACGAGGGAGCGAAGACGCGCTGCTGATCTCCTGTACTCAGACGCCCGAACAAGGGAATCACCTCCACGTTGCTCCGCCATTGGCCTTCGAGTAGGTCCGCCGTTTCCCGAATGTCCCGCTCGCCCGGCATGAAAATCAGGATGTCTCCGTGGTCGGAATTTTGAAGGACATCCCCGGCGGCGCGCACGGCAGCGTCGATAAAGGTGATGTCGCCGTTCTCCTCGGCGGCTTGATCCACCGGGGCATAGATCGTCTCGACTGGATACATCCGGCCGGAGACTTCGAGGATGGGTGCGTGATTAAAGGCGCGGGAGAAGGCTTCGGTATCGATGGTGGCGGATGTGATCACCAGTTTTAGATCCGTCCGTCGGGTGAGGAGTCCCTTGAGGTAACCCAGGAGGAAATCGATGTTGAGATTTCGTTCATGAGCTTCGTCGACGATGATGGCGTTGTATTCCGACAATAGTGGATCGCCCTGCGTTTCAGCCAGCAGGATGCCGTCGGTCATCAGTTTGATGTAGGTATCCTCTCCGGAGCGGTCGTCGAAACGGATTTGGCAACCAACTTCCCGGCCCCACGTTACGTTGAGCTCTTCGGCGATGCGTTTGGAGATCGATAAGGCAGCCACGCGTCGTGGTTGTGTGCAGCCGATCATCGCCTCGATTCCTAGGCCAGCGTCGAGGCACATCTTGGGGATCTGGGTGGTTTTCCCCGATCCCGTTTCTCCGGCGATGATCACGACGGGATTCGCCTTGATGGCGGCGATGATTTCATCCCGTGCGGCGGTGATTGGCAAGTCCGGCGGGTACGAGGGCAATGGCACGCGTTGCCGTCGACGCTCGCACCGGGCGTTTGAATCGCGCGCTTCCTTGAGCAGGCGATCCAGGGCGGGATCTTGAGCGCCGCTGGATTGAGGGTCGCGCAACAACCGGACTAGGCGCGAGCCGAGCCGAACCCAGTCGGGCAGCAGGCAGCGTGGCAAGAGGCCTTTCAATTCCTGGATGCGGAGATCGTCCATACCGGAGCGGATCAAGATGACGGAAAGACTGCGGTTGGGGAAATTGTCAAAATTGGGCAGCCGACCAACGCTGAAAAAGGAGACAAAAGTATAAAGCAGTATAAAGGGACAGGTCATTAATAAAGCAGTATAAAGGGACAGGTCATTAATAATTGTTGCAATACCAATGCCATTCTGGTTTGGTTCTGAAATGCGACAGGCGCGAATGAAGGTGCCGGAGAGTCATCCGGTTGGGTACTACCATTGCATTTCCCGAATCGTGGACCGGCAGTTCTTGTTTGGGGACTTGGAACGGGAACAGTTCGTGGAATTCATGCGCGAATATGAGGCCTTCTGCGGGGTGCGCATCCTCACCTACTGCATCATGTCGAATCACTTCCACATTCTTGTGGAGGTGCCGAAACGCCCGGAGGTGTTGCCATCGGCCGAGGTATTAGTCCAGAAATTGCGCGGATTATCCGGGTATGTGGGCGTCGGGACGGTGATACAGCGGATCGAGATGTTGCGAAACACAAAGGCAGACCAGGAGTTGGAGCAATATCTGGAGAGTTTCTGGGCGCGGATGTGGGACATCAGCGCGTTCATGAAGTTGCTGAAACAGCGGTACACCCAGTGGTACAACTCGCAGAAGGGTCGAAAGGGGACTCTCTGGGAGGAGCGATTCAAGAGTGTCTTGGTGGACGGATGCGGGGAAGCCTTGGCGACGATGGCAGCCTATATTGACTTGAATCCAGTGCGGGCTGGGATCGTAATGGATCCGGCGGAGTATCGATGGAGTGGGTATGCGGAGGCAACCCTCGGGAGGGGGCGAGCGATGGAGGGAGTGAGAAGGGTGGTGGCCGCGTTGGAACGGGTGCCCGCGGAGGCTGGTCCCGGAGTGAATAATCGGCCGGAAGCGGAGATTATGGCGATGTACCGGCTGTTCGTGTACGGAAAGGGCGAGGAACGGGAAGGGATTACGGCGACGGGAGTACCCTTGCGGAAAGGATTTGATCGGGCAGCGGTACTCAAGGTGGTTGCGGAGAAAGGCCGACTCAGTTTGGGAGATTTCCTGCGCCTTCGCGTAAGGTATTTTGCGGATGGATCAATCTTGGGGACGAGGGGATTTGTGGAGTCCATGTTTTTGGCGATGAAGGAACGGTTTGGGGCGAAGCGCAAGGACGGAGCCCGGCGAGTGCGAGGACTGAAGGGTGAGCTCTATACGTTGCGGGATTTGAGAAAATCGGTCTTTGGGTAGGCAAGAAGAGTTTTTGCCCGTTCGAATTCGATCCCGGGCGGAGTCGTTGAGTGCTGTTCGTTATTCCGATGTCATCCACTGAAGAATTCAGCCGCCTGCTGGTACGGAAGGAGCCTTTGCTGGCGCTGGCGCCGATGCAAGATGTCACGGACCTGCCGTTTTGGGGGCTGATGGCTCGGTACGGAGGTCCGGATGTTTACTGGACAGAGTATCATCGGGTTCATTCGACTTCGACCCTAGAGCGGTCGATCCTTGAGAGCCTCACCGATAATCCGACGGGGCGTCCCGCGATAGCCCAGCTGATTGGGAACGATATCCCAGCGTTGGTACGTGCGGCGCGCGAACTTCAGCAGTATCCAATAGCCGCAGTGGATTTTAATCTCGGTTGCCCAGCGCCCGTGGTTTATCGGAAATGCGCCGGTGGAGGATTGTTGCGCGAGCCAAAGCGGATCGACGCCATTCTGGGTGCGCTGCGCGAGGCGGTGGGAGAACGAGGGATCCGTTTTACGGTGAAGACACGGATCGGCTTTGATGATCCCGGAGTGTTCGAGGAGCTGCTTCGCCTTTTCGCGAAACATTCGGTGGATTTGTTGACCGTGCACGGGCGAACGGTGATCGAGATGTATCGCACCGAAGTGCACTACGACTACATCGCCCGCGCGGTTGAGGTGATGGCGTGTCCCGTTCTGGCCAATGGCAACATCCATTCAGCGGATCGGGCGGCATCCGTGCTGGAGGCGACCGGTGCCTCTGGATTGATGATCGGCCGCGGTTGCATTCGCAATCCGTGGATCTTCGATCAGATTCGGTCACAACGCCGCGGGGAGGTACCGGTGCTGCCGACCGGTCGGACCGTTCTCGCCTATGTCGAGGATCTATATCGCACCACCGAGCCGCCCGCAGCGCGGGAACGGTTGCAGGTGGAGAAGATGAAGAAATACATGAATTTCGTGGGTGCTGGCATCGGTTCGGCAGGTCCGGAATTGGGTTTATTTCTCCACCGGATCCGACGGGTGACGACTCGGGCTGATTTTTTTCGAACCTGCTCGGAATTCCTGGATCATGACGATCCAATGCCGCTGGTTCCGCTGGAACCCGATCCGATTCACGTGTACGCGCCTGGGGTCAGCTCCCTATGAGCATCACTGCTCCGGTGCTGGCATTCCATTATGAGCGAGGGGGGATCCATCTGCCGGACTGGGGACTTTGGTTAGATCCGCATCACCGGGTGCAAGGCTCAGAAGTTGCGTTTGTCAGTCACGCCCATGCGGACCATACGGGAGCGCACCGTGAGGTCATTCTCAGTCAGGCGACGCAAAAGCTCATGCGTGCGCGCGTAGCGGGAAAGCGAACGGAGCACGTGTTTGATTTCGGTACTCCGCAAGCTTGGGGCCCCGGCACCATCACACTGCATCCTGCCGGCCATATCCTGGGCAGCGCCATGGCGCGCCTTGAGTCGAAGGGTCAATCGCTCCTCTATACGGGTGATTTTAAATTACGCCGGGGATTTGCCTCCGAAGGTTGCGAACCGCATCCGTCGGACATCTTGATCATGGAGACCACCTTTGGGCGGCCCCATTATGTGTTTCCTCCGACGGCCGAAGTCATTGCGGCGTTGGTCGAGTTTTGCCGAAGGACGATATCGGCCGACGAGGTGCCTGTCCTGCTGGGGTATTCGTTGGGCAAGACTCAGGAAATCCTCTGTGCCCTGGGACAGACGGACCTTCGCGTGATGTTGCACGGTGCGGCGTCCACGATGACTGGGGTCTATGCCGCCCTGGGGCAATCGATGCCTACCTATGCGGAGTGGGATCCCGCCGCAGCCCGGGGTCACGTGGTGATCGCTCCACCGGGCGCTGCCGTGACACGGTTGGAAGCGAGCGTGGGCAAGGTCCGAAAAGCGGTGATCACCGGGTGGGCGATCGATCCTTCTTGCCGGTATCAATATCAGGCGGACGCGGCGTTTCCGCTGAGCGATCACGCGGACTTTCCTGATCTGTTGGAATTTGTCCGTCAGGTGAACCCCTCCCGTGTGTATACGCTGCACGGGTTTGCCGCGGATTTCGCTGAGACATTGCGGGAGTTGGGATACGACGCGCGACCCCTAAGTGAACCGGATCAATTGACCCTGCCCCTGGGTCGGACGCAATCCGCACGATAATTCCACTCTTTCTTTTCCTCTCCCGGACTTCCTGCTCTATTCACAGTCAAAGTCCTCACAAACACGTTCTCAATCCATGAAAGCTTCCTCATCTCCTGCGCCCGGCAAATTGGTTGTTGGAGCGTTTACCCTGATCGAACTTCTCGTCGTCATCGCGATTATCGCCATTTTGGCGGGCATGCTCCTGCCTGCGCTCAGCCAGGCAAAACTGAAAGCGACGGGTGCGTCATGCTTGAGCAATCAGAAGCAGCTCAATCTCGGTTGGTACATGTACGCCGAGGATAACCGCGATGTCTTGGCCCCGAGTCAGTGGAATGGTGCGAACATGAACGGTGGCGGTTATTGGGCCGGGCCCAGTCCCGATATCGCGGCAGGAATCACTCGGGGTGAGGCGGAGAACCGGATCCGAAAAGGCCTCAGCAATGGACCGATTTGGAAATATTGTACGGCCTTCGCCGCCTACCACTGTCCGGGTGATCTTCGAACCAAGAATCGTAGTCCTGGAAAAGGCTGGGCATACGACAGCTACTCAAAATCGGAGACGATGAACGGCGGCGGATGGGAGCCAACCATTCAACCACCTTTTGTGAAGTACAGCGGAATCCAAAGTGCCGCGGAGTCAATGGTTTTCATTGAGGAGTCCGATACGAGGAATTTCAATGGAGGAACCTGGGTGCTCAACGTGGCCACCCCAGGATGGGTGGATCCTTTCGCCATTTTCCACGGAATATGGAGTACGTTTTCGTTCGCCGACAACCACGTGGAAGGGCGCAAGTGGATCGACCCCAAGACGATCCAAGCGGCCACCGATTCCTCCAAGGGCAAGGATAGTTTCTACTGGGCTGGAGGTGGCAAAAACAATCCGGATTTCGTCTGGGTTTGGAACCGTTACCGGCACCAAAAGTGGGCTCCGCTCAAGTAGCGTGCCGGCTGGGTACATTTGTGGAAGCCGAGGGTTTCGCCGATACGGGCGAATTAAGAACGGGGGCTGCGACTTGCAATGGTCGGAGTCTGCGACGCCCATTGAAAATGCGAACCCGCTAATTTCCCCTTTTCTCCTCCACATTCTCTGCTTTATTCAGAGCGAGAATCCACGCGAACTTATTAATCACCCATGAAAGTCCCTGCATCTTCTCCACCGAGCAAATTGGGCGTTGGAGCGTTTACCCTGATCGAACTGCTCGTTGTCATCGCGATTATCGCCATTTTGGCGGGAATGTTGTTGCCTGCACTCGGTCGGGCAAAATTGAAGGCCACCGGTGCGTCATGCACGAGCAATCAGAAGCAGCTCAACCTGGGCTGGTACATGTACGCTGAGGATAACCGCGACGTGTTGGCCCCGAGTATTTACAATGGCGTGAACATGAACGGCGGCGGTTACTGGCCCGGACCACGCCCGGATATAGCAGCAGGAATCAGTACCGGGGAGGCGGAGAGCCGCGTCCGCAATGGCCTCAGCAACGGACCCATTTGGAAATATTGCACTGCCTACGGTGCCTACCACTGTCCGGGTGATCTTCGAACCAAGAATCGCAGTCCGGGAAAAGGGTGGGCTTACGACAGTTACTCGAAAGCGGAGGGAATGAACGGCGGCGGATGGGAACCAACCATTCAACCTCCTTTTGTAAAATCCAGCGGAATCCAGAATGCGTCGGAATCGATGGTTTTCATCGAGGAATCCGATCCGAGAAATTTTAATGCCGGAACTTGGGTCCTCAATGTGGGCTCCCCAGGCTGGGTCGATCCTTTCGCTATTTTCCACGGAAACTGGAGTACGTTTTCGTTCGCCGACAACCACGTGGAAGGGCGCAAGTGGATTGACGCCAAGACGATCCAAGCGGCCACCGATTCCTCCAAGGGCAAGGATAGCTTCTACTGGGCTGGTGGCGGTAAGAACAACCCGGACTTCGTCTGGGTTTGGAACCGTTACCAGCACCAAAAGTGGGCGCCGTTGAAGTAGGCGGTTGGTTGACGAAATTTATCGGGGATCAATCGGTGTTGGTGTTGGTGTGACGGCGACGACCGAATCCTTGGAGAGCTTGGCAAGGAGGTCGCGCCAAGAAGGAGACCCGGCGGGGCGCGCTGCAGGAAATCGTAGACGGAAGGCGATGCTTCGTCGTCAGTACTTACCGCTCACTTCGGCGGCGGTCTCTCGTTGCCTTCGGGAAACTTGAACGGCACCGAGCCGAATTTTGTGCCGCGAATCGTCAACGAAACCAGTTCCCCGTCAAACTTGCCGACGGTCCGCAGCCATCCCGCGTGCGCCTCAAAGAGCGATGTGTCTCCGGCAGTTTCCCCCGTGGCAGGATTCGCCATCGCCTGAAAGGACAGACGCTCCAGCTTCCCCGACACTTGGGCATTGATTGTAAAGGTAAGATCTGCCACCCGGATGAAGTTTTCCAGGTGTCCATCCAGGATATAGCATTTCATGACTCCCACTTCGGGATCTCTGACAAGCTCCAAATGGAAGGACTCGTCGCCCAATTCAATGGCGGTGCCGCCATGGGGTGGCGTGTGCGCGTGCTTGACGGGAGGAGATGCGCCCGCTGTTTGTCTCCCGTGGCCGCCGTCCCCGCAACCGGGAGCCGAGGCGAGAATCACGGTGCTGAGCAAGGCGGCAAAAACGAAGCGTGTGAAGTTCATCCTGTCGTAGTTTGATAGTCCTCCGTCATCCGTTTAGCATTCTGCGCGGGATTCGGGATTTGTCGCTGGGCCTTGGGATCAACGACCCGGTCAAGATATTCGACTCGCATGAGTGAGTGGAGCCGGCCGCAGCCAACCGCCGTTGAGCCCGTCATCCGGTGAAGCGGCGTCCGACGACCACGGCATTGTGGCCACCGAAGCCGAACGAATTATTCATGAACGTGTTGAATCGTTGCTCGCGAGCCGTGTGCGGGATGTAGTCCAGGTCACATTCGGGATCTGGATTGTCCAGATTGATCGTCGGGGGTAGGACCTGCGTTTCGATCGCTTTGCAGCAGAGGACGGTCTCGATGCCGCCAGCGGCGCCGAGCATGTGGCCGGTTGCACCCTTGGTTGAGCTGATGGCCAATTTTTTCGCGTGCGGCCCGAAGAGGTTCTTCAAAGCCCGGGTTTCGCAGATATCTCCGACCGGGGTGCTGGTGGCGTGGGCATTTACGTAGTCAATTTGATCAGCGGCCATTTCCGCGTGGCGGAGCGCCATCTTCATCGCGCGAATCGCCCCTTCCCCTTCCGGGTGTGGCGCGGTCATGTGGTTGGCATCGGCGGTGTTGCCGTATCCGACCAGTTCGCAGTAGATGTGGGCACCCCGTTTGCGGGCGTGGCTCAGTTCCTCAAGGACGACCACGGCGGCCCCTTCGCCCATGACAAAGCCATCCCGGTCGCGGTCGAAGGGTCGGGAAGACTTTTGCGGAGCGTCATTGCGGGTGCTCATCGCCTTCATGGCGGCGAATCCGCTCATCCCCATGGGAACCACCGTCGCTTCGGTGCCACCGGCAAACATGACCTGGGCGTCCCCGCGCTTGAGGGTGGCCCAGGCTTCACCGATGGCGTGAGTGGCGGTGGCACAGGCGGAACATGTGGCAAAATTGGGGCCACGCAGTCGGTAGTAAAGCGAGAAGAGTCCCGAGGCCATGTTCAGGATCAGCATCGGGATCATGAAGGGCGAGACTCGGCCTGGGCCCTTGGCGGTCAGGATCGTGTGTTGCTCCTCGGTGGTGTGGAGGCCGCCGATTCCGGACCCCAGGAAGACTCCGATTTCGTCTAGGTTGACCGAGTTCAGATCCAGGCCGGAGTCTTTGAGTGCACCCCATCCGGCAAAAACTCCGAAGTGGGTGAAGCGATCCGTCCGGCGAATTTCCTTGGGGGAGGGAAAAGCCGGGGTTGGGTCAAAGTTCCTCACTTCGGCCGCGATCTGACAATCGTAGGCGGAAATGTCGAAGGCAGATACGCGATCAATCCCGCATTTCCCGGCGACGATATTTTGCCATAAGGTGGCGGCGTCATTGCCCAGGGAGCTGGCAACGCCAAGTCCCGTGATTACCACCCGCCGATCTGACCAGTTACTACCCATATCGAATGAATTGTTTTAAGCGGCGTTTTTCGACCGCTCAACATTGCACCAACCCAACATGGAACGGGGACGTTCCCACCGCTCCGACGGTGGCCCGCCGGCGAGACCCTGGTGCGGATTTCGCCTGCTCAGGAAAAGAAAAAACGGGCAGCGGGTGAAACCGTCTGCCCGGTGATGACCGCGGCCTGCGCCGCTTCAGGAACCTACTTCTGCTGTTCCTCGATGTACCGATTGACGTCGCCGACGGTGGCCAGTTTTTCGGCATCCTCGTCGGGTATCTCGGAGCCGAACTCCTCCTCCAGCGCCATCACAAGTTCCACGGTGTCGAGTGAATCGGCACCAAGGTCTTCAATGAACTTTGCGTCGGGTGTGACCTGGTCAGCGTTCACGCCGAGCTGCTCGACGATGATATCTTTGATTCGTTGCTCGATGGATTTTTCAGCCATGGGTTTTCCTATTTTTCTTTCGCGGCCTTCGTAGGCGAGGGGGATGGAAGCGTCAAGGACTGTTCCGTAATATTTTAAGTTGCACGTTTACCGCCAATCTCAAGAAAAGCGGCACCGAAACTGATTCCAACTCCGGCGAACGCTTGAAATGAGCCGTGACTGGCTCCGGGTGTCAAGACCTGTGACGCGGGGGCGATCGGGACCGAAACCGAGATCGAGCGATCGGACCGTATGCGATGCCCGTGATTATTCACTTTCGCCGTCCTTCAGTTCATTCTCGGTCACCCAGCAAATCGTTTTCCACAGGAGCCAGGCAACCAAGGATAGCACGACAATGGCCAGCGCCAGGCCGATGAAGACTTCGTTGCGTCGCTCCGGCTGAACGAACCGCAGGGGATAGAGAAACGCGGTGATCGCCATGGTGACCAGTCCGGCCGCCGCTTGCTTGAGGCGGCGGTGGCTGAGATTGGTTTCCTGAGCGGCGGAACGAAACACCAGTTGCCAGAAGCGGATGCCGATAACCAGTCCAAGCAACACCAGCGGACCAATGGCCCAATGCCAACGCAGCACCAATTTTCCTCCCATTCCAACTTCGACAGCTGCCAGCGATGCCAACATTCCGGCAAACGCCAAGCCGGTGGCCACGGCAACGAGTTGCTGGAAAAACCGATCGTTGGTGCTGGGAGGGATCATTTTGTTCGCAAGGCCCGATTCATTCAACCCGGCACGCGCCACCGCCCCGGGTGACGTCACCGATGTGCCAGGCCGAAAACTTGGCTTTGTGGATGGCCCGGAGCACCGCACTCGCCTGGTCGGCCTCCACGATGGCAGTCATGCCGATGCCCATGTTAAAGACTTGGTAAAGTTCCTCGTCGGGGACACCTGCATGCGCCTCAATCAGGCGGAAGATCGGCAGCATATCCCAGGAGCCCTTGCGAATGACAACGTCACATTTTGCGGGAAGGATCCGGGGTAGATTGTCGGTGAATCCGCCGCCGGTGATGTGGGCTAGGCCCTTTAACCGGCGGGGATTTCCGGGGCGGTTAAATTTACGGAGCAGAGACTGAACCAGTGGGCCATAGCTGATGTGGACAGCCAACAACGCTTCCCCGAGGGTGGTTCCAAGTTCTGGCACCCGGCGGTTTAGTTTCCACTTCCACTGCTCCAGGAAAATCCTGCGAGCGAGTGAATAGCCGTTGGTATGTAGCCCGCTGGAACCGATTCCCAGGACAATGTCGCCTGGACGAATTTCCCGCCCGGTCAACATCGCCGGCTTGTCCACGATTCCGACAATCGTGCCGCTGAGGTCGTACTCTCCGGCTTGATAAAAGCCCGGCATCTGAGCGGTTTCTCCTCCGATCAGGGCGCAGCCGTTGGCCGCGCAGCCCCGCGCAAAGCCACCGATGATCTCGGTGAAGACGTGGGGTTCGAGTTTTCCCGTACCGAGGTAGTCGAGAAAAAAGAGGGGTTCGGCACCGAGCACGGCGATGTCATTGACGCAATGATTGACCAAATCCTCGCCAATGGTGCCGTGGCGATTCATGGCGAAGGCAATCTTGAGTTTCGTGCCAACGCCGTCGACGCTGCTGACCAGGACGGGATGGCGGTGCCGTCGCGTGTTGAGCGCAAACAGCCCACCGAATCCTCCGACTTTGCCCAGGACTTCAGGTCGGTGGGTTGAGGCGAGCAATTGGGGCAGGGTGGCTTTCACGCGGTTCCCAAGATCAATGTCAACGCCGGCGGCGGCGTATGCTTTCGGACGTTTCATGCGATGGCAACTATTTGGACCGGACCGCGCGGTGTCGAGGGGGAAGCGGGTTCAGGCTTCTTTTTTGCCGGATTTCTCTCTACCGGTAGGCCTTGTGTCGTTTACCGCAGAATTGGAATTGCTGATCCGTGCCCGCTATCCGTTGGTCTACGTGCTGACCGGAGAAGAACTCCGCGCCGAGGAGGCGGTCTTGGAAGTTGCCGGGCGACGGAACAAAAAAGTGTTTGCATGGACCTGCACGGGCGGTTTGGTTCCGGCGGGAACGAGCATCCAATCGAAACACCGGAACATGGCCACCCGGGATCCGTTGATAGCCCTGGATCAGATCCTGGAACAGGTCGAGCCCGCCGTGTTTGTTTTCAAAGACCTTCACGCATGGATGGGGCCGGCCTATCCGGCGGTCGTTCGGAAACTCAAGGACATCGCCCTCCACCTGAAGAATAGTCTCAAGACGATCCTCTTGGTATCGCCGGTGTTGATGATTCCGATCGAGCTGGAAAAAGAGATCACGGTGTTGTCGCTCCCGCTGCCGGATCGAGCGGAGTTGGGGGCTTTGCTCGATGAAATCGCCGAAGAAATGGAAAATCAAGGGTCGGTGCGCGTCGACGTGGATGCGGCGGGCAGGGACCGATTGATGGAAGCGGCGCGGGGATTGACTCGGGCGGAGACGGAAAATGTTTTTGCCCGGGTGCTCGTAAAGCATGGGCGGCTGGGAGGTGATTTGGTCAGCGAGGTATTTGCGGAAAAGCAGCAGTTGGTGCGGAAAAATGGATTGCTCGAATACCTCGTTCCCGCGGAGGGATTTGATCATGTGGGCGGCCTGGCAGGGCTGAAAAAATGGCTAAGAGAACGGCGATTGGCTTTTACCCTCGAGGCCCGAGAGTTTGGGCTGCCGTCACCGCGGGGCGTGCTCCTGCTCGGAGTGCAGGGCTGCGGCAAGAGTCTGTGCGCAAAAGCCGTCGCCAGCGAATGGCAACTGCCGCTCCTGCGATTCGACCTGGGTCGGTTGTTCGGAAGTTACGTCGGATCGTCCGAGGAAAACGTCCGACGCGCGATCGCTGTCGCCGAGAGTGTCTCTCCCGCTGTGCTGTGGATCGACGAAATTGACAAGGCCTTTGCCGGGACGGCCAGCAGCGGTGCGAGCGATGGCGGCACCGGAGCCCGCGTTTTCGGCACGTTGCTCACGTGGTTGGCTGAAAAGACCGCCCCGGTGTTCGTCGTCGCCACGGCAAATGACATTTCGCATCTGCCTCCCGAGCTGCTTCGGCGGGGGCGTTTCGATGAGATTTTTTTCGTCGACCTGCCTGACGACGCTGGCCGCGCCGAAATCCTCCGTGTGCATCTCAACCGCCGCGGCCGGTCGGCGGAATTCTTTGATGTTGGGGCGGTCGTCGCGGCCACTCCCGATTTCAGTGGTGCCGAGATTGAAGCCGTCGTCGTGGCGGGCCTGTATTCCGCATTTGCCGCAGGTCACGACCTCACGTCGGACGATTTATTGCGCGCCGGTCATGAAATGATCCCTTTGGCGCGCACGATGGCCGAGCAGACGAATCGATTGCGGGAATGGGCAACCGTTCGGGCTCGGAGAGCTTAATTTCCTTCAGATCCCTTCGTAGTCCCGCACCGGTCGGGGTGGGTTGCCCCAGTGACCCTCGGGATTGGTTCCGCTGATGAGGATTCCCTCCTTGTTCCAGCCCATCGTGCCGCGCACGTCGGGGGTGCAGTAGCGCAGGGTCAGTCCGCAGCGCCGGCGTTGCGAATGGTTGGCCTTGGAGCTGTGCAAGAGCAGATCGGAGTGGATGGAAATCTGACCGGCCTTCAGTTCATCGTCCACCACCGTTCCGTACTGCTCTGCGTTTTCAACGGTCTGGTTGAGCACGTTCTGCTCGCTCGCGTCACTCGGCCTGAAAGTGAGGTGACCGTGGTGATGGGAGCCAGCCACAAAACGCATGCAGGCGTTCTCCGCATCCGCGTCGTCGATGGCCAGCCAGACGGTGAGCGTTTTGGAGGGGGTGAGGGGCCAATAGGAGGCGTCCTGGTGCCAGGCGATGATCTTGCCGTCCCCCGGCAACTTGCAGAAGACTTGGGCACCCCAGCCGACCACCTCGTCCCCCAGCAGGTCTTGGACCAAGGCCGTGATACGGGGATGGGTGATCAGGTCCCAGACCGCCCCGTATTTCATGTGGGCGGAGAGGATCGAGTAACTGCTGGCTCCCTGTGAAATCACCCGAGCGAGAATGGCGTCGAAGAAGGCGCGCGGGGCGGCGATTTCCTCCGTCGAGAGGACGCGCAGGCCTTTGATATACCCCTCGCGGTTGTAGTGGGCGATCTGCTCCGGTGTGAGGCATTTTGGATTTTGGACCGTGCTGGGATGGAAGGTTAGGTCGCGGTCCATTGTGGCGAGTTGGGCGAGTGTAGGAACGACCTTGAATTTGGGCTGAGCGCTCATGGTGAGTGGGGAGGGTACAATTATCGGCATACCAATCAAATCATTCAGGTGGTTACCCCCCCCGGGATATCGATGAATTCCATACCGATACCCAGGCCGATGGCCTGGGCTAAGGGATGACGGCCCTTTGGGCCTAAGGAATTGGTTGGGAGCTGTTCAATTTCCTCATTGTCAGCGCGGGCTTGCCTGTGTAGGCGGGAGCGGTGTTGCGCCCTTCATCTCCGCCTCCGTTTCGCCGCCGACCTTCCGAACCGGGGCCTGCCGGCCCTCCCGCCCCCAGATTTCAGCGGGCTGACTCAGCTCCCTCCGGAACTGAAACCTGGCAGAAACCCTGGGCTCAGCTGAAATACTACAGCAACCACCCGTGCATCTACCCGGCCATGCTCCGGGCCGCCTCTCCCGATGCCCGGCCGGGCAGTCTCGTCGCCGTCTATGACCGCGAAGGCCGGCCCTATGGCACCGGCTTGTATAATCCGCGCGCGCGCGTTCCGCTCCGGGTGTTTCACCACGGGGATGTTCCGGCTGATGAGGCTCACCTCGATTTGTTAATCGACCGCGCACTCGATCTGCGTCTCGACATTCTCCGGTTGCCGGAGGTGACCGACGCGTTCCGGGTGATTCATTCCGACGGCGACAGCCTGAGCGGCTTGGTGGTGGATAAACTTGGAGACGTGCTCAGCATCGAGGTGCACAGCCTCGGGATGCATCAGCGCCTGTCACGCTGGCTCCCAAAACTGCACACGCGACTCGGCACCAAACGGGCCGTCATCGACGTGGAGGAACACATCGTGCGCTGGGAAGGAATTGATCCCAGGACTGTCGCTTCGGATCCCGTGAGGACCGTCCGCATTAAGGAGCACGGGATTAAATATGAGATCGATTTTGCTACGGGGCATAAGACTGGATTTTTCTGCGATCAGCGTGAGAACCGCCGACGGCTCGCCGCCTTCACCCAGGGCAAACGGGTTCTGGATCTTTGTTGCTATACGGGAGGGTTCGCGCTCGCCGCGAAAGTGGCCGGGGGCGCGACGGAGGTCACCGGCGTTGATCTCGATGAAAAAGCCATCGAACAGGCAAAGCGCAATGCCAACATCAATCAGGCCCGAATCGATTGGGTGCATTGCGACGCCTATTCCTATGCCCGCCAGATGCAAAAAAACGGGGAAACCTCGGATGTTGTGATCCTGGACCCCCCCAAGCTCATTCTCGGGCGGGACATCGAGGATGAAGCAGAGGGGATTCGTAAATACGAGGATCTGAATGCGTTGGGAATGGCCGTCCTGAAACCGGGCGGCTTGCTGGTGACGTGTTCCTGTTCCGGGCTGCTGACCAGCGAGGACTTCGAGCGCTTGGTGACCAAGGCGGCTCATCGAATGGTCCGACGCTTGCAGTTTTTGGATAGCACGGGCGCGGGTGCGGACCATCCGGTGCTCTCAAACTGTCCGGAGGGCCGTTATTTGAAGGTCCTCTGGGCGCGGGTATTCTAGTTTGCCCCTGACAAATCTGAATGAGACCGATTGACGCGTTTCAATACTGTCCCGGTTGCTCGCGAGCTCTCCCTGAACGCGCCGCCGAAGTATTGTTCATCGACTGCTCCTTCTGTGGCTTTCGATACTATTTTAATCCCGCAGCGGCGGTCGCCGCCTTTGCGCAACGAGCGGATGGGCAAGTCCTCATGATTCGTCGCGCCCGGGAACCCTCCCTGGGGCGGCTGGCACCCCCCGGTGGGTTCGTCGATCCCGGAGAAACGTATGAAGCCGCCTTGCTCCGGGAATTCCGCGAAGAGGTCGGCATCGAACCCAGCGGACTCCGTTACCTCTGTTCGCAACCCAATCGATACGCCTACCGCAATCTAGTTTACCCCGTGCTGGATCTTTATTTCGTCGCCCGGCTCGATGGCTCGACTGGGGTCGTCGACTCGAACGAAGTGTCGGCGGTTTGCTGGCTGACTCCTCGCGACGTTTCCCCCGCCGACCTGGCATTTGACTCCACCCGCAAGGCGTTCGAACAATTCCTTGATGCTCTCTCAGGCTAAAAATGCGATTGACCCGGCCCGCCGCTTGCCAGCGGACACATCCCATTTACTTTAAACCATGCAGCTGCCCGCTCGAACGAGCGTCATGATTCTTAACACGGTGCTCTTTCCGGGCGCTGTTTTGCCGCTGCGCATTTTTGAGATGCGCTATCGCGCCATGCTCAGTGCGGCGCTTGCCGGGGATCGGATGTTCGCCATTGCCCTGCAGCGACCCGGAGCCCGGTCCGAATCCCCATGCCCCGTTGCGTGCCTCGGACTGATTCGCGCCGCAGTCGAAAATCCCGACGGCACCTCGAATTTGATTCTCCAAGGCGTGGTTCGCATCCGCTTGGCGGGCATCATACACTACAAACCCTTTCGGCAGTATCGCATGGAACTACTTGCGCCCGATCCGAAGGAAAGCCTGGTCGTCGACGCTCTCCGGTCTCGGGTCCTCGAACTCGCCGAAGCCCGCGCCCGACAGGGGATCCCTCTGCCGCTTGATGCCTTCAAGAAAGCGGTCGGAGAAATCGATGGCCCCAAGACAATTGACCGGTTCATCGAATCGCTCGCTCAATGGCCTGATGCCGGGCAGCTGGCAGACCTCATCGCCCGACTTTTTCTCCAGGACAATCCGCGAGCTCAACAATCCGTTCTGGAAGCCATCGCAACAGAAAGACGCCTGAAGCAGCTCGTCCAAATCCTTATGGGCGAGGTTGTTAGTGCTCAATCCAAGGGACAAAATCCATGAATGTCCCGCATGGGCTCGATGGTTCCACCGAGAATACCGTGGCGGTGGCGGATCGTCACGCGGCGCTATTCTCCCAACTTGTGACGGGACATGGGCAGATGGCTCTGATGTTTCTTGGCAAGCTGCCGAATCCGCAGACGGGCAATGTCGAGTTGCCGATCCTTGAGGCGGCGCGCACGTTCATTGATCAGTTGGAGATGTTAGAGAAAAAGACCCAGGGAAACATTTCCCCGGACGAAACTCGCCTCTTGCAGGAAACTCTTGGCCTCACGCGCACGGCCTTTGTCGAGGTTGTCGACGCTCTCAACAGCGCCGACCCCGCGACGTTCCAGACACCGGTTGTATGATGGCCGGTTCCACCCCCAGGCGAATCCAGGGATCATCCGGATGACTGGTGGTGCCAGTACCCCTGCCAACTCAGCCAGGAGGTACTTCTTGCAGCACCCAAACTCCGGTCAACTCGTTGGGCCGTTGAACCTGACATCCGCGAATTCGGTAACGGAAGAACCGCGGATTCACACGGATTGACGCGGATAGAATGAAGGCCTGCCCCCCACTTTCAGAGTGAGCGACGGAACACCGGCCAAGCGCCTGAAATCGGCGTTCATCCGTGTTCCTCCGCGGTCCCAACTCCCGTAATCGGTTGAATAGACATCGCAGCGACGAGGGATTCGCTTGTCACGGAATCGTAACCTAGCTGTCGCACCTCTGTGACGTCACTCCCGCAAGGTCGGGAAATGAGTTCGAAGTATTTGGGATGGATTCGCCTCGCTGCCGCGTGCGCCGCATGCGTGGGTGGACATGCCCAGGCGGAGGCTCCGCTGAGCGAGGCACGATCGACCCTTGAGAAATGGGTCGAGACCCGCCAATTGATCTCCAAGACCAAGGCCGACTGGCAATCCGACCGGGATCTGCTCGATCAGACCACCCAACTGCTGGATCGCGAGCTGAAGTCGATCGAAACCCAGATAACCAGGCTCGGTACAAACACGACGCAGGTTGATAAGGAGTGGTTGCACGCGGAGGCGTCGCTTAAGGCGTCCAACGAGAGCCTCGAACAAACCCGAAAATTTGCGGCGGATCTCGAGGTCCGGATCGCAGAGGTGGTTCCCCGGCTTCCCCTGCCGCTCCAGGACATCTTGAAGCCGCTCCTGGCGAGAATCCCTGCCAATCCCATCAGCACTAAGATGCTCGCGACCGAGCGCGTTCAGGTGATGGTTGGGATCCTCAATGAACTGGATAAGTTTAACAACGCGGTCTCAATTTTTAGTGACAAGCGGAAAAATGAAAAAGGCGAGGACCTCGCCGTGGAGACGGTCTATATCGGGCTGGGGGCCGCTTACTTTGTCAATGATTCAGGAGATTTTGGCGGGGTGGGATCGCCCGGGAAAGAGGGTTGGGAATGGACTGTGAAACGCGAGCTGGCGTCTCCTGTCCGGGAGGTCATTCGAATCTATAGAAACGAGCGCTCCGCCCGATTCGTGTCCCTTCCGGTAGTCATCAAATGAAACAACTCTTAAATTGCAATTGCCTTGTGACAAGGCGCCTCTTTGGCCTTCTTGCGGCGACGATCGTACTCGTGCCATCGGACGGGTTCGGTCAAAACATGGACAATCTCGCTTCGGGGGCGAGCAAGGATTTGCAGGCAGCATTCGCTGAATTGTCAAAAGTTCGCGGGGAGATTGAAGCAGACCGCCTTCCCCTCGCGAAACAGATAACGGAGCTGGAGCAAAAAGTGGCGGAGCGTCGTGTTGAATTTGCCAAAGCGCAACGGGTTCAGGAGAATCAATTGGTTGAATTGAATGCGCTCAAAACCGAAGCCAAACAACGCGGCGAAGAAGTTAAATATATAGAATCGCTGCTGAGCGAATACACGCGCGCGTTTCGGTCCCGTCTCAATTTTGTAGAAGAGCCTCGATTTGGCCCGCTGTTTGAATCCGTGGATAAAGCCGCTGCGGCTGCGGACATGGCGCCGGCGGAAAAATTCACCGCACGGTCCATCCTTTTAACAGCGGCTTTAAAACGGGCCGAAGGTGCCCTCGGTGGAGAATTGATCGAGGGCAGGGCCTTGGACAAGACGGGCGTGCTGCGGACGGGCCGGATTGCGCTGATCGGACCGGTGGCAATGTTTTCGGGCAGTTCGGGAGGTCCAGCGGGGCTATTACAGCAGGAATTGAATAAGGCGGATCCGAGCATCGCCAAACTGGATACCGCTCTGGAGGCCGCTAGTCGAACGCTCGTGGCCTCCGGCTCCGGCGAACTGGTGTTAGACCCAACCCTCGGCAATGCATTCAAGCTTGCCGCCATGGAGGAATCTCTGTTCGAAAAGCTAAAGAAGGGTGGGATTGTCATGATCCCGCTGGTCGGTTTGGGCGTCGCCGCCGTTCTGCTCGCTCTCTATAAGTGGTTCGAGTTCTCCCGGGTCCGACTTGCGACCGAGGTCGATTTACAGGTGGTTCTGCAACATCTCGAATCCAGTGAACCTGAAAAGGCATTGCAGCACGTTCGGAGTATTTCCGGCATGGGCGGTGACCTTCTAGCTGCCGCGATTGAACATATCGACGAAAAGAAGGAATATATAGAGGAGGTTCTTTACGAGAAGATGCTGGGGGCACGGATGAGGCTCGAACGGGGTTTGCCGTTCCTCGCACTCGCCGCGACCACGGGGCCCTTGATGGGCCTGCTTGGCACGGTCACGGGCATGATCGCGACGTTTAAGATCATTTCGAGTTTTGGCGGCGGTGATCCGAAGATGTTGGCCGCTGGCATATCGGAGGCGCTTATTTGCACGGCGACAGGCATGGCGGTCGCGATTCCAGCGTTGCTCTTTCACGCATTCCTGAGTCGTCGAGCTAAAGCAATCATCGGCACCATGGAGCAGACAGCCGTTGGCTTTGTGAACGGATTGCCGGCCACCCGTGAAGAGGGCCCCGGGTTCTAACCCATTGTCATCTCAAGGATCATGAACGCTTTGTTACACGAAATGTGGCATACTTGGTCGAATGGCGGTCTGGTGATGGGTGCCATGGCGCTGCTGGCGATTGTGCTTTACGCAAGCGGGTTTCGTCTCCTGCGCATGCTGCACTATCGGGGCCTCACCAGGGCGTCGGATGGGGTACTGCGGGATTGGGTGGCTCGACCATCGGAAGCGCCCGATCGAATTCGCGAATTGATCCGCTACACGCAGGATGAAGCGCATTCGTTGCGCGATGTCGAAGGCCGATTCCGAGAAGTCGAAACGATGAAAGTCTCCGACATGGACCGTCGGATTGCGTTTCTGAACGTGTTGGTCATCGCCGCCCCATTGTTCGGCTTGCTCGGCACCGTGCTGGGCATGCTATTGACCTTCAAGGCGATTGGTACGGGCGGCAGCTCCACGTCGGAAATCATTGCCCGGGGTATCAGCGAAGCCCTGATTGCCACGCAGACCGGCATGATGATTGCGATCCCGGGTTTGGGCCTTACGACGGTTGCGAAACGGCGACGCCACGAATATGTCGCGTTTCTATCACGCCTGGAGGGGATTACCCTGCGCCACCTCCGTCCCGAATTCCGAGGAGAAATGACACAGTTTATAACCCGCCGAGACGCGGGTTACGCCGGTCCCCGCCAGCCGCCCGCACTTGTTAAACAATGAGATTTCGACGCACACTTGCCGAGCCGGATGAGCCGATTGAGCTGAATTTAATTCCGCTCATCGACATTATCATGTTCCTCCTGATCTTTTTCGTTTCCACCACGAGCTTCATTGAGGAGCCGGGGGTAAAAGTGGATAAGCCCGCCGCTGCCAGCGCGAGTCAGATTGAGAAAAACAGCATCATCTTTGCCGTAACACCGGATGGAAAAGTAGCCTACGGAGGAAAGGAAATCGGCTTGGGTGGCGTGCGTCCGACAGTGAAACGCCTCTGTGCGAAAGAGCCCCTGCCGGTGGTCATTCAAGCGGACGAGAATGCCCGCTCGGGCATGGTTATTCGAGTGATTGACGAAGCTAAGCTTGGGGGCGCGAAGGACGTTAGCCTCGCAACGGAGAAGGGTTGATCCGGTTGCACTAAAAGGCGCGATGCGTAAGGTTTATCAAAACGACAATACATCAACCGGCACGGCGGTTGCTGTGATGTTCTCAGTGGGCTTCACCGCGCTGCTCTTTGGTGTCATTCCCTTTGCCCATCGTATCAACAAACCCGATCGCACGTTGGAACTTAGAAAAACCAGCGTGCTGGATCTGCCCCCGCCGGCCCAAGAGACCCCACCGCCGCAGATCGAGGAAATAAAGCCGCCGGAGGCTGCCCCGGAGCCACAGTTGGCCGAGGCAAAGCAGGCCATTCCCTTGAGCGCTGATTTGGAGGTGGCCATGGGATCGGGGGGCGCTCTGGCTGGATTCGGGGAAGCCCACTCGGTGTCGGCTGTCGCCGCGACGCAGGAGGAGGCGTTCAATGTCGCCGACCTGGAGAAGCGTCCCGAGCCCGTGACTCAAGTCGCACCCGCGTACCCGCCGGAACTCCGCAAGGCTAAGGTCGAAGGGCTTGTTACGATGCTCTTTGTATTAGATGAACGGGGCCGAGTCGAGGATCCGCGCGTCGAGAATTCGACGCGTCCTGAGTTTGAAAAGCCGGCGCTGGAGGCGATCCGCAAGTGGCGTTTCACTCCCGGCATGAAGGACGGTCAACCGGTCCGTACCTACATCCGAATTCCGATGCGCTTCCGGGTGACGGCGGGGTAGGAACGAAGATAGGAAACTCGCACGCGGATCGTCGCCGACGAGCCGCCGGAGTCGGGATAGGAAACCACGATGATAACCCAATCTATGCAGCGAAATGTGAACTGGGCGAAAACCCTTATCGGGGCAATATGCCTCTCCGGCGGGCTCCTCGCCGTGGCCGCGCCGAAACCGGATAAAAGTAAGGTGTCCGCGGCACCGACGACCTTTGCCCCGTTGCCGGAAGGGCACGAGCTCGCGTCGATGTGGAACGACCCGGAGTTTGCTCGCCGCCTGATCGGCAGTTACGGATTTGCGTCGGACATTGAGCCCCGCATGTCGCCGGAGGAGCAGGCGATCTATCGCGACAAAGTGGTGCCGCAGCTGCGCGATGATCCGACGAGGGCTCAGTCCTTATTGACCTCTCTCATCAAGCCGAGCGGTACCGCGATTTTTGATTTCACTCTCGGCAATCTCCATTTTCAGGCGGAAGACTTTACGAACGCGGTCAAACATTTTGAGGCCGCCCTTGAAAAGTACCCCGACTTCAGACGCGCCCATAAGAACCTCGGATTTGCGTTGGTTCGTGACGGGAAGTACGCCGAAGCCATCAAACCCCTAGTCCGAACCATCGCTTTGGGGGGTTGTGACGGAAAAGTGTTTGGACTGCTGGGATTTGCCTATATGAGTCAGGGTCGGAACGTTTCGGCCGAGGCGGCGTATCGTCAGGCGTTGGTATTCGAGGCGGAGAACATCGATTTCAAACTCGCTCTGGTGAAGTGTTCGATCGCCACGGCGAACTTCGACTACGCACTCGCACTACTGGACGAATTGATCAGGCAGTATCCCGAGCGGAACACCCTCTGGTCATTGCAAGCCAATATCTATATCCAACGGGAGCAGCCGGCAAAAGCCACCATTAGTCTTGAGATGTTGCGACGGGTGGACAAGGCCACCCCGCAGTCGCTTTATTTGCTGGGCGATCTCTACATGTCCCAGGAGTCGCGCGATCTCGCGCTCAGCGCTTACCTGGAGGCTGTTGCCAAGGATAATGGGCAGAATCCGGCAAAGGCGTTGCGGGCGGCGCAGATTCTAGTCAGTCGCAATGCGTGGGCGGAGGCAGGCCAGATGTTCGCCAAAATCCGCAGTGGCGGAACACCCCTCAGCGGATCGGATGAGCTGCAACTCTTGAAATTGGAATCCAAAGCCGCCATGGCTGGCGGTTCCGGCGAAAAAGCCATTGAGACTTTGGAGCAGATTCTCGGGAAGAACCCACTCGATGGCGAGGCGCTCCTGTTGGCGGGCGACTACTACTCGAAGAATGGCCAGAAGGAGAAGGCGGAGTTTCGATACCGCACGGCTGGCAGCGTTCAAGGGTTTGAAGCGGAGGCGATGGTCAAGCACGCACAGTTGCTCGTGCAGTCACAAAAATACCTTGCCGCCTGTGAACTTCTAAAGAAGGCGCAAAAACTCAAACCACGAGACAATGTGCAGCGATACCTTGAGAAGGTGGAGCAACTCGCTCGTACCAGCAGTCGATCCTGAGCGGTGCCCTCTCCAACTCCTTCTCATGGGAACGATCTCCATCCGGATGAGGGTGTCGCGATCTCGCATCCTGGCGGTAATCCTACTTGCCTGGTTGGTGGGCATGGATGCGACCGCGCAGGAAGCAGGAAATGTGGCGGGCGTAGTTGTTAGCACCTGGGATGGCTCACCGATGGCGGGCGCTGCGATTAGCGTGCGGGGCACCACGCTCGGGACCCAATCCGATTCAGCGGGCCGATTCCTACTGAACGGCGTTCCGACCGGCGTCCAGACAGTGCGAATCTCCAAGTCTGGATTCGCCTCGGCTACGGTAACCGATGTCCGCGTGTTGTCTGGCGAAACGACCACAGTGAATGGAAATCTGCGTCCCGAATTCTATGAGATGGATGAGTACGAGGTGACCGCCGAGGAATTCACCAAACAAACCGAACAGATCCTGTTCGAGCGGCAAAATTCATCATCCATGATGGAGGCGCTCGGCTCGGATTTTCTCTCCCGGGTGGGTGCAGGCAATGCGGCGGAGTCCATTTCCAAAATCTCGGGCGCGACGATTGTGGATGGCAAGTCCGCCGTCATCCGCGGCTTGAATGACCGCTACATCACCACAACGCTGAACGGCGCCAGCGTCCCATCCGCCGACCCCTATCGGCAATCCGCCTCGCTCGACCTGTTCCCGTCGCAAGTGATCGACCGTGTGGTGGTAGCCAAGACCTTCACACCCGATCAACCAGGCACTTATACGGGAGGCGGCATAGACATCGTCACGAAATCGTTCCCGGAAAAGCCGTTTTTCTCGCTGTCGCTGGGGGGTGCTTACAATCCGCAGGTAAATCTTAACGACAACTTTCTTACCTACGAAGGCGGCGATCTGGACTGGGCGGCGATGGATGACGGAGGGCGTGCCCTGCCGAACACAGTCAGCCAGCAAGCACCGATCGGACAACCGCTGCCGACACCCCTCGTTGGCAATCTCCCGACGAATTCGCCCGTTTTCAGGCAAAGGGTCGCGAGTCAGCTTCGCCTCGATGAGGTAACGCAGGCGCTGGGCACCACGGACTTTGCTCCCAAACGCGAGGCTCCCCCGTTGAATCATAACCTGTCTGCAGCGGGTGGCAGCTCGGCGCCCGTATTCGACGGATTGTTGGGGTACTTCGCGGGCGTGAGCTACAAGCACGAATACGCCTCCTACGAAGAGGGAGTCGCCCGGCGCTACCAAAGCGGGACCGAGGTCAAGAACAACTATCGGGACGCCCGATCCCTGAGCACCGTGAATTGGTCGGGAATGGTGAATCTAGCCTACAAACCCATCGAGAATCACGAACTGGGTTACACGTTCTTCTACAACCAAAATGCCGTCGATGACGCCCGGATCCAGGATCAGGGCGTTGACGCAAACAACAACACGGGAGGAGAATTTCGGAAGTTTAATCTGTACTGGATCGAGCGCAACCTGATGACCCATCAGATGAAAGGGGAACATCAACTTCCGAACTTGGGTGACCTTCAGTTCAACTGGCTCGTCGGATTGGCGCAGACCACCCAGGACGAACCGGACGCGCGCTTCTTCAATGACAACAATTCGGGCAGTGGATTCGAAACCGGAGGAGTGAACTCAAATCCGAGAGACCCCACGCGGTACTTCCGTGCTCTTGATGAAAACAATCTAAACCCCAAATTGGATTGGATCCTTCCGTTCTCCAATTGGACCCCCGATGAAGGGCGGGTCAAGTGGGGCGTCTTCGACAGTTCCTCGGATCGCACCTTCACCGAGCGACAATTTTATTACCCGGGACGTGACGGGTATCAGAATGATCCCAATCTGTTTCTCACCCCGGAAAATCTGGGTTTGCTCTCGATTTCGACCAACGCCCGCAGCATTCGGTTTAACTGGGGTGACTACGTCCAGGTTTTTGACAGCCTCTACACCGGCGATCGCACGGTGCAGGCGGCATATCTCATGGCGGAGATTCCCTTGGTCAAGAATCTCCAACTGACGGGCGGGGCGCGCTATGAAGCATCGGACATCTCCGTGTATTCCATCAGCTATTTGGATAGTAGCATCACAGGCAAAAAAACGAATGATTCGACGCTGAACCAGGTCGACGTGTTGCCGAGTATTGGCCTCACGTATACGGTGATCACTAATATGAATGTCCGGCTAAACTACAGCCAGACGGTCGCCCGCCCAAGCTTTCGTGAGCTGGCTGCCTACTACAGCTACGATCCGATCGTCAATGATTTCGTTGAGGGAAATCCCCTCTTGAAGATGTCCGCGATCGAAAATTTCGATGCGCGTTGGGAATGGTTCTTCCGGCCGGGCGAATTGGTCAGTGCCAGTCTATTTTACAAGAAACTGCAGGATGCGATTGAACGAGGCAACGTAAAACAGGAGGGCGATGTCATTACATTTTTCAACAATGACGCGATTCTGTACGGCGTTGAGTTCGAAGGCAGGAAGAGCTTGGGCTTTATGGGATCCCCCCTGGCTCCATTCAGTGTCGGGGGAAACTTGGCCCTGGTTACATCCGAGGTAAAATTGACGACGAACGAATACAATGTGAAGAAAATGTTCCTGCCCGACACGGAACCCACACGCCCGCTTTATGATCAATCTCCATACATCATAAATTTTGATGTCAACTATACTAACGAGCGGCTCGGGACAACCGCTGCAATAATATATAACGTCGCGGGACCCCGCATTACCCTCACCAAGTTGAACACCGACGATGTTTATGAACAACCGACACCCGTTCTGGATTTCGTTCTCTCGCAAAAAATTGGATCTCATCTGACAATGAGGTTCGCATTTAAGAATCTTCTCGACCCCACTTTCGAGCGCACTTATGGGAAGAATACCTCCCTGCTGTACTCATCCTATTCCAGGGGGCGCAGTTTCGGAGTGACATTGAATTACGATTTCTAGTCCATGAAAGGTCCCCTCATTTGCAGTCTCCTGGTGTTCGGCTGTCTCCGCGCCGCGGAGGGAGAGTTGGATCGACGGCTGAATCTCGGAGCAACTGAAATCCCGCGAGACTTCGTTGTGTTGCCGAACGCGACCAATGCCGTTCAATTTCGCCTGTTCACAAACGCGGCATCGGAAGCTCGTCATTTGTTCAATACGTTTGAGATCGAAGCGCATGGTGAGATCTTGATTGGGAGCCCGGGAGGAGAGCCCTTGCGGCGCTCGCTGAGGCAATCCCTGGCGGGTGGAGAGCTTCATAATATTCTGGTCAATGGAAAAGGACCGGAGTTGGCCAACAGCAACGGCCTGGTAGTTGTGGAGAAGGCCTCTGCCCCGGGCTGGAGTTATATCGGTCTGGACGGCAGCCTTGCTTATCGGGGGCTGTTAAAGCAATTCACGCGGGCTATCCTGCATGTCGAGCCGGACCTGTTTATCATTCGGGATCACCTGGTTGCGGGATCTCCCTCCTCCTTTCAGATGCGGATGCACCCCCCTTCGGCCACACGGGTGGATGCCATCTGGAGAGACCTGCGGTTGGAGCTTCCGAGGGCGGGCCTGAGAGTTCACGCACCAGCGATTCAAAAGCAGCCGCGCCATTGGGAGCGGATTGATTCTCTGGCCGATGGAATTTTGGAAAATACGGTGACCGTGCAGCTGGGTGCAACCAACGCCTTGGGTGAAGTCAACCTATTGACAGTCTTTGCCACCCATCGAGCCGGTGAAACGAGGGAGCTGGCCTTCAGACTGCTGGAAGGTAACAATGCAATCGGTGCGCGCATTCACCGGGAGGGCCTTCCGACGCTCATCGCATTCAGAACGGGTCCTGCCGACCAAACGGCAAGCCTCACTGGATTTGAGTTTGGAGGCCCGGTTGGAGTCTCCATTTTCACTCCAAAGAAGCGTCCCTCGGCCAAGTAGCGCCGGCGGCCACCGGTGCACGGATTGGCGCCGAATTCACCCCATTGTCACCCAGCCGGCGCGCGACTGTCATTCAAGGCTGCTCAAGTAGCCAGGTAGTCGTTGATAAATGTCAACTTTGAAAAACTTATGATTAGTTATCTGAAATCGAAATTAATTCCCGGACTGATCTGCGCGGGGCTCCTTGCTTCGCTCAGGGGAGAGGCGGACACGGTGGAGGTTTCCGGCAACCTCACCGGCAATGTGACCTGGAGCAATTCGAATGAGTACTTCCTGAACGGGTTTGTTTACGTTCTGGCCAATAGCGTGTTGACCATTGAACCGGGCACGGTCATTCGTGGCAAGGCGGGTACAGGACTTGCCTCCTCGGTGCTCTTCATCACCCGGGGTGCCAAGATTTTCGCCAACGGCACCCGAGCCAAGCCCATTATCTTCTGCTCGGAGTCGGATGATTTGACGGACCCCAGTGACATCCCATTGTGGCAGCGCGGGCTGTGGGGCGGCGTCGTGATCTTTGGAAACTCCGTGTTGAACACGGCCAGCGATGTCACGGGCAATGCGGCGTCGCCCAAGTATGACTTGTTCGAGGGTCTGCCCGATGCCTCGGTGGGCGGCCAACCCCTTAACCGGTATGGCGGCAATGATGAAAACGATAACTCCGGTGTGTTCCGCTATGTCTCGATCCGGAATTG
>CAMAUY010000028.1 GCA_945861565.1 Akkermansia muciniphila
ACAGTGCTTGCCATGAGTCTTGAATTCGTCGCCCCCGACGAAAGGGGAGTGGGAACCGCGGATAAACGCCGATCGACCCAGATTCCAGGCCTATTCTATCCGCGTCAATCCGAGTTCATCCGCGGTTCTTCTTCGCGGCTTCCTTATCCACGGATTTGGGTCCGCGCTAACGCTCCGCCTGGCCCCGAGATCGGGCGATTCTATCAGGCCCACACGGGTCCACCAACCTCGCAGACTGGGCGGCCTGGGGGCTACCGTTTGACGGTGTTCATGGTATCAGGGGATTGGTGATCGGTGGTGTTTCAGGGCAGCAGCCGGAAGAATGCAATCGCCACCCCATTGGGCGGCAACGCACCAAGGTACAGTCCCAGCGGACTGATGCCTTCCTCCTCGAAAACCTTCGCCCCCTGCAGGATGCCGACGCCGGCGGGGTTGGGCGCGTTGGCGATCACGGTCAACGCACTGCCCTCGACCGCGCCGGCCACGAGCGCGTATTTCCGCTCATCCGAGAGGCCTTCAACGAGATAGCCGAGATGGGTGAGGGCCGCATTGTCGGTGAGCGCCATGAGTCCGGTCGCGCCGAAAAATAGCGCGCTGCCGTTGAGACTTAAATCTGAAAATCGACGGGGGCTTGCGCCCGTTCTTTCTTGGATAACACCTGGAGTTCGGTGTCTTGCATCAACACAAGGCTGCCCGGAGCAACGCTGTGCATCAGGAAAACATTGGCCCCGATGGTGCTGCCGGCCCCGATCACCGTGTCGCCGCCGACAATCGTGGCATTCGCATAGATCGTGACGTGGTCTTCCAGGGTCGGATGCCTTTTCTGTCCGCGCAACGCCTGCCCCGCCGCCAGCGATCGGGCAACAAGGCCTACACCTTGGTATAGCTTTACGTGCTGGCCGATGCGGGCGGTTTCCCCAATCACCGTCCCGGTGCAGTGGTCGACGAAAAAATGGGACCCGATGGCAGCCCCCGGGTGAATGTCCATCCCGGTCCGGCTGTGAGCCCATTCGCTCATGATCCGCGGCAGGAGCGACACCCCCCGCGAGTACAATTCATGGGCTAGACGGTAGACGGCGACCCCTTCCACAAACGGATAAGCCACGATGATCTCTTCCCGACTGCGAGCGGCAGGGTCCCCTTGGAAGGCCGCTTCCACATCACTTTGAAGCAGTTCCCGAACACGGGGCAACTGCCCAAGAAAATCGATGGTCTGCTCATGCGATGCGCGTCGGAGGTCTTTCAGGGCCACTCCCGAATTTTGGAAACACCGCAGGCTCTTGTAGATTTCATCCTCCAAACGTCCGGCAACGGAATCCAGCCTCAGTGCCGTCTCCGCCTTCAACTCAGAGGAGTGAATGACGCGGTCGTCGAAAAACCCAGGAAAGATCAGCCGCAGCAAGTCCAGGGTGATTTCCACCACCACACCCTTGGAGGGGAGATTGACTCCGTCCAAATGATTAATGCCGCCATGCCTACTGTAACTGGCCAGTAGGGCATCGGTCAGTTCCGTAACCGAAAACGTCACAGGGCGAACATTCGCAGATGGCGGGAGGAAGTCCACAGGCCAATGATTCAACCCGATTCCTCGTCGGCCCCTAGGGCAAGTGCAGGCGATAAAACCGCTGATTCGCCGTCTTCGGAATCACCACTCGGACAGAGTTCACCGTGAGAATCGGATTCACCGTCACACGCGTCCACTCCGGAGCGTCAATTCCGGGGGACTCTTCAAGATCAAAGTCAATGGCAGCAATTGGCCAAGTGAGCTGAATCCCCGTGGGTACGACGGCAGCCGCAAGTTGAGGAACCACCAATCTCACGACGGCGATGGCCACGTTGTTGGTGGAGTTATTGTCCGGACGGTCACTTTGAATGCTCGCATTGACTGCCAGATTTTGGCTGCCTGACAACCTTAGCCTGAGATCCAGGGTCGCGGCCCCATTATTTCCTAGCACGCTCAACTTCCAGGTCAGCGCGGAACCGAACCGTTCCACCGTGCCCTGGCCGCTGTCCCCAGAGATAAACGTGCCCCCCAAGTTCCAACTAATTCCAATGGTGGCAGGCTCGGCTGAGATCGGGCCCAAATTGCGCACATCGACCCGCACCGACACGATCGTGCCGGCAGCAGCTTCCGATACGTTCGCGAGAGCCACCGTCAGGTCCGCCTCCTCACCCACTTGAAAATCGCGAGCGGACACAGCCACTCCCTTGGGCGATTCAACCCGGATCGGGCCGGTCACGGCACCGCTCGGCACCGGTGCCGTCAGCGCATTGTCGGTCAGAATCGTTGGCACCGTCGCGATCCCCGAAAACGAGACCTTGGAGACGGTGGTCAAGTTCGTCCCAGTCACTTTTACGACCGTTCCCACCGGCCCGAAGCTGGGCGTGAATCCTGAGATAATTGGCTCGTCCCCCAGCACTTGAAAGGGCGCCGCGCTCGTCACGCTTCCACCCGGTGTCTGGATAATCCACCGGGCCGTCTTCGCACCCAACGGAATGAAGAGTTTAATTTCCGTGTTCGTCACGGACACGGGCGACACCGTGAGCGTTCCCAGCGAAAGATTGGTGAGCCCGGTAAAATTGCGCCCTTTGAGGGTGACGGCACTGCCAACTTTTCCACCGGTGGGAGAAAATGAGTCGAGCACCGGCGGTGCGTAAAACAGCACGGAACTGGTATTGGTCCCACTCGTTGTCGACACCGTCGCCGGTCCCGTTGCGACACCCGCGGGGACGAACAAATAGACGAGTCGGGGCGGGACATTGCTTGCAATCGTTGTCGCCTTGCCCCCGAGCACGGCGCCGGTGAAGTTGCGCAATCCCGTGCCCCGCAGAGCCACCACGGCTCCAACCGGAGCGGTCTCCGGTTCGATCGATACAATCTTGGGGGCCAAGGACAGATCGAGAGGAGTACTGATGAAGTTTGGGTTTTCGAGGAAGATCAATCCATCGAGGGAATCGAGCGGAACGAGAACGGTTACGTTCGTCGAATTGACCGTCATCGGCTTGACCCGCACATCGCCCGGAAACACGACTGCCGTCACCCCGGACAAGCTCCAGCCGATCAATTTCAGCCGCTCACCCGCCGTCGCCACCGGCGGATCCAAATCCAGGAGGAGGGGAGGGAAGAAAAAATTGGAACTGGTCGTTACCTGGCCGGCAAACGTGACGACGGAAAGCGGTCCGGTGCTGGCATCGGACGGAACGGCCGCCTGGAGGGTGTCGTCGCTCGAAAGAAACACAGAGGGAGACTGGACCGATCCAAAGAATACGAGGGGAGGATCGAAGGAGCCGGGATTCTCGAAGTTGGCCCCTTTGATGAACACCGGATCCGGGCTTCCCGGCAATGCCCCGGAAGGGGCAAACCCCGTGATGCGCGGAGTGACTTGGAAGATTTGGTCAGAATCATCAAAGCCGAGGTCGTTATAAACGTAGATTGGCCCCGAGCGGGCTTGGAGTGGGACGACAATCTGGAGCGTCAGTCGATCCACAATCTGGGCATCAACCCCACCCACGGTGACGCGGGTCACGAAGCCAAAATTATTACCCAGAATCTTTACCACAGTCCCGGGCTTTCCCATGATCGGGTCAAACCACGTGATCTCCGGAAATGCCCCAAGGGCAATTCCGGCTGTGAGCCACCACCCAAACCAAACGAGCCACCCATTCTTCATGTGTTGATAATTGTGAATTACACCCGCTCCTTCGACGCGCGGCGCGCCATCTAAGCAGGAAGCGGGCCATCGAGGCAATCAGCGACCGCGCACCGAAGATTACGTTAGAACTCCGGCCGGGCAATTTCCTCAGCGCACGGGTGCCCGTGCGATTGGCCCAAGCCCAGCCGGCGCCGGAGAGCGCATCCTTGCCGTTGGTCGTGATGTGGAGTGTCGCACCGACGCGCGGGAAACGCCTGAGCTACGGCTCTTCCACAGACCCAACTGGTATCAATTTCTATTCGGCATCTTCTCGACGCGAGCCTACACTCCCGGCGTGTTTCATCGCTTTCGCACTTCTGCCGTCCGGCATTCCCTCGCGGGAGTGATGGTGATTGTTGCCGCGAGCCCTCTGGTTGGCCAATCCGTTGCCCGAATTGCCCCCATCCTCCCCGGGTGGTTTCAGCGCGGCACGACCAATGAAATCGTGTTGCAGGGCGAAAATCTGCGCGCGGTACAATCCATTCGATTCGACGGTGCTCCTGGCGTTACGGCCAGCATCGTTCCTGCGACGACGCCGACGGTGCGATTGGAATCCTCCCACGGCGGATTGACCGCGTCCGCAACTCCGAATGGAAAAGAGACTCGGATCCGCCTCGAACTCGCGGCGGACGCCCCGTTGGGCCCCCGGGAATTGCGCACCGTCGGGCCCAATGGATTCTCCAATCCTCAGACCATTCAATTGAGCGATTTGCCGGAATTGACCGAACAAGCGGGGACCGCAGCTACCAATACCGCACCCGCCCTTCCCCTGCCCTGCGCGGTCAGCGGCGTCATTTCCCAAACCATTGAGGCCGACTGGTACCGTTTTACCGGATCGAAGGGGCAGCGTGTCCTCCTCGACGTGCAGGCGAACCGGTTCGGCTCGCGCCTGGATGCCACCCTGGTGATCTATGACACGTCGGGCCGTGAACTCGCCCGCAGTGAGGATGCGCACGGACTCGATCCGTTCTTGGAATTCGCCGTGCCAACGACCGGTGACTATTTTATCCGACTTCAAGACGTCCGGTTCCAGGGAAGCGGTGAGCATCGGTATCGATTGGTTCTCGGAGAACTGCCGTATCTCGAAGCGATCTTCCCGTACGGCGGCCGGCGGGGAACGACCGTCCCACTTCAACTCGATGGCCGCCATCTCGATAGCGTCAACCAAATGCAGGTATCCGTGGCCGCCACCGCACCCGCCGGCACTCAGGACATCCGATTGCAAACGCGCCGCGGCTATTCCAATCCGCAACTCTTCGAAGCCGGCGATCTACCAGAAATCACCGAGACCGAGCCCAACAATCAGCCGGACCAGGCAAACAAGATTCAGATTCCGATCACGATCAACGCGCGAATGGGGGCCGACACGGATATCGATCACTACCGCTTCACCTCGCCCTCGGATCAGCGCTGGATTTTGGAAATCAGCGCCCGCCGTTTCGGTTCGCCCCTGGATTCCCTCCTTGTGCTGATGGACAGTGCCGGCAAGATCATTTCTCAGAACGACGACGCTGCCGCCGGACCCGATGCCCGAATCGAGGCCGATCTGAAAAAGAATCAGGAGTACGTTGTCGGGGTTCGCGATCTGACGGATCGCGGCGGATCCCGATTCGGCTACCGGCTGACCCTCAAGCCCTCTGCCGTGGAACCCGACTTTGGGATTCGGATTTCCGATTCGCGCTACCGATTGGCGGCGGGTGCCCATCTGGCGATTCGGTGTGAACTCGACCGAAGGAATGGATTTGCAGCGGTCGTTCGAGTCGAGGCGGAGTCCCTGCCGACCGGTGTCACCTGCACACCCGCTGTGTTTTCAGCGGAAAGCCCCGCGAGCGCCTGGCTGATCTTGACCGCGGCACCCGATGTTCCGCCGGGGCATCATGACCTGACGATTGTTGCGACTGGCGATCGGGACGGGCGGCGGCTTCGCCGAAGTCTGCAAGCCCAGCCGAATTTTCTGAGCATCATCCCTTCGGTACCCTTCGCGATGGACTCACTCACACCGATCGTTGAACTCGAACAGAACGGCGGCTCCAGTCTCGACATTCAGGTCACCCGGTCACCGGAGTTCGCCGGTGACGTCAAGGTCTTCGCCGAGGAGCTACCGGGGCTGAGTCTGCCTCCAATCACCCTCCCCGCAGGACAATCCCGCGGCCGGTTCCCACTATCGGCAGCCAACAACAGTGAGGTTTCCACGCGATGGCTGATGCTTTTCGCGACGGCAACCGTCGAGGGACAAGACTATTCAGTTTATGCGCCGAACCCGGTGCCCGTACGGACCACGGCGATTCCGTTCTTTATTGCGACGGCCCAGCCTCGTCTCTCCGTCACGGCGCTGCCGGTTGCAAGGAGATCTCCGGCGGCTGCGGCGGAATTGATCATCAAAATCGATCGCCGCGTCGGATTCACCAATGCGATCGAAACCGCCGTGGAAGGAATTCCCGACGGTGTTCAGTTCAGCCTCGACCCAGTGGCTGCGAATTCCGGGGAAACGGTTTTGAAGCTGCTCGCCACAGAAAAGGCCCCTTCCGGCAAGGAGTTCGACCTGGTAATCACTGGGACGGCAATCCACCAGCAGCGGCAGTTCAAACTGAAATCCTCCGCGGTCAAACTCCTCATCGCGGCACCCGATGCGGAAACAGTCGCAATCACAAAATGAGATCCTTCCAACTCCCCGCCTTTCTCCCTGCTCGGATACGAGCATCCGTCCTGGCCCTTGCCGTGACTACTGCGGTTGGCTCGGCGTTGGCAGCAGACCCAGCCGTCTCGTGGTTTCGCGATGTCACCCCGCTCTTCAAGCGCTCGTGCAATGGCTGCCACAATCCGAATAAGCTCAAGGGCGAGGTTGACACGTCCACCTACGCCGGATTCGTGAAACCTGGAAAACATGGTCCTAATTTCCTGGCTGGCGATCCGTCTAAATCACGCGTTCTTGAGGAAATTGGCGGCAAGGAACCCTCCATGCCGAAGGAGGGCGATCCACTCACGACGGCCGAAGTAAATCTCATCGAGCGCTGGATCCGCGAAGGGGCCAAGGACGATACGCCGGCGGATGCCTATTCCACCCGACTCAAGGAACCGCCCACATATGGCGCACCCCCGGTGATCACCAGCGTCGCGTTTTCACCCGATGGTCGCTGGCTGGCAATTTCAGGCTATCACGAGGTGCTGCTGCACTCGACCACCGAGTTTCGGCTCAAGGCCCGGCTGGTGGGAGAATCGCCGCGGATCGAATCGATGGCTTTTTCGGCCGACAGCCAATGGCTAGCCGTCAGCGGCGGGGCGCCCGCTCGGTTTGGAGAATTGCAGATCTGGGATCCTGCCACAGGCGGACTCACTAACGGCTTTAAGATCGGCAGCGACTGCGTGTTCGGCGTCTCGTGGGCCCCGGACTCCCAGCGACTGGCCTTCGGCGGCGCGGACAAATCGGCACGGGTTATCGCCGCCATCGACGGAAAGGAGTTGATGAAATTCGACAACCACAGCGACTGGGTGTTTCGCACCGCATGGATGGATGACGGGAAGCGAATGCTGAGCGGGAGCCGTGATCGAGCGATGAAATTGATCAATACAGCCAACGGACAATTCATCGACGATATCAACAAGCTCCTCGAACCCGTTGTTTCCATGGCCCGTCATCCTAAGGAAGAATGGGCAGCCTACGGGGGTGCCGAGGGGGGGGTACGCGTGTATCGGATGAAGGAGAATCAGGAACGGACCTCCGGGAACAATGACGTCAACCTTGTGCGCGAATTCGAACGTCAAACGGGCACGGCTCATTCCATTGCGTGGAGCCCCGATGGTTCCCTGCTCGCCGTCGGCAGCACCGGTGAGGTTCGCGTGTACCAAGCCGCCGATGGGAAACGTTCCGCCACGTTGAAGGGTCATTCTGGCGCGATTTTTGCACTGGCGTTTTCATCGGACGGAAAACAGTTGGTGACCGGAGGATTTGAGGGTCTCGTCCGGGTTTTTGATCCCGCCACCGGCGCACTCCTGGCCGTCTTTACGCCCGTACCCGCTGGAGCCGCCAAGCAGGTCGCCGCCCAATAACGACCCGTGCTCGCTCGAACATTGCGCTGCCAGTCTCGCGACTGAGCTGCCATTCTGTTTTTGCAATGAAGCTGATCCTCGCCCGATTTGCGTCCAAAACGAACTCCATCATCGCTCGAGTTCTCGCTGGACTGACCCTTACTTTCGCAGTGGGGACATTGGCCGCTGCACGAACTCCCTGGACCGAGTCCCGTGTTCGTGGCTCGCCGGAGCCTCCGGCCCCATACCGCACCAAACCCGCCTTTCCGAATATACATTTCGAGAATCCAGTACATCTGGTTTCCGTTCCCGGCACCAACCTCCTCTTCCTCGCCCAGCAAAATGGCCGGATCTATTCGTTTCCTGGCGACCGCAAAACTGCGATCACGAATCTCGTCTTCGATCTGCGCGATCATCACCAGCCGTTCGATGCCATTTACGGCATGACGTTTCATCCAAAGTTTCGCGAAAATGGATTTATATATCTGGCCTTTGTCGAGCCCGGTGGCCGAACCAATGGTTCCTATGTCTCCCGTTTCAAGGTAACTTTGGAGCCAACTCCTCGAATCGATCCCACCTCCGAACGTGTCATCCTTCAATGGCTTTCAGGTGGCCATAACGGCTGCGATATTCAGTTTGGTCCGGACGGCTACCTGTACATCTCGACCGGTGATGGCGCTCCGCCGGATCCGCCGGACATTTTGCGGACCGGACAGCGAGTGGATGATTTGCTCGCTTCCATTCTACGAATCGATGTGGACCACGCCGCAGACGGGCGCAACTATCGAATCCCGTCGAGCAATCCATTTGTCAAGACACCCGGTGCCCGTGGCGAGGTTTGGGCGTATGGTTTTCGTAATCCGTGGCGGATTAGTTTTGGACCAGACCGCGCGCTTTGGGTGGGGGACGTCGGCTGGGAGTTGTGGGAGATGCTGCACCGGGTCCGCAAAGGGGGGTATAACGCGGGCTGGAGTTTCGTCGAGGGTCGCAATCCGTCGGTGCGATCGGATGTCCTGCCCGGTCCAACGCCCATTCACCAGGCTCTGGTCGTCCATCCCCATAGCGAAGCATCGAGCATCACCGGTGGGCTGCATGTGCGATCCCGAAGACTGCCCGCCCTGACTGGCAGTTATGTGTACGGTGATTGGGAAACCGGCAAATTCTGGTCCGTTCGGAACAAAGGCGACAGGGTTACATCAATCCTCGAACTATGTGATACCACACTCCGGCCGATCGCGTTCAGTTACAATCCGGCGGGCGAACTGTTGATCGTGGATTATGCGGGTGGCATTCATGAGCTCGTAGCGAATGACAAGGCGCATGATCCGGCGCGCTTTCCGCGGCGTCTGAGCGCTACGGGAATCTTCGCGGACGCGGCCGCCCAGCGGCCGGCTGACGGCGTGATCGAGTACCGCATCCAAGCGGCGATGTGGTCCGATTATGCGACGGCGCGGCGCTGGATCGCAGCCCCGGGGACCAATGTCCTGGTGCCCGGCGAGAAATGGGGCTATCCGGCGGATACGGTCCTAGCGAAGACTCTCGAGCTCGATCTGGAAGCGGGGAAACCTGGGTCCCGACGCAAGATTGAAACCCAGCTGCTGCATTTCGACGGGCAAACGTGGCGCGCCTATTCCTACCGTTGGAATGACGCCCAGACGGATGCCGAATTGGTGCCCACGGGTGGGACGAACTCCGTAATCCACGTCAAGGATGCTGCTTTTCCGGGCGGCATTCGCCTGCAGAACTGGCGCTTCGCCAGCGGGACGGAATGTCTTCGTTGTCACAACCCGTGGCCCGGCAACACGCTGGGCGTCACGCTCGATCAACTTAATACCCGCCCGCTGCAGGAAGGAGCGGCGACCGAGGCCGACCGGTTCATGCAGCTAGGCTTACTCGCCTCGCCAACCAACGGACTCACTCTGCCGCGAATTGCGGATCCCTACGATGATTCGCTTCCCGCGACCCATCGCGCCCGGGCGTGGCTGCATGTGAATTGTTCCGCCTGTCACCGATTCGGTGCGGGCGGATCTGTGGCCACTTTTCTGAATCAAGAGGTCGATGCGATGGGAACCCGGGCGATCGATCAAAAGCCGATCCGCGGCGGATTCGGACTGACGGCGGCGCGAGTGATCGCCCCGGGTGAACCGTCCCGATCGACTCTATACTACAGGATCAATACCGAGGGCCCGGGACACATGCCGCACATTGGAGCGCGATTGGTCGACGAGCGCGGCATCGCCGCAGTCCGTGACTGGATTCGATCGCTTCCCGAAATAGTCCCTACGAATTCTGTGCCGATCGATTCGGATCTAACGATTGCAAAGCAGCAGAGTGCCAGCACTATCGCCGCCATTCGAAAGTTACGGGACGCAAGCGACGTCGCGGAGCGAACGACGCTGGTCCAGCAACTGACATCGACTGCGAGTGGTGCGCTCGCACTTCTGGAAATCCTGCCGACCCTGGCGACTTCAGAACTTGTCGCGACCGCTGTCTCTTCGACGAATGCGTTTGCTCGCGATCTGTTTGAACGATTTCAGCCGGCCGAGCAGCGGCGGCATACCTTGGGTCCGCGATTTGATCCAAAGACCGTCCTTGCGCTCACCGGTGATCCGGACCGGGGCCGGCGCCTCTTTTTTTCGGATGGCGGGCCCAATTGCAGCCGATGTCATGCGTTGGGGGGCCACGGACGTGCCTATGGGCCGGACCTGGGCCGCGTTGCGAAAAAGTACAAGCCCGCCGAACTCCTCGATCAATTGGTCAATCCGTCAAAAATCATCGCCCCGGAATTCACTCTGCGAATGATCGAAACTCGGGACGGACTGGCCTATACGGGTTTTGCGATTCGGGAATCGGCCTCGCAGCTCGTGCTGCGGACGGAGGACCTGAAGGAGATGGACTTCACGAAGTCCGATTTGGCGACCGCGGTGAAAGCGGCAACCTCAGCCATGCCAGAAGGGTTGATGGACATTCTGACCGCCCAGGAAGCGGCGGACCTGCTATCGTTCCTGCGTAATCAGCGACCTTGAAGACGCGAATTGGCGACCGGACGAACCGCGGATTCACACGGATTGACGCAGATAAGACCCGAGCGGTTGCCTCTCGCCTTCGTGCGTAAGCTCTCGAACGTTGAAACCGTGTCTGAATCAGCGTCTATCTGCGTGCATCCGCGGTTCCAACTCCGGCTTCCCATGTAAAACACGCTCAACTTCAAATCCGAGACCAGCGCACAACGGAATCCCGTTGCCCCCACGCCGGGTCGGCATGAGGGAAATCGAGATTGTAGTGGAGTCCTCGACTTTCCGGCCGTTGCAAGGCACACGCGACGATCAGTTCGGCGACGGTTGCAATATTCCGGAGTTCCAGCAGGTCGCTGGTAACGATAAAATCCCAGTAATACTCGCGGATTTCTCCCTGCAGATTGGCAAGCCGGTTTTCAGCGCGGTGCAGCCGCTTATTCGTCCGAACGATCCCCACGTAATCCCACATTAAGCGCCGGATTTCATCCCAGTTGTGAGAAACGACAACGAGTTCATCGGCGTTGTGGGCTTTGCCCGTCTGCCAGGGGGGCACCGCACCGAGCGGTTCCGGGATCGCCTGTGACAGCACTCGGCGGGCCGCCCGGTGTGCGCACACGAGCGCTTCAAGGAGTGAATTGCTCGCGAGACGGTTGGCCCCGTGCAGGCCGGTGCAGGCAACCTCACCCACCGCAAACAATCCCGGCAGATCGCTCTCGCCGTCCAACGTGGTCACAACACCCCCACATTGATAGTGTGCCGCCGGCACTACCGGAATCCATTCCTTGGTGATGTCTAATCCCAATTCCAGGCAACGGCGGTAGATGGTCGGAAAATGGTCGATAATGAACGGTGCTGGCTTATGGGTTATATCCAGAAAAACACACGGCGCACCCGTCCGCTTCATCTCGGAATCGATCGCCCGGGCTACAATATCTCGCGGTGCCAGTTCCTCGCGATCGTCGTACCGAGCCATGAACTGCTTTCCATCCGCCGCGCGGAGCAATCCACCTTCGCCGCGGACGGCTTCTGTGATCAAGAATGACTTGGCCTTCGGGTGGTGAAGACACGTCGGGTGAAACTGAATGAACTCCATGTTGGCGATGGTCGCCCCAGCCCGGTATGCCATCGCCACACCGTCCCCAGTCGCGATATCTGGGTTGGTCGTGTAAAGGTAGACCTTTCCGCAACCGCCCGTGGCCAAAATCACCACGGGTGCCAGGAACAGATCAACGCGTCCCGCCGGAGCATTCAACACGTAGGCGCCGGCCACACGATTTGGCCCCGACAGGCCCGCCTTGGCGGTGGTGACCAAATCTACGGCGAAATGATTCTCAAAAACGAAAATGTTCCGGTGGGTCGCGACCGCCTTGAGCAAGGCCCGCTCGATCTCCGCCCCGGTTGCATCCTTCGCGTGCAGAATTCGTCGGCGAGAATGTCCTCCCTCCCGGGTCAGATCGAGCTGGCCATCTCGCTCCGTAAACTGGGTTCCCAGGTCGATCAGTTCGGCAATCCGTTCGGGCCCCTCCTGAATAATGGTTCGAACCGCGGCTTCCCGGCACAATCCGGCCCCGGCGATGAGCGTATCCCGGACATGCAATTCGAAGGAATCTTCCGAACTGGTCACGGATGCGATCCCACCCTGAGCCCAATTCGTATTGGAGTCCGCTCGATTCTTTTTCGTAACAATCGCCACGCGTCCTTGTTCGGCGACGCGGAGGGCAAACGTCAGACCCGCGATTCCGCTGCCAAGAATCAAAAAATCGAATGAATGCGTTTCAGAGGTCATAACTCGATCGGCTGCAGCAGGGCGAACCGAGAGGAGGTGGGTTGGAGGAGGCCTTCGCTCGACCCATGAATCGACTCCCTGGGAGCGCTGGCATCCTGCCGGCGAGCCTGCAGAGATGATCAACACCCGCCGGCAGGAAGCCAGCGCTCCCAGGTTCATGGTCCCAATTCATGTCCATTCGTTGGAAAACCTCCCTCGCCATGAATCGTCCCCCTTTGGACAGCACGACAACCCGCAGTACGGTCACCACCGCGGTCAAACCCGCTTTGGTCTTAAAAGAATCACCTTCTTTTCGCTCCCCTCCACCTCAACGCTGTGGGTTTCGATGTCGGGATCTTCCTTCAATGCCTGATGAACGATTCGCCGGTCGAAGGCATTCATCGGTTCGAGCTCGATGATATCACCCCAACGTCGAACCTTCTCCGCGGCGTCTTTCGCCCGCTTGATCAGTTGTTCGCGCGCCTGGGTCCGGTATCCACCCACATCGAGCATCACCTTGGGTGCCCGCTCGTCCCCTCGGAAAAGCATTCGATTGAGAACATATTGCAGATCACCCAACGTCTGACCTTGGCGACCGATCAGGCGGCCGGGGTCGTCGGTTTTGATGTCCAGCAACAAGCCGTCGTCGAAGGTTTGCGATTCGACCGTGGCAGTGAATCCCAGAAGCGTGAGCAACTGTTCGAGGGTGGCTTTAGGTTCGAGCGACATACGGATGAATTATAAAGGGTTCGTCGGACGCCCCGCCGGAGCGGGAACATGGAAGAGTCAGCACGGTTACCGTCGCTTCACAGGGGCCACTGCCGTCACCGGGGTCGGGGTCGGTGCGCTATTCGTTAATTTCGTCTGCAGGATCGTTAGCAGATTTTGCAGGGTCCAGTAAAGGGCCAAGCCACACGAGTAGTTATAAATCACCATCACAAACATCAGCGGCATGTACCGCATCATTTTCTGCTGCGCCGGATCCATCTGCGGCGACATCGGCGTCAGGTGGGACTGCCACATGATTGTGATGATGTAAAACACCGGCATCAAATTGAATGGCAGGTTCAAATACGGAATGACAAAGAGCGTGTCCGGAGAGGACAGGTCGCACATCCAGAGAAAACTTGCTCCGCGCAATTCGATGGCACTGCGGAGCATGGTGAATAGTCCAAAAAACACCGGAATCTGGATAAGCATCGGCAGGCAACCGACCGCGGGATTGATTTTCTTTTCCCGCATGAACTCCATCATCTTTTGCTGCTGCTTCGTTGGATTGTCCTTGTACTTCTCCTTGAGCGCATTGAGTTGGGGTTGCATTTCCGCCATCCGTTTGGCGGATCGAGTGCTCATGGCTGTCAGCGGCCAGAAAACAGCCTTGATCAGTGCCGTCAGCACCACGATGCACCAACCGTAGCCGAGGCCCAGATTGTTTAGCCCGTTCAGACACAACAGGAGCAGTTTCGCAAAAAATGTCGCCCCCGGAAAGATGCTCGCAAACCCCATCACTTCATCGAGTTTCGGCTCCAGGCGTTGTAACGTGAAATAGCGCTTGGGCCCGGCATAAACCTGGAATTTCCGCTCGACCCCCTGCCCGGGTGCCAGATTCGTCGATGCGAAATGCATCAGGGTCCGCACACCCATCGGCAGCCGTACCGCCTGTGGGTCTTCCGCAATCTGCTCGGCCGGGGGCGGCGGCATGGGAATGTTCTGAGCGGTTAGGTTGGTCGCCATCGAATCCGGCACGGTGACCATGGCGAAAAACTGATTGTGAATCGCCCCCCAAACCACGCGACCATTGGCCTTGGCATCCATCTCCTGCAATGGCTTGGTCGGTACACACAAAAACCCGGGGACCGACACCCAACCGATGGTGTCCCGACTCTTGTTTCCATCGAACCACATCACTCCCATCATGTCGGCGACATCGTGGGTATTCATGGGCGTCGCCGTGCCGATCTCCCAGGATTGCATCGGAAGGGCAACCGCCTGGGTTGCGATATTCTGGATACGAGCCGTCACGACAAATTGATGATTCGATCCCAGGGTGAATTCCTTGACGATCTGCAATCCCGAGGTCGTGACCTTTTCCGCCCGAACGCCGGTCGCGGTCCGCGACAATTCGTACGCACCGTCCTCATCGAGTCCCTTGTCGAGTGCGAAGGCCGGGGCGAACCCACTTCGGTTGAGGGCGGCCAAATTGGTGGAGATAAATCGTTTGTTCGGACCGCACGGGATTGCCTCCGGATATCCCTTGAGCGCAATTTCTTTCACGCCACCGCCGTGCGAAGTGACGGTAAAGATAAACTCCGAATTCTCGAGGATCATCCGCTGCTCGGAAGCGGATGGCGCAATTCGCTGAGAGGACGAAGCCAGGGGGACGACGGCGGGCGTTCCGGGTTGAGCGTTCGCTAACGGAACCGTCGACGGTCCATTGGAATCCGCCGCCAATCGCGATGCAGAATAGGAATGATTCATCCACCACATCCAGACCGCGAGGAGGACGAAGGAGACGCCAACAACAATTTTTCCCGTACGATCCATGAAAGGGCTAAGAGGTACGGCCCGTGAGAGCCGGAGTTATCAGAGGTGAACGCACTTCGATGAAGATCGCTGCGTTGGGGTCGGCACGGGGTCCCATCCGCCGGCATTCCAGGGATGGCAACGGCAGATTCGGTGAATGGCTAGCCGGGAACCCGCAATGGGTCCGTGCCAGGTTACCGACTCGACCGCGTATGCGGAGCAGGTGGGAGCAAAACGGCACGCCGCCTGAGGCCCCAACAGGACGTGTTTCAAAGGTGAAAGAAATCGACGATACACCCTCAAAAGGAGCAGCAAACTCCCCTGCAGCAACGGCAGCACGAATCTCAAACGACAGCGACCTCCGGTTGCAGCAGCTTTGCCCGCCGGCACGCGGCAACAAAATCGAACTCCACCCCAGCTTGGCCAAGGCTGCCAATCGATTTCCGTGCGATGATCACGAGGTCACATCCCCCTTGCAGACGGGCTCGATGAATGCGGAACGCCTCACGCACCAGGCGCCGGGCGCGGTTACGCACCACTGCCCCGCCAATTCTGCGGCTCGTGATGACACCCAAGCGAGTGCTGCGGATTGGAAGCTGAACAGCGCGGATTCCATTGATTCGATCATCGGCTCCAATGCCCGCCTCCACCTCACCACACTGCCAGTTGAGAATCAGACAGCCTTGAGTGAGCCGCTTGCCCGTGTCCTTGAGCCGGGTGAAATCCCGTGATTCGCGGATGCGGACGCTTCGCGGAAACGTCTGAATGCGTAGTGCGGGCACGGAGTGAGAACCAAGCCCCGCGATGATCAAACCGGCGTCAGACGACTCCGCCCCTGTCGGCGGCGGTTGGACAAGGTGGCGCGACCCCCTCGGGTCGCCATGCGCGCCCGGAAGCCGTGCTGACGCTGACGTCGAATCTTGGAAGGCTGGTATTGGCGTTTCATAAATGATAGAAATCTGGATTCCCGTTCACGGGAAGCCAGGGACTTTAACTATCGATCGAGTGCAGTCAAGCCTGCCCGGATTCCAAAAATGCATGCTTGGCTCGCTGAAATCTCACTTCGGCATCATCCCCGCCAGAGTAATTTCACCCTCGAGCAGGACGCGGTTACCCACGGTTGCGTCCACCCGCGCCTGCAACAATGCTCCCATCCGGGCAAGGACCTTAGCCTGCAGCGTGATACATTCCCCCGGACGCGCCGTCCCCAAGATCTTGATGGCCCGTACCGCCGTGAGTTTGAGCCCGTCGAGAGGCGGCTGCCTACGGTCACACTGGGCAACCACGCCCGCTAACTGGGCGACCGCTTCAATGATCAAAACCCCGGGCATCATCGGTTCGTCGGGAAAATGGCCGCGAAGGAATGCCTCGTCTCCCCGCACCGTATAAAGGCCTACTCCGCGAACGCCAGGATCCAACTCCAGCATACAATCTACGAAACGGAACTCGGGGCCGTGGGGCAGCTTATCGAGGGCGGATTTGGCAGGATCAATGGAAATCATGCGTCGGGAAGTCTTCCACGGCTGGACGTGAATTGCGATCTTGAACCGGAACACCCCCTCACCCAGCCTTTGCTACGGCCTCGCACGGCATTCGCGGAGTCAGAGACTCCCGCAACCGGCAAGGCGGAGTCCTGCCCCTGGAGATTGCCCATTTGGATCTGAACTCATTTTCATTCTGCGGCCCAACGAGCTGAAATCTCCGCACATTTTACCCCTTTAGAATGGCCAATCTCCATTATTTCCCTCCCGTTTTTTCATTGCCGCCGCCGGTTACCTTCCAACTGGAATCGAGTTCAGCAGTAAAAATCCCGGAAGCCAACCGGGGATTGCGCACGGCATTGCGAAAATCGTTCTTCAACCTAGAACCGTCCGCAAAGCGCAGTTCCGTGCTGACCAGGGAGTAATCCGCCTTCGCCAGGCCAATTCCCAGCTCCGGTAGAAATTTCCGGGCACCCCGGCTTTTGGGCCGAAGTCGGATCCACCATCGGATTTCCGATTCCACAATGCCAAGGACTTCAAATCGTTGATGGAACTCGCGTGCATCGCGGGGGAAACCGGCGTCGAAAAGACCCCACGCGTCGCGCATCGGTCCGGGAGTCCCCTCGGTCAACGCATGCTTCTCCGCCCGCCTTAAGCGAGGCACGAGCAGGGTCAACTCCGACCCCTGTCGGAGCGCCACGGTCTGCACCGGATTGCCCAGTTCCCAGCGGAAGGAATCGGGAGATTGAAACCACACCTTCCCATCCGACGTGAGGGGGTGAGTCAGTGCTTTGAGGTCCCGGGTCTGGGTGAACTCAGCCTGCCAACTTATGAGGTTAGATTGCGCCCCGAGCCAGGCAGCAATCACGGAATTCGTATCCAATCCCCGCGCCGATCCGAATCCGCAATCGAGGATCGCCACGATGAAGAGGAGAGCGATCCGGCCGGCGCCGATTACCGGAATTACTCCGACACCGCCGCTGTCCGGGATGCCCAGATTGGAACGAAATGAAACCATTGATCTGGATACTGGCGAAGCCAGGGCTCAAAGGCACGCACGATCCGGCCGGTGAATTCAGCCCGGCCTTCGCAACTCCCGAGCAATGCGCGGTCGTACGGTACCGGAGCCAGCGCATGAGCTTTGTAGAAGTTTCCTTCCCGCAAAATGGCCACCGGTACCACCTGACACCCCGCGGCACGCGCGAGCTCGGCGGCAGCGGGCGACGCCCGTAGAATCCGGCCCGCGAGAAGGACGTCCACCGCATGCCGCGGATCGGGGCGATCCAGCAGCAGCGCCACTAGCCCGTCCGATTGCAGGCGCTGAATCACGGCAATGAACGCGAAGGGGTCGGACCCAACAACGAGAGTGTCGACTCCCGCCCGCGCCCGGGCGGCCGCCCGCTTCTCCGTAAACCGCGCGCCACCGGGTTCCGAGGCCGACAACACTAATATCTTCCGCCCCCCTGTCGCGACAAAGGGAGCGCCAAACTCCCAATTGCCAAGATGCAGCGTGACCAAAAGTACTCCCTGGCCGGAACCAACTCCCGCTTGCAAGTGTTCCCAACCCGTTCCCGCGATGACCGGTGTTACTTCCCGGCATCCCGCCTCGTACCGCCAAAGGTCTACCAATTTGACACAAAATTGCCTCAGGTTTTGATGCGCGGCGCGGCGCGCGGCTTTGGGATCATCCCCCACCCAGGGCAGCAGGTTCGCTGCGACGGTTTTCAGTCGCCGCGGGGCTAAAGCTCCGTAAATCCACCCGGCACCACAGGCCATCGTCATTGCTACGCTGCGCGGCAGCGTCTGAACCACGCGGAGCGCAAGGCTCCACAAATGGAATTGGTAGAGTTTCGAAGGTCCTTCAAGTTTTGCATCCGGATAGCGCCGATCCCACCAACGCCACCACGACGGTAGGAACCCCAAGGCCACGACGGCGACGCTGGCCGTGCCGGCAGAGCAGACCGCACCGAGGCTCGCCAGGCCTGAGTTCCCCGACCATGCCAACGAGCCGAAACCCACCATGGTGGTCAGGGCGCATAACACGAGCGCCCGCGCTGTAGAACGCCACAAACATCGCCCGTCACCCCCGTGCCGTCGCAACGTGAGTTGCACATGGATCGAATAATCAACGCCGCATCCCAGCAGCAGCGGCCAAGCCACGAGGTTTATCAAATTCCACTGCGCCCCGAACAAGACCATTCCCACCTGCAGGAGGATCAGTGCCAACCCGAGCGCCGCCGCTCCAAGAACAACCTCACGCCACCGCCCAAAGGCAAAACGAAGACATCCTAAGCAGGCCACGATCAAGAAGGCGGTGAGCCCCACAACCCGCCCTCGGGTGTGCTGCAGCAATTCATCACCCAACAGTGACCAACCGGTCAGTCCTGCACCGCGGACATGCAGTTCAGCGGCAAGGTCTGCGGATCGAAAGCGCGAACCCGGCTCAACAAACCCCAACGCCAACCAGTTCGTTCCCGTGCGGGCCGCGAACTGACTCGTCAACCAACGCACAAATGGGTTGTCGGGCCACACGGGATCCGGCACCCCCCCTGACCCCCATTCCGTCCATGCCCCCAGGATGCCGTCCGTGAGTGCGAGGGAATTCGACGTGAACCCCGCCCCCGTGCCGGCCCTCAGCACTTCATCACGCCTTCGGCCCAACAATTCAAGCGCACTGCGATTTTGACCCTGGTACCTTGGGTTCGGCCATACCCCTTCCGGCAGACGATACTGTGCCAATTCACCCCGCCCCTTCCGCGCCTCAAGCAACGGCCCCAGTTCCAACATCGTTTCCGCCACAGTCTGCGCATTGGTCCCGTTGATCAGGAGCATCAATGGTTCGTTCGTGAGACCCAACGCCGGACGCAATGCGTCCATCGCGAGGTAAGCCGGACTGTTCCGCGGCCGGAGTGGCTCCGAAGATGCCGTCAGAACTGGCCAGCCTCTCCAGCCCAACGTTCCACCCGAAAACACGACGAGAAAAACAGTCGCCACCAGCATCCAACGATCTGCGCCGTCACCCCGGGAACGGTCGACGCCCCTGCCCGACGTGGCACCCGCGGCGACCCGCCGCCTCGAATCCCCATCCGCAATACTCACTCCCGTCGATCGAGCTCTCGGAAGGAAGACGAAAAGCATGACGACGGCCCCGAGCACGACGCCGATGGCCGTAAGGACCCCCAACTGGGACAGGCCGGGCAACCCCGCTCCGGTCAATGTCAGAAACGCCAATGCGGTTGTCGCAGCCGACCACCCTATCCCAGATCGGAGTTCCCGGCGCAGATCCAGGATTGGCCTCGAGCGATGTTCCAATGATTCCTGGTAGACCACCAATCCGTAGTCCACGCAAAGCCCGAGGAGAATCGCCGCGAAACCGATGCTGACCACATTGAGTGTGCCGAGGATAAGCCCACCGATTGCCAGGGTACCTGCGAGAATAAGGAGAAGCGCCGCGGCGAGCCATAGCATCGGTCGCCATGCCCGGTGCGCGAGCCAGAAGAGACTCGCTATCAAAAGCAGAGTGCTCACCGTGCTGCCCGCAAGATCCCGCTCCATTCCGGACGCGATTTCCGCCAAAAACGCCGGCCCGCCCGTGTAGGCAACCGTCACGATCTCAGACTCGCTGCTCCCGTCGGGGACAACCCGACTGACGACGGCCGTCACCTCGCGCCGAATCGCGTCTAACCAGCGCGCCACAGACCGGTAGCTGCCGGTGGACTCGACCGGCGTCACTCGAATGATTCGAAATCGCTCATCCTCGGAGGCAAAGAGTCGGCCCGCGTCCGCGGTGAATCCATCCCCCCCACCGAACGACGGCAAGCGTGTCAATCCAAGCGGATCGTAACTGAAGCGTCCGAGATCCTCGGGCGACAGCCCGGTAGCCAGTTGCTCACGGGCGAGGGCAAATGCCGCCTCCAAATTTCCCGACTGCAATCGGGAATCCAGATCCGCCACCGCACCGGGCGGTTGATTGCGCCAAGCCCAGGCCAGGAATTCTGCCAGATCACCCGGACGTTCATAGGCCGGCGACTGCCACCAGGCCGAACTCACCAGGTTCGATTGCAGTCGCAGCGCCTGAGTGATTTCTCTTGCGAGCGTCGCCAATCGCTCGGGATTCTCTCCCTGCAAGGTCACCAGGAGTTCTCGAGTACCGCTGAAATATTTCTGTTGCCATTGAAGAGCGGAAACGGACGGCAACTGCGGCGGGAGTAGTCCAAGAATTTCCGCGTCAAAGCGGAGACGTCCGAGTCCGATAATCGCGACAAATGCGAGAAGCAGTCCCCATGCCCAGGCACGTTTCATGGGGCCGCGACCTCCAGCGATTCGCCCGTCCGTCGGTCGTTGAGAAGCCAACGGTCATTCGCGTCAAATACAACTTCCCAACGCGATTTTGCGGACACTTTCGGCGGAAGGCCGTCGATCTGAAGCCAAAGCACATGTTCCGGTACCGGAAGGCGGCCCGCGGATCCCCTGCCCTTCATCGGCGATGAAATCCGCCAGAGCGACCCTTCTGTCCGAGCGATTACCAGTGGGAGCGATTGTTTGCTAAATTGCACAAAACGCCGGCCGTCCAGATGGGTGGCGATTAGAAGTTCTCCGACAAGCTCGGGCGCACTACGGGAGGGCCGCCACACCGCAGGCCGCTCCGTCACCTGCCAGCCCGGCTGCAGCAGGTCCACCGGTTCAACCGGCGACACGGACCGGCAGCCACAGACCCACAGACAGATAATGAACCCGAATACGGCTCCCCACCGCCCCGCCCCCCGTTCCGAGTCCCCAACGCCCGGGCCCTGTTGCTGCGGAGGGCACGAATTAAGTGCCGTCCTCACACGGAATCGACTCGGCGGGGTTCCATCGCTGCCAACGGCCGCACCGTGCCCCCCGTGAACGCGGAAAAATTCACCCGTGGCACCAGAGGAAATCGGTGCTGCACTTTCACCAGCAGAAAAAACAGGCGCATCCGCCACTTCATCCGCCATCCGCCTTCCAGCTCCCCCGCGAGAATGGCATTGATCGCGGCCGACAGCTCCCACTTGTTCCGGGGCTCCAGAAACAGTTCCATGAACGGCGTCGTATAGAAGGCGTCGACCATCTCTGAATAGATGTTCATCGCCGCATTGACCCGTTTCTCATATTTGGCAAACCGGGCAGAACCATCATCGCCCGACTGCAGAGACGCATGGACTGCATCCGCCGCCAGTTTTCCCGAAAACATCGCCAGATAGACCCCGCTCGAAAAAATCGGGTCGATGAATCCCGCTGCGTCCCCGACCCGCACGAGCCGGGGTCCGTAGAAGCTCCGATTCCGATAAGAAAAATCACTGGTCGCCTGAATCGCTTCCGCGGTCGTCACCTGCCTCATTCGATCGATCATCGGAGGACTGTCCTTAACCCATTTCCAGAAAACTTTCTCGGGCGAACACTTCTCCAAGGCAAACTCGTCGCGATCCATCACGAGACCGACGCTCACTTTGTTGGAGCTGCCCGCTGTGTCCCCGCCGGCCCGAGACAGGGGAATGATCCAAAACCACTTGTTCTCCAATCGGACAATGACGGTGTCCCCGCCGCGTTCGTCCGCATCCAGTTGCACACCTTTGAAGTGGCCGAATACCGCCAGCTTCTTCAACCGCGGGTTCGGCACCCGAATCCCTTCTTGATTTCCCGTCACATTGCCACGGCCACTGGCATCAATGACAAACGGTGCCGTAAACGTCTGGGAACCCCCGCCCCTGTCCGTCCCGCTCACCGTCATCCCCTCCCCGATCCGTTCGTAACGGGTGACGGAAAATTCTTCCCTCACATCGACGCCACACGATTCAGCGTGTCGCAACAGCAGATCATCGAATCGGGATCGTTCGACCTGAATCGCCTCGTGAAACCGGGTAAATTTGCCCTGCCTAAAAGCAAATCCAGTCATTTTGGCACCCGTCCCCAGCCAGAATTGCGCTCCGTGTTTGGCTGGGAACCCGGCGGCGTTCAATTTCTCGGCGACACCCAGTTCCTCGAAAATCTCAGAGCAATACGGCAGCAGAGATTCGCCGATATGAAACCGGGGGAACCGCTCCTTTTCGAGGACCAAAACCCGGCGCCCCCCTCGGGCAAGGCGAGTCGCCGCGCTGCTTCCTCCCGGGCCACCGCCGATGACAATCGCGTCGTAATTCATATCGGACACCGCATTCAGCCACCCAGGACGTGGAGAAACAAGCTTCCGGACACTGAACCTCCATGAAGGGGGGCATCCTGAAGTTGTTGGTAGAGGTTGTCGCGCTGCGACAACCCCGCCCGCGTTCAGCAGGCGGACAGGGCCGCTGCGCTGGTTCGTGCCGCACCTGAATGGCGCGGGGACGCCGCAGCGCGGCGTCCGCTACCGTCTCCAACAAGTTCGGAATGCGCCCTCCATGAAGGACGCTCCGGCTCATCGCCTCAACGCCGGTGCTTTCCCAGTTCTGAATTCATCCGGCTGCACGCCAATCTGCTCCGCGGGAATTCGCTGAAACCCGATGCGATCCGCCGCGGATCGGTTGAGCACCCGGAAACCGTTGCCACCTCCACTCATGAATCGGGTAGGGCCGACCTGCCGGTCGGCCCGGGCGCGCAGCCGCACGCCCCGACCCCGTTCATGGTCCCAATGGGTGTCCGCCTCTCGGAGATCTTCCCTCTCCAAAAATCCCGGATCGCCCTCCTGCCAATTGTCGTGAATGTCAATCCACCCCGGCTCCACCTCGGCGGAGATATCGAGCCATTTCTTCCCGCCGAAGAAAATGTTCCGCGTGATCTTGCTGCCGCGCGGGATCGGGCCTTCGGTCGGGGTCAGCTCCAGCAACTCGGGATAATGGCGGCTCCACGGAGGCTGCCGGTAGTTCAAGGCCTCCAGTTTCGTCAGCATGTAGTCGCGGAAAAACGACGGCTCCCAGTTGCGCGACGCCCACGTGAGGCCACGCGCGTCGAGTTGCATGGCCGGCTCGCAATTTACGAAGACATTGTTCGCAACGACGTTGTCGCGCCCGCCACCGAGTTTCACCCCGAATGTGTTTTCAAAATAATTGCCGAATACGAGGGTGCCGGCACGAAAATCATCCAGATAAACCGCCCGCGCCGGGGCCTTGAGCTGGATGCCAAGGATATCGTGGAAATGATTGAATCGAATAATGTGGCCCCGCGCCGTCATGTCGTAGCCCGCGTAGAGGGCACCCACATCATCGGTCTCTTGCGCAACGTGATGTACGTCGTTGAACTCGATCACGTGGTCGTTGCCTCCGAGAAGGATCGCCGTGTGCGGCGCGGTATGGATGTCGCAATGCGCGACCCTGTGGCCAATTCCAGCCAGATCGACGGCGGGGCGATACGTGCGGTTGATTCGGCTGAAGTCCGTAATGACGCAATTGTCGACGGAATGCCCACCCGGCGTGAGCGAAGCCAGATCGCCGCCTCGTAGCACGATGCCACCATCGCCCAGGTGATAAAGATCACAACTCAGAACGGCGTGATCATGGCCGCCGTCGATAACAACCCCCTTCCCTCCCAGGTTTCCGATCCGACATCCCGCGATCCGCACACCGCGGCCTCCGCTAATCTCAATGGCATTGCTCCGGCCGTGCTCGAAGGTAATCCCCTGAAACGTGACGTGCGAGGCGTCACGCAGCGTGATCATGGGGGTTTCGAGCAGGGAAACAAACGCGCGATGGTCCTCGTGCGAAGGGAGTCCTAATCGAGTCACCTGCGGGGTGGCACCCGAGCGTTGGGACCTGTTTCCTGCCGGTTCCCGTCCCAACTCCGAACCCGTCCCTGCCGTCCTCGCGAGCAGCGCCGCCGCATCGTTCGGCGGCCAGAAGTAGAGCACGCCCGACTTGCGATCCAGATACCACTCCCCCGCCTCGTCGAGCTCTTCGAGGATATTCAACGCGTAGAAACGCCGCCCCACCGATGAATGCTCCCGATTGATCCGTTTGCCTGTCGTAATATCGGGCGGTTTGAGGCGCACGAGATCGGGCTGCGCCGTGATGAGGATCGCCTGCTCGGCGTCGATGGATTTAACCTTCGCATAGCGATCCCACCATTCGTGCAACCAGTAGCCGTGGAGCCAAACATCCTCGCTTTGCGCCCAACGACTGGGACGTCCACCCGTGTAGATGAACCGGTCGCCGCTGCCTTCCTCCGGCACCCACCCGACCCGATACCAACCCTGGTTCGGTGAACTCGAGTTTGGCCACCGCGCGATCTGCATCGGCTGACCGTTGAAGAATAGCTCCAGCAGCGCACCGCTCCGCTCGAATAACTGGCCGAAATTCGTGATCCCCTGCGCATGCAGATCCGATTGCACTATATGCGGCCGAACGGCGTCGTTGAGACGGTTCATCGCCCCCGGGTCTTGGATGGGTTTCCAGCCAGCGATGGGAATCCCACCCGTGAAGCGAACGCGTTCGTTCCGGTAGGCTCGATAAACGATCGGCGCCGCCGGAGATCCACCGTCCTCCACTGTGAACTCGACGGTCTTCGTGAGGGGATAATCGCCACCGCGAAAGCAAACTGCGAATTTCAATTCCTCCGACCTCCGGACGGATTTGAGTTCACGGATCGCATCGCGCGCCCGTTCGATCGATTTAAACGGCCCGTTGACACCCCGGCCCTGGCGAATCGCGTGCCTCCCTCCCCATGCGTCGTTGCCGAGAGGCGAAACGTAAAATGTGGTCGCGGGGGATGCGGCACAACCGATCGTCGAGAACCCGACAAGGCACGCGATTCGACTCAGCGAAAAAAGCCTTGGACCCAGTAACCATGACAGCATCCCAGTAGGCTACGCTTCTCGGACATTCGCTGGCAAATGCTTCCCCAGTAAACCGAGTCCCCCCGCAAACGAGACCGAACTGCGCTGAGATCGGTCCATACTTTAGCTTGGCCCGATCACCATCGGTGCCGGTAGTGCGGCCCATAATAATACGGCGGCGGCCCATAGTAATAGGGGTATGGGGTACCATAAATCGGCGGTCCGTAGGGTGGGTTGACTGGAGCCGGACGGTTCATGTCGAAGGAGATCTGTTTCGGGATGGGGTCTTCCGGCCCGAACCCACGCCCCGTACCGAAAAAACGAACCTGCTCGAACTGGTTGGCGGCGATCGGGACGGCTTTGATCACGTACCAGGGGGCACCGAAGTCATGAAACGTGCCGTCCGGATCGCCAAAGATCTTCAAGCGCACGGGCGTGTTGCCCAGATCCGCGCCATTGGCCTGAATGCGCGCGCCCGCTGGCGACGCGTCAATCAGAACCTCGTATGCCATTGTGCCGTGAGCTCCGCGCTCCGCGCCCGGAGGAATCGTCTCACAACCGGTTAACCCAATCACAGCGGCTAGAATCGGCAGGTAAAGAAACGCGCACTTCATACGCCTCTACGGATACGCTTTCGGCAAAAATGTACAACCCGGACTTTGCTCCGCCGTCGAGACAATGAGCGGGAGCGCAAACTTCGACTCGATCTCCCCGGCTCCGAAGGAGCCCTGGAGTATGGCCATTTACTAGCGGTACTCGTCATGAAAGGTCGATCGAAATCGCAGCGGCAGCAAGGGGATAAGCTCGATATTCTTGGAGAAGCCGAGTTATATGTCCATCTCTCTGATCGTTGTCTCCGCTAAGCCGCGGAGCGGCGCCAGACCTTAGCCCATGGCGTGAGCCGTGGGACTGTGTCGCACAAGGCGTAAGCCCCGTCAGGGGCGACACAGCCGGAGGACAATCCGCCATAATGTGGCGACATCCTCTGTCGCCCTTCCAGGGCTCGCGCACCGCGCACCCAATATCCCATGGCTCAAGCCATGGGCTAAGTTCTTACGGCGCTCCGCGCCTTGAAATTTGGCCAATTTTTGGCCCCCTCAGGCTGTCCTTCGTCGGAAACTTTGTCAGAAACTTAGTCGATCCGGAAACGACCCGACACAGGAAGGGCAAAGCGCGCTCAGAAAATGGCCAAACTCCAGGGCAGGACCAAGTCCTGCCCCCATGCCCCGGGTGCAGGTCGATCCGTCGACTTTATCTGGCGACGCCGTGATCCACAGAATAACGTTCTCCCATGTTGGCCAGGCAAAAATGAAAACTTTCTCGATGATCGAACACGCGGCATTGGTTACGGGCTCGTCCCAAGGGATCGGCTTTGCCCTGGCGTCGGGCCTGCGGGAGGCCGGGGCCAAGCTCGTCTTCCATGGACTGCCCGAGCGACCGGATACCATCCCGCGGGATTCAGACTACATTGCGGCGGACCTGATGTTACCCGAGTCTCCGTCGCGGATGATGGCGGAAGCATTTCGCTTGCAGCCGGGTCTCGACACGCTGGTTTGCAATGCGGGCAGTTTTTTCGACACCCCGTTCCTGGAAATGACGCGCGCGCTGTGGGAGAAAACCGTCCAACTCAACGTCACTGCGATTTATTTCACCGTGCAGGAATTCGCGAAGCAACTCATCGCACGCAAACGCGGCGGCTCGATCGTCATCACCACCTCGACCAACGGCTTTCAGGCTGAAACGGATTCGACGGCCTACGACACTTCGAAAGGTGCGCTGGTCATGCTTATCCGTTCACTGGCCGTCTCGCTGGCGGATCACGGCATCCGGGTGAATGGTATCGCGCCGGGCTTGATCCGCACGCCCCTGAATGCGAAGTGGCTGGAGTCACGATCAGCGGATCTCGTTGCGCATTACAATAAAAAGATCCTGCTCCGCCGCATCGGGACGCCCGCCGACTGCACGGGTGCCGTGGTGTTCCTCTGCTCGTCCGCGGCGAGCTACATCACGGGCGAGATTATCGTGATCGATGGTGGGCTCACGGTGGGACAGATTGGCGCGATGTGACCGCCTGCGTCGACAGGCTCTTCCCGTTCACTTTTGTCGGGGCCCAAACGGCCAGCGGTCCGCCGTTTTTGCCAGCCAGAGAAACGCCACCACGCCAAGCACGAGCACGCACGCCCCGTAGGCGAGCTGCTTCTGATCGGTCGTCACCAACAGAAACATCCAGCCGCCGAATGCGACGAATGCGGGCACGGGGTAAAGCCACATTTTGAAGGGCCGCACGAGATTGGGCCGCGTCTTGCGCAACAGCATCAGCGCGGCGATTTGTCCGCAGAATTGCACCACGATCCGTGTCGTGAAGAGCGCGTCGATGACCGTCATGAGCGGCAGAAACGTGAACACCACGGCGAGCAATCCGACCACGAGGAGCGCCACATGGGGAAACGCGCCGGTGGGATGGAGTCGTGCAAATATTTTGAAGAAATTGCCATCGCGCGCCGCTGCATACGGGATGCGTGAATAGCCAAGCAGCAGCGCCACGCAGCACGCGAAGGCGGTCCAGAGCACGAACGCGGTGAAGACTTTCGCCACATCCGCGCCCCACACTTTTTCCATCATCATCGAGACGACGGGGGCCGGCGGATCACTCGCGGGAACGAAAGATCGCCATGGCACAACGCCGATGATGGAGAAGTTGATGCCGACATACAGCACAGCGACAGCGGCCAAGCTGATGAGCATGGAGCGCGGGATGACGCGGCCCGGATCGCGCACTTCATCACCGAGGTGGCAGACGTTGTAGTAACCGAGGTAGTCGTACATTCCGATCCGCGAGGCCATTCCCAATCCCAGCCAGAACGCCGGCCCGATCTTCCAGGCACCTTCCGGGAAATCGAATGCCAGCGTTGCGTCGAAATGGGTTGCTCCCGTAAAGAGCACCGCGGCGACCGTCACCAGAGTGCCGATCCACAGCCCAACCATGATGCGGGCGATATTGCCGATAGGACGGTAGAGTAATACGATGCAGGCCAAGCCAGAGCCCGCTGCCGCGAGCAGCACGCCGCGGTCCGTCGCGCCGGGCCAGAGGTATTTCAAATACTGCGCGAAACCAATGAATCCGGAGGCGATTTCCAGCGGCCCGGAAAGCAGGAATTGCCAGATGAAAAGGAAAGATATCAGCCGTCCCCAGCGTTCGCGTCCGAATCCATCCCGCAAAAACTGGTAGCTGCCGCCCGACCTCGGCATGGCGGCACCGAGTTCGCTCCACACGAGTCCATCCGCTAGCGCGACGACGAGCGCAACGCCCCAACCCAGCATCGCCTGCGGCCCGCCGAGCGCGGTCATCAGGATCGGGATCGTGATGAATGGCCCGATGCCCACCATATTCGACATGTTCAGCGCGGTCGCTTGCACCATGCCAATGCCCCGCTGAAGGCGGGGCTCGGAGACGGGAGGGGCGGCGCCGGGGAGGTGCATCGCGAACTCCGGGCTCAGGCCACCGCCGGCGGGGCAAATCCTTTCCTGTAATTGCGGGACAGGATTTCCTGGTTCGCCTTTTCGTGGTTGCTGAAGCGGAAGTTCGCGGCATCCCAGCGGAGTTCCTCGCCTGGAAAACGGGTCGCCTTCACCGCCAACAACGCCGGTTCCGTGATGCGCCAACCAATGTCGAAAGGCGTCCAAAGTGGCTTGGTATCGCCGAGACAGTTGTCCGCCCAATCCTTCCAATGGTGGCGCGGCGCAACTTTTGGCTGGGGTTCATCTTCCATTTCCTTGCCTTTGCGGAAGACCGTGATCGCACCGTCAGCCTGGAGCAGCAGCGTGCCTTCTTCGCACACTACCATCGTATGATTGGCCCCCACCTTCACGGGCGGCAGTCCCAGCGCGGCAAAGGACGGCAACAAGGCGTCGTCGTTGTAGTGCACGATGAACTTATCGCGGGCAAACTTCCCGCCTCCCGGGTAGGTGATGGTGCTTTGGTTATGCGCCGCATGCCCGGTGTTCGATGGTTTTGGCGAGTGGGTGAGAACCGCTTCCGGCGACGGCAGGTCGTAGGCGAAGTAGAGCAGATCGAGCAAGTGGCATCCCCAATCGGCCAACTGGCCACCGCCCGTCTCCCAGAAAGTCCGCCAACGGCGCGGTGCCAAGTCTGCGCTGTAGGGAATCTCGGATTCGAGCGGCCCGCGCCATAAGTCCCAATTCAGATATTCCGGCACGGACTGCGCCGCCGGATAGGCGCTCCAGGCATCGGCGAAGTAGTGACCGCGCGATACACCGCCCGTCCAGACGTAGGCCTCGACCGGCCGGCCCAGTTGGTTGCCACGCAGCATCTCCACCGACACCATCCGCCCCCGGTTGCACGCCCGCTGATTACCCATCTGGGTCACCAAGCCGGGACGCGCCTTGAGTCCGTCACGGATCATCCGCAGTTCGGAGAGTTGATGCACGAGCGGTTTCTGGCCGTAGATATGTTTGTTGTGCTTTAACGCCGTCAGGATCGCCGGAGCATGGTGGAAGTCCGGTATGTCCACAATCACAGCGTCGAAATCACCGGCCCGCTCGGCGAAAGCCTCTCGATAATCGCTGCAGGTCCAGGCGTTGGGATGGTCCTTTTTGATCTGGTCAATCTCCCGGCGGTCCACATCGCAGAAGCCGGCCCATTCTACCATCGGATGGCCTTTCAATCCGCTGCGCTGGAGGCTGCCAATGCCGCCCACGCCGATCTGGAAGATGCGCAGCTTGCTGTTCTTGTTGACCTGCGCGCGCGCGGGCAGCGAGAGCGAGGCAAGACCGGCGGTAACGATCGCGCCGGTTCGGAGAAAACTCCGCCGAGTGACCGGCGAAAATGAAGGAACGGGTTGTTTTGTGTTCATAATGGCTCGCCGCAATCTTGCATTGATGTCCGGACGGTTCAAGCAACCGATGAGTTTTCGTCTGATCCGACGGAGGAACGCGCCGTCGACAACTGTTGCCCAAAAAAATGCCAAACTCGGCGAAATTCTCTTAACCGCCGAACCGAGATCCCCTCGGTGCCCGGTAACGGATGTTGAGCTCCGGAGTCTCGACCCGTCGGTGGCCTTCGACTTTCGAATCGAGGCAACGATCCAGCATCGCGCTGGCGATCTGCGTCCGTTCGACCGGGTACGGTGCGCGCCCGGTGAGAATCATTTCCTCGATCTGCGCCACTAAGCAGGCGGAATACGTGACGTTTGGGGTCGGTGGCAGGAAGAATTGTGTCGAGACGATTTCACCGTTGGCGAGTTGAGCGGCGAAACAGAAATCGCCCAGCGCCCCGTTCAGCATGAGTAACGTGGTGCGTAGGCCGTCATTTCGTTCAATCCGGTAGGCAGCAGGATTTTTGACAAGCTTCGGAAGTTGGCCGTTGTTGGCGAGATCTTGCGGGCGCGAATCGAGATCGGAATCCCCTTGGAGTGAGTCCGAACAGGAGAGTGCCGCCTCCAGGAGGCCTTTGGACCAAGCCCCGTCCTCACCCGCTCGCCAAACGGCGTCACCCTCGATGAGTTGCACGGACTTGATGCCCGTTTCACCGCCCCGCCGCCGCTCAACCATGCACTGCATCGCCTCCAGCGCGTGAAAATCCATCGGGTCCGAACCGCCGACCCCCACCATGAGCGCCTCCTTTAACTTCGCACCGTAAGGAACTTCGACCGGCGGCAAGCGCCATGTTACCGGCAACGACGACCCCGCGAGGAACGGAAACTTGAGCCGCTTCGAATCCGCCACCATTTTTTGAGCCTTTTCCCAGCTGTAGGACAAATGCTTATCGTTGAATACCGGCACGGAGCGCCCGTCCTGCTCAAACACGCTCACGCACTCTTTGAAGAACTCGTAACGCGGATACAGGATCTGTCCCTTGTGATTGTGCGGATAGTTGCCGTGTTCACCGATGATCACCACGGCATCGACCGCCAGCGCGTTGCCCCCACAGCGCAAGGCCTCAGCGATGGTGGGATATATGGTGAATCCGTGTTCCGCGGCGCGCTGGCGGCTAAGGTCACCGTCGGGCTTCTGATCGACATAAAGCGAGACGACCTGGAGCGGCGGCTGATGCCATCGACCGTGCCGCGGGTAACCGACCAGGAACCGATCGCCCATGTGCTGCGCGTGGGACTGATAGGTCCAGACCGTGGTGATGATGGCGACTCGCCGGGGAGGACTCGCCGCCGCCGCCACGACGGGGAGGACGGTTTCGGCCAAGGTTGCGGTGCTGAGAGCGCCGAGGAAAGCACGTCGCGTAATCATTAAGTCCTCCAGAACGTCGATGACCGAGTGGGTTGGTAGCGAACCGCCAGGTGGGGCGTTTCGAGTCGGCGTTGGTTTTGAAACAGCGACTCGATTCCTGCCGCCGTCATTCCGGTCGTGAGCAGAGTTCGTTCGATCGGATAGGGCGATTTCCCGGTGAGAAAAAGTGACTCGATGTGGTGAACCTGCGGGCTGAAGAAATTTCGCATCGTATAGTACGGCAGATAAAATAGGACGGAAAAGATGTCGCCGCCCTTGATCCGCGCGGCGACGTTGCAGTCCCCCACGACATTACCTTGGAACTGCACGATCGACGCCTTCAATCCATCGCCATACTCGAATCGATAGGCGTAGGAATCGGGCGCCAGGCGACGCAAATCCTCCGTTTTCGGGAAGACGTTGCTGTAGGTAGCCCGCGGCGAGTTGAGTTGATTGCTCCGCGAAAGCGCGGCTTCCAACAATTGAGGATCCCAGCCGCCTGCCTTCCAGGAACCCGCCTCCATCGCTTGCCAGAACCGCTCGCCGCGAAACGCTTCAACCGCGCGCACGCCCGTCTCACCACCCCGCCGGCGCTCGACGATCGACTGCATCGCTTCGATCACATGAATGTCCCCCCCGTCAATTCCGCCGCCCCAAACGCCCAAGACCTCGTCAACGGAGGCGCCGAATGGGAAATCAACGGAGGGTTGCCGCCAGGTGACCGGCAGGGACGAGCCAGCCATAAACCCGAAGCGAAGTTCCCTGGCAGTTTCCACCATCCGCTTCGCATAATCCCAATTCCACGAAAGGTGCTTGTCGTTGAACACCGGTGCCGTGCGGCCGCTTCGTCGATATACTTCCATGATCTGCTGGAAATACTCGTAGCGTGGATACAGCATCTGGCCCTTCTTGTTGACGGGGTACTTGCCGTGCTCACCGATGAGCAGCACACCGTCGACTGCCAAATCGCTCCCACCTCGGGTGAGCGCTTCCGCAATCGTCGGATATATCTTCAATTGTGGATGCCGCTGCGCTCGCTCCCGGCTCAGGTCATTGTCTCCAACTTGTTCCACGTAGAGCGAAACGACGTCCATCGCCGGCCGGTGATGCCGTCCCTCCCAGCCGTAGCCGTCCAGGAATCGATCTACGATGTGTTGGGAATGTGAATACTTGTGGTAAATCGTCGTCAATGCGGCGATCCGGGGACGACGACGGTCCGTGGCCCACGCGCTCGGGCCGAGCGCGAGCGTCGCGGTCGTGCCCGCAAGAAAAGACCGGCGTGTGCAATACATCATGCGGTTCCTTTGATCTGTGGCTGGGCCAACTCTCAACTCATGACGCCGGGAACTCAAGCGCGGATACCGTCCGCGCGGGTCCAATTACCCATTCAATTCACACGCCACGCCGCGAACATCCATTTCAAACTCGATCTCCAGCACCGGAGGACGGGCAACGTGCCAGCAAAGTCCATGGCGCACCGCCGGCCCGATCGTGTCGAGCAGCTGTCTGCGCAAAGGCTCTTCCAGAGAGTGGACCGTGTAGATGTCGACCGCCGTCGCTCGATTCCAACTCACCCCGAGGCCGTTCAAACGGTCCGTCATCACCCCGAGAACGTAGGCCGACTTTTCCAGCATGGCATCGGGAGACACGTCGCCGCGTCGGACGACCCCCTGCGACTCCAGGATTCCTTCCCGTAATTCTCCCGCGCCCGCCACGATGAACGTCGGGCGCTTCCGATCGGCGTTCGGACGGACGAACGAAAACGCATGCAGCGAAACCGAGGTGGGCGGGTTCGTCAGGGGTGCGACATTGGTGCGTGCGATTGGATTCACCCCATTCACCAGCAGCTTCCACTGCTGCAACACGTCCCGATATCCGCGATTAAACTCAATGAACCCATCCATGTCGAACGGTTGAGGCGAACGCAGCTCCATCGCGCAGAGAGCCCCGCGCCCCAAGACCGCGCGACGCAGGGTGTCGTCAACGTACGCGAAACCTTCTCGCCACGGTATCAGGGCAGGAAGCGTTACGCGCACGATTTCCCATCCCGGATCGGCCACCACGCCACACGAGTAGGGTTCGATACCCGCAAGGAATCGATAATGACCGGAGAGATTGTTTGCTAGCATGTGGAAAATTCAGTTCGGGTGGATATTTCGTCAAAAATCGACCAACGAAAAGCCACAAGATCCAGAAATCCATCAGGAGTCCTGCGACTTGACCCCATTACCTCGACAACGCTTCGCGAGCTGTTGTGTATTCGCCCGAATTAAATCTTGACTTTTGATTCGACGCGGCGTGGTGTGTCGTGGGCTACGAGCCCCTTCCCCGACGATGCGCATTACGCTCAAGTCATTGAATGGTGCCCGCGTAGCACTTGCCCGATCGTGGCGTGGGGTGGCGACGGCACTGTGAGTTTTTGCGTTTCTGTTTTCTGCCCCGCCGGCTCGCAGCGCGGAGCCAGGCCTCAAAGTTAAGGACGTTTCTCCACAACAGATTCGGCTCGCCTGGTCGAAGGACGCCGCGGGATTTGTTCTCGAAGGGAGTTTGAATCTCGGTAGCGCCGTCGTCTGGAATCCGGTGACGGCGGTTCCTCAATCCGAAGGCAACGAGTTGGTGGTGACGATCACTCCCGCCGGTGCCAGCCAATTCTTTCGTCTGCGCTCCAGCGGCGTGGCGCCACTCACGGTGATTGCTGAGAGTTCGCCGGCAAAGGGTGAAGGGGGCGTTGCTGTCACGCGCGAAACGATCATCCGGCTTTCCGCGCCGCTGATCGGCAGCGCCGTGGTTGGAACGGACCGGCTCTACGCGGAGTTCGGAGGACGAAAGATTTTAAGCCGCGTCGCCCTCGCCAGCGACCGTTTGAAGTTGACGCTGTTTTATCTCGAACGGTTGCCCGCTGGCGCGCGCTTGCGAGTTACACTCAAGGGCGATGGCCTGCATGACGAATCGGGCCGGGACATTGACGCCGATGGGGACGGCCAGGCCGGTGGCACGGCGATGATCGACTTTGACACGGTGAGCATCGCCGCGGTGGCGGGGACGACGGTGCTGGGCCGGGTGTTTCGTTCCGAATTATTGCCCGGCCCATTGAGCGGAACGAACCTCGTCGAGTTGCCGTTGCCGGGCGTGACGTTGGAAGTTATTGGTGCCGAGGAAACGATCCGTGCCGTCACCGACGCGGTGGGCGACTTCAAGTTGACAAATTGTCCGGCGGGCCGCTTCTTCGTCCGGATTGACGGACGCACGTCGCCGCTCAGTTCGTGGCCCAACGGCGACTATTACGCCGTCATCGAAAAGGCATGGGAGGCTGTGGCCGGGCGCGACAACAATCTCGCGGGCGGCACGGGTACCATCTACCTTCCGCTCATCAAAGCCGGCACGCTCCAGCCGGTCAGCGCCACGGAAGACACCCAGATCACATTTCCCGCCGCGGTGGTGCAGCAGAATCCAGAACTGAACGGCGTGTCCATAACCGTGCCTGCCAACGCGCTGTTCAACGAGCAAGGCGGCCGCGGTGGCAAGGTGGGGATTGCGCCGGTTTCGCCGGATCGACTGCCCGAGCCGCTCCCGGACGGACTCAAACACGTGCTGGACATCACGATTCAGACGGATGGCCCGCAAAACTTTGATGTCCCGCTGCCGGTCCGGTTCCCGAACTTGCCGGACCCGACCACTGGCGAGAAATTGCCCCCCGGAGCCAAGAGCGCCCTGTGGAGTTACAATCACGATCTGGGCCATTGGGAAATCGTCGGCTCCATGACCGTGACGGCCGATGGAAAATTTGTGGAATCGGACCCCGGAGAAGGCGTCCGGCAGCCCGGCTGGCACGGCACGCAACCGGGCACGCAGGGGCACTCGGGTCCCCCTGTGCGCCGTCCGCCGTGTCCGGATCTGAGCGCGTGGCAAGTCGCGGAAACAATCTACAACATCGGCAAGGAAGCAGTCGATTGTGCCGCCGGGTTGGCGGGTGTGAAACAGGCCGTTCAGTGCCTCATTGCCGCAGTAAAAGCTGCGGGTGACATGATCACCACGTTCAAAAAGCTTGCGGAGGATCTGACGTCGCAACCTCCGGTCGGCGGCCTGCAAGTGGTTAAGGACGCGGTGTCGCAGCTGAAGGTGGGCAAGGAGAGCACCGTCGGATTGATGGCTTGCTTCGAAGAGCAGTCACCCATTGGCAAAGTCGAAGCCATCTTCAACTGCGTCGGGAACCTCTTGGGCATCGGCCTCTCAATTTGCGGAACATTGAATCCTGACCCGAACGCGCCCGCCGAATGCCAGCCCAGCACGTTTACCAAAGTCGTCTGCAAAGGGTTGGACGTGCTGAAGACCATTCACTCCGGGGCGGCCGACGTCTTGAAAATAATCAAGGATGCCAAAGAGAAGCTGGGATTGACGATACTGTGCGCCGGTGTGAGCCGGGTGGAAGCGCTCCTCGACGCGGCCACCAAAGCCAACGCGCGCGTGCTTCCTCTGCGAAAACCAGTGGCAACACAGGGCGCAAGCCCGGTTCAGGATCCGTTCCCGGCCGACAAACTCGCGGAATTTGTCGCCGCGCTCAACGAGACCACTGTGGAAGCCGAAAAGTTTCGTGACGCTGGCGCGCCAGCCGTGGAATTGCTGAAAGCAACGGATGAGCTTTTTGGGCCGGCCCTACAAACATTTCGCGAGCAAGCCGCCGCGGCTGTGCGCAGCCAGGGTCAGGCGTATGCCGCACCCGTGTATTACGTCATCGCTCACGGCGCGGTGATCCGCCGCGGCAAAACCAGTGCTCTAGGAACGTTCGATCTGATTCTTCCTCCCAACACAGATTATTTCCTCGCGGAGTATGATCCCGTCACAAATGCCTATGGCGACACGCGCGGCACTTCCAAGGCCAATGGCACCCGCACCGATCTGTTGCCCGTGATTCTGAATCCCATCGGCGCCTTGCCGGACATCGATGGAGATGGGCTGGTGGACACGGCGGAGTTCGTGATCGGCACGGAGCCGACGAAGCCAGATACGGATGGCGACGGCATCAGTGACTTGGCTGAAGTGCAGCAAGGTCTCAATCCCCTGGGCGGACTGTTGGTCAACACCGGCATCATCGCCCGGATTGCCACCCCCGGCAACGCAGTGGACATCTGCGCCGTGAACGATCTTGCCATCACGGCGAATGAAGGGGCCGGCATCAGCGTCTTCAACGTGTTCAGCGGGCTCAATCCCACCGTGATCGCGCAAGTGGACACGCCAGGGATGGCCCAGCGTGTCACGTGCGATGGAATGCTGGTAGCCGTGGCGGACGGGCCCGCGGGTCTGGCCGTCATTGACCTGAGCGATCCCCCGGCGGCCCGGATCATCCAGCAGATTTCAGTCGGCGGCGCCGCGTTGTCCGTCGCGGCCGGCGGTGGGCTCGCGTGCGTCGGCACGAGCTTGGGCGACATCGTGATCATCGACCTGCGCAGCGGCGCCGAACTTAACCGTCAGCGACTCGGGCAGCCGGTGCAGGATCTGATCCTGAACGGGGATTATCTCTTCGCGCTGACTGCCACCGAGCTGCGGGTTTTTGAATTCCTGGACGCCTCGCTCACTCGACTTGGCTCGGTGAACTCGGCCGCCGTGGGGGCGAACAAGCGATTGTTCGTTGGCGGCTCACGCGCGTACATCACGCACTGGCGCGGCTATAACACATTCGATGTCGCGGATCCGCTCCGTCCGCTGCTCATCACCGCCGGCAACACGCCGCAGGCAGGCTGGGAGCACATCGTCGCGAACGGTTCCGGGCTCGGCTTGGCGGCGGTCGGGGTGGTGCCCGGGCCTCCGCAAAATGTTTCCGTTTACAACGTGAGCGACCCCGCCGTCGTCAATGATTTCCAAACCGAATACGTGACTCCAGGCACGGCGCACGCCGTGGCGATTTACAATGGCCTTGGCTACGTGGCCGACGGGCCGGCGGGACTGGAAGTGGTTCACTACCGCGCGTTCGACACCGCCGGTTTGCCGCCGACCATCCGGCTTCTCACGAGCACCACGGCGGGCTTCGCCGAGGAGGGCAACGTGTTGCGCGCGACCGCCGAGGTGACCGACGACGTGCAGGTCCGCAATGTGGAATTTTATGTCAATGGCCAGCGCATCGCCGTCGACGGCGGGTTCCCGTTTGAAGCGCGCTTGCTCGTGCCTCCCTCCAACACCGGCGGAGGCCGCTTGAAGTTGCGAGCGAAGGCGACGGACACCGGCGGCAATTCAACTTGGACCGATGAGCAGACGTTGCAGATTGTTCGAGATGCCACTCCACCGCGCGTCCGCCGTGTCGTGCCCTTCCAAGGCGCGCTGGTCGGTGCGATGCGCAACGTCTCGGCTTTCTTCAGCGAACCGATCGCGCCCGCCACCATCCATGCCAGCACGGTAAGTTTGTTGAGCGCGGGCAACGACGGAGTGTTCGGAACCGCGGATGATGCCATCATCCCGGGCATGCTGGAATATCGCGACGCGCTCAACGCCGTGTTCTTCGAGGCCTCCGATCGGCTCGCGCCGGGGAATTATCGATTCGTCATCCGTCCGCCCGTGGCCGATCTCGCTGGCAATCCGCTGGCAGGCGCGGTAACGACCGGCTTCCGCGTCTTCAGCTTCGCTGATCTCGATGGCGACGGCATGCCCGATGAACTGGAGCCGGCGCTCGGCCTCGACCCGGCGAAAGCGGACACCGATGGCGACGGGATTCCTGACGGCCGCGAAGATTTTGACAAAGACGGATTGATCAACTCGTGGGAAATCCTGGCCCAGACCGACCCGGCCAAGCCGGATACCGATGGCGACGGTATCCTTGACGGCGATGAGGATCCCGACGGCGACGGTCTCTCGAACAAACGCGAGGCGGCCGTCGGCACGCATCCTTTGCTCGCCGATACGGACGGCGATGGGTGGAACGACGAAACCGAAGTCACGGACGGCAGCGATCCGCTCAACCCGGCGTCACGTCCGCGCCAGTTATTCGTCGGCCGCCCGGGCGCGACCGTCTCCCTCCTGTCGTTCAAGACGGAGAAGGCTTTGCCTTCCGGCACGTTTATCGCGCGCCCACCGCTCTACGTCCACGTCGTCTCCCTCACCGCGCCCGGGGCGGTGCCGTCGGGATCTTACGTGGGCAATCCACCCGTCGCGGTATTGCAGCCGTCCGTGGTATCCCCGGATTTTCCGACCCGCACTATCATCGGGCGTCCGCCGGTGGACGTCCGCTTGGGACCATGATCTAACCGCTTCGAACAGGGCCATGGCAGCAACAGACACTCCGCACCGCACACTTATGAAAACAAATTATGCACTGCTTCTGGTCGCCACCGTAATGGCCACCGGCTTCGCGTCGCTTGGCCAGCCGTTTCAATCGGGGAGCAATGGCAGCTACGGATCGCTCGACGTAACGACGGGGGATAAGACCCTGGACGTTCCGCCGGATGGCATCTTCCACTGCACCACCATCAACATCTCCCGCACGCTACGGTTTAATCGGAATGCCCTCAACACGCCGGTTTATCTGCTCGCCACGGGCGATGTGACCCTGGTCTCCACTGCTTTCATCGATGTGTCCGGCACGCGCGGTTCCGGTTCAACGCCTGGCTTTGGCGGGCCGGGCGGCTTCGACGGTGGCGCGCCCGGATCCGTGGGCCTTCCGGGTGGCGACGGGCTTGGTCCCGGCGCCGGAAAAGCGGGGAGCTCTCTGAGCGACGGCACTCAAGCGGGTTCAGGATCGTTTGCGACGGCTTCGAATTCCAATCCTGTGGGCAATCGGGGCGCCACCTACGGCAGTCCACTGCTGTTTCCCCTCATCGGCGGTTCAGGCGGCGGTGGAGCGACAGGAAATCCAGGTTGGGGTGGCGGTGGCGGCGGCGGCGCTCTGCTCATCGCTTCAAACACAAGGATTACTCACAACGGGCTCGTCCGCGCCTGGGGTGGCCAGGCGCTTTCCGCCTCTGTGCTCAACACCGGCAGCGGTGGGGCCGTCCGGATGATTGCGCCCGTCATCACGGGCACTGGGTCGATTGATGTGCGCGGCAATGGAGGCAGTAACAACAACGGTGACGGACGGACGCGCATCGATGCGCTCGATCGCATCGGCATTGGAGTTAACTTTTTCCCCAACACCACCGCCACGGTGGGGGGCTTGATGGCGGTATTCCCGGATCCATTGCCACGCCTGGACATCGTCGAAGCCGGCGGCAAAGTGATCCCGGTCGACTCGGGGCCGGCTCAAGTCCTTTTACCGTCGGGAAGTTCGCCCAACCAAACGGTCAAAGTGCGTGCCAAAGATTTCGGCCAGCGGGTGCCCATCCGCCTCGTACTCACGCCGGACAGCGGCCCAGCCCAGAACTACGACGCGCAGATCGACAACTCGGTCACCAATCCAGCCGAAACGGCGATCAACGTGACTTTCCCCGTCAACGTGTTGACCCACGTGCGGGTCTGGACACGGTAACCGGTTGATTTGATAGAGCTTGTCGCGCTGCGACAACCCCGCCCGCGTTCAGCGGCGGGACAGGGCCGCAGCGCGGTTCGTGCCGCGCATGAACGGCGCGGGGACCGCAGCGCGGCGTCCGCTACCTTCTCCAACAACTTCGGGATGCACGCGTTGGCTCAGGCCTCCGCTGTTTTCTCGAGCGGTGTCACGGGATCGATGAAGAGCCAGAAGATGGCGCCGAGGAAATAAATGACTGAAGAGATGGCGAAGGCGAGCTGCCAGTCCTTGTTGGTCCACGACAAGACGAGGCCCACGACGAGCGGACCCGCCATGCCGCCGAAGTTGCCCATCATGTTCATCGAGCCCGAGACGGTGCCCGCGTATTTGCCCCCGACATCCATACACGTGCTCCAACTGCCGGGCATCGTCAGGTCATTGCAGAAGCTCGCCATCCCCATCGCCAGCATCGCCAGCAGCGGATCGGCAATATAAAACGAAAGCATCAACAATCCGGCCGCGCCGGTGAAACCGAGGCAACCGAAGAGGCGGCGGACCTTCACCACCTTGGCGCCCCTGGCCAGCCAGTGCGTTGACATGATTCCGGCCGTCAACGAGCCGAACCCTCCGAACAGGAGCGGGATGCCCGCCAGCGCTGCCGAAAGCACCTTAAGGGTCATCTCCGGACTCAGCATGCCTTCGAGCACATCCGCCAGCCATTTCATCACGACGTTGGATTTGAATTCCAGGCCCCGCACATCCTTGAGGTAAGTGGGCAACCAGGTGATGTAGAAATACCAGCCGTAACTGAGGCAGAAGTATTGGGCCCACAGCATCCACATGGTGGGACTCGTCACCAGCTTGCGCCAGGGCACGTTGCCGTGGCCCTCAACGTTGCTTTCATTTTCCTTGAGCAGCTCCAGCTCCGCGGCGTTGACGCCTTTGTGGTCGCGCGGGTTGTCACGGAACCACCAGAGAAAGACGACGGTCCAAATGACACCCAGCAGCGCGAACACGTGGAAGGCCCAGCGCCAGCTCATGAAGGCCATGACGGCCACAACCAGCAACGGTGTGAATGCGCCGCCCCAGCGAGCGCCCATCCACATGATGGCTTGCGCGCGGGTGCGTTCGTTCTTGGGCAGCCACGTACTCAGGGCCTTGGTCAGGTTGGGAAAACAGCCGGCTTCACCCGCGCCAAACAGGAACCGGGTGATTAGGAGTGAAACGTAGCTGCCCACCCAGCCGGTGGCCGCCGTGAAAAACGACCACCACAACACCACGCGAGCGAGCACCTTGCGCGCACCGATCTTGTCGCCGAGCCATCCGGTCGGAATCTCGAAAAGCGCGTAGGCCAGACCAAAGGCGGAAAAGACGGCCCCCTTCTGCGCGTCGGACAGCTTCAGCTCGCCGGCGATCTCGGGCATCGCCTGTGAGATGGCGACGCGGTCGATGTATTGGATCACGGCCAGGATGATGGCGAACGCAAGGACCCAATACCGAGTGCGGCTGGGTTTCATTTGGGCAGCGGACGCGGGATCGCCGGAGCGGGTGACGGGTGTCATGGGTTCCCGAACACTACCTGATCAGACCAACTGCCGGCAAGGAGCACGATTTGGATTACTCGCGACTTTAAATTGCTTGAACCGCGAAACGCAGATCAAACACATTACCGCCAGTCCAACACCATTTCACCAACATGAGAATCAAACATGGCCTTGCCACTTTGGTCGCAACCTCGCTCGCGGCATGGTCCGTCCAGGCCGACTGGCCCCAATTTCGCGGGCCGACACAAGACGGTCATGCGATCGGCCCCGGCGGCGGCCAGTCGGTTGGATTACCATTGAAATGGAGCGAGACGGAGAATGTGAAATGGAAAACGGCGCTCGATCCCCTCGGTTGGTCTTCGCCAGTTGTGATGCTTGGCCGCATCTGGCTGACCCGCGCAACACCGGATGGCAAAGACTTCTTCGTCATCTGCGTTGACGACGCCACCGGCAAGATCTTGCTGAATGAGAAACTGTTCCATTCGGATTCACCCGAGCCACTCGGAAACAACGTCAATTGTTATGCGTCGCCATCGCCGGCGCTGGAAAAGGGCCGCGCGTATGTTCATTTCGGCAGTTATGGAACCGCCTGCCTCGACAGTCAGACATTCAAAATCATCTGGAAACGGGAAGATCTGCCGTGCCGTCATTTCCGCGGGCCAGCTTCCTCGGTCGTGTTGCACGAGAATCTTTTGATCCTGACCATGGACGGGGTCGATCAGCAGTATCTGACCGCCCTGAACAAGACCGACGGCAGGACGGTCTGGCGCACGGACCGGACGACGGATTGGGGGGACATCGCCGCGAACGGAAAGCCGGCGGGCGACGGGGATGCTCGCAAGGGATTTACGACGCCGCTCATCGTGGAACTGGCGGGCAAAACTCAGATGATCAGCGCGGGCTCGAAGGCCGCCTACAGCTATGATCCAAGGACGGGCAAAGAACTGTGGAAGATTCGTTATCCCGGACACACACCTTCAATGACATCGGTGGCCGGCCAGGGTTTGGTTTTCATTGCCACGGGAAACGGTCCCTCCGAACTCCTGGCAGTCCGACCGGATGGTTCCGGGGATGTGACCGACAGTCATGTGGTATGGAAAGCCAGTCGCGGTGTGCCCCGGATGCCCTCGCCAATTCTGACAAACAACCGGTTGTACCTCCCGGGTGACAATGGTGTTGTAGCCTGCCTTCAGGCCAGCACAGGGAAGGAGTTGTGGCAGGAGCGCATCGGGGGCACGCTCTACGCTTCGCCGGTGTTGGCGGACGGTCGGATCTTCTGCTTTAACAGCACGGGCGAGACAACCGTGCTGAAGGAAGGTGACACTTTTGAGCTTCTGAATCGCAACCAACTCGATGCCGGATTCATGGCATCGCCTGCGGTCTCCGGAAGAGCCTTCATTCTCCGTACGAAAACGCATCTCTACCGGATCGAGGATGGCGGGAAATAGTGGTGTTGACGCTCCGCGATTTTCGTGACCGGAGTTTCCACATGGCATCCACGCGCTTCTATTCGGATCTGCCCACCCATACTGTTTCGATCAGTCAATTGATGGGTGACGAGACCCGTTTCGCCGCCATGCCCGCGGACTGGCGGGTCATCCTCACCGACGTACGCAAATCGACCCAGGCGTTGAGCGAGGGCAGGCACCAGTCCGTGAATCTGGTCGCCACCGGCAGCATCATCGCCGCCCTGAATATCGCGCATCAAGTGGGAATTTCGTTGCCCTTCTTCTTCGGTGGAGACGGTGCGACATTACTGGTGCCGCCGTCGCTCGCGGAACGCATTGAACAGGCGCTGCTCGTGCACCGGGCCAACACCCGCGCAAATTTCGCTCTGGATCTGCGGGTCGGCAGCCTGGGACTCGACGAGGTATATCGTCAGGGAGCACGCCTGCAGATTGCCAAGATCGATATCAATAATGGCCGCATCAACACCATCATGTGTGGAACGGCGGCTCAGCGCCATGCGCTCGTCGAGACGCTGCAGCGCCTTGAAGACCGCGCGGACATCCGATTCGGTCTCCATGTGAGCCAAGCGAGCGTTGTTTCATGTTACGTACGCGATCGCCGCAATCAGCACATTCACTTCGTCGACGGCCTTGGCGGCGGCTACACGCAGGCAGCCAGCATGCTCAAGGCCAAGATGGCCCGCCAGACGAGGCCTTGCGCCCTGATCCGCGGATAGGAATCTGAAAATGAGAGAATGGCTCTCTACTGTGCTTTTCTCGCTTGCATATGTTATATATTCTGTATCGAACACGAATGCGCCGCGCGCATACCACTCCAGTCCAAGACCGCGTTCGGGGCACTTCCCAACACGGGCACGTAGCGCTATTTCCGCATAGACTGTGCTTGCGTTTAGAATTGAATTTGTCGCCACCGACTATTGAGGAATGCGAACCACGGATAAACCCCGATAGAAGCACATTCCATGCCCTTTCTATTCGCGTCAATCCGTCTTCATCCGCGGTTCTCCTCTCCTTTATCCGCGGATTTGGGTTGCGCGGGGTGATCGACCCCTGCTGCCGTCGGGGCCCATGATGATCGCCACACGAGATTGATAAATGGCAGAATTGTGCCAGACCCATATGGGAGTCATATAATAGTCAGTCCCGGGTGTTGATTCCCCATTCGAACCAAGCGGTAAAGAGTCAGTCCCGGCTACTGTTACACTCACCATTAATACTGATTTTGTGGAGACCCTGGCGGAGGCCTGTGGTAAGACGGATCCTGAGAAAGTCAACGTGGCGGAGCAGTTCGCGAAGTGCCGGACCGTGGTGAGCACCAAAGCGCAGCTCCTGTGAAAGGCGATTCCGTTGAGACGCCGAAGATCAAGAGATCTATTGCGTAATGCAGACGGTTGCTTAGCCTCGGAGCGCCACTGCAAATTCGTTTAAATCGGCATGCACGACCTCGGCAAAATGCTCTTCATCCTGGGTCTCGTTCTGATGGTCGTGGGCGCGATGCTTTGGAAGACGGGCGGGCTCGGGAGGTTGGGACGGTTGCCGGGCGATCTCTTTGTGCAGAAGGGGAATGCGACGTTCTCCTTTCCCATCATGACCTGCATCCTCATCAGCCTCGTGCTGACACTGTTGGGCTGGCTTTTCCGGCGATGATAAAAAATGACAGGTTCAATTGAGTTGACGAAATATTGAACCGGTCACTTTTTCAATCCACAAATACTGCCGTGTGGCGCTTCGCACTAAAAACTTTCTACGTGCTGGCCGTGCTGGCCGGGGCTGGGCTTCGGGCGGAGGAGGAGGGGCCGGACTTCAGTCGGGAGATCCGGCCGATCCTTTCCCAAAACTGCTTCAAGTGCCATGGGCTGGATGAAACTTCGCGCAAGAGCGGGCTCCGGCTCGATGTGCGAGAGACGGCGCTGAAACCGGCGAAATCCGGGCAGCCAGCCATCGTTCCCGGCCGGCCGGGAGCGAGTGAACTGTTGAAGCGGATCGCCGCGGTGGATCCCGATGCGGTGATGCCGCCGCCATCAGCCAACAAAGTTCTGACGGCGGAGGAAAAGGTGAAATTGCGGCAATGGATCGCCGCCGGGGCGAATTATGCGCCGCACTGGGCCTTCGTGGCGCCGCAGCGTCCGGCAGTTCCGGTGGTGGCGGACGCGGTTTTTCCGGTGCGTAATGCGATCGACGCTTTTGTGCTGGTGGCAATGCGAAAGCAGGGCTTGGCGCCGTCTTCGGAGGCGAGCCGGCTGACGTTGTGCCGGCGGCTTTTCCTGGATCTGACCGGTCTGCCGCCGAGTCCCGAGGAGGCGGATGCCTTCGCGGCGGATGCCGCTCCCGATGCGGTGGAAAAACTGGTGGACCGGCTGATGGCGACGCCCTATTACGGCGAACGCTGGGCGCGGCGCTGGCTGGACCTGGCGCGCTACGCGGACACCAACGGCTACGAACAGGACTCGAACCGGACGATCTGGCCTTATCGCGATTGGGTGGTGCGGGCCATCAATGCCAACCTGCCGTTCGACCGGTTCACGGTGGTGCAGATTGCTGGGGATTTACTGCCGGAGGCCAAGCAGGACGACATCGTGGCCACGGGTTTTCATCGCAATACGATGCTCAACGAAGAGGCCGGCATCGATCCGCTGGAATACCGGTTTCATGCAATGACGGACCGGGTAAGCACCACGGGAACGACCTGGCTGGGCCTGACCATCGGCTGCGCCCAGTGCCATACGCACAAATACGATCCCATCGAGCACTCGGAATATTACAAGCTGATGGCGTTCCTCGACAACGCGGACGAGCCGCGGCATGAGGTCGTGGATGACGCGCTGCGGGAAAAGAAAAAACAGGCCGCGCAGCGGATTGCCTCGTTGGAGGCTGCGTTGCCGGGCCGGTGGTCGGGGTCGGGCGGCGATGCGGAAGCCGACATGAAAGCCAAGTTTGCGGCGTGGGAGGCGGCGGAGAGATCAAAGGCGGCGCATTGGACGATTGTCCGTCCGTCGGAGATGAAAAGCTCCATGCCGGAGCTGGCGGTGCAGGCGAATGGGGCGGTGCTGGCCGCAGGCGACATGACCAAGAGCGTTGACTATGAATTGAAATTTCCCGTGCGGCAGAAGGCGGTTACGGCGATCCGCCTGGAAGTGCTGCCGCACGAGAGTCTGCCGGAAGGCGGGCCGGGGATGACCTATTACGAAGACGTCGGGAAGCGAGGCGATTTTTTCCTAAGTGAAATCAACGTCACGAACTCGGGCCGGCCGGTGAAGATCGCCGCGGCCAGCCAATCGTTCGCGGCGGGTAACTCCACCGCGGCCATGGCAATCGACGGCGACATGTCCTCCGGCTGGTCCATCCATGGAGGACAGGGCAAGCCTCACGCCGCCGTTTTCCGATTTGAGTCGCCGCAGGATTTGGACGGGGATTTTTCGGTGAAGTTGATGTTCGAGGCCACCTTCGCCTGCGCGCTGGGGCATTTCCGGGTGTCGGTGACTTCCGATGCCGGAGCCGAGGCTCGGGGTCTGACGGCGGATCTGGAAGCCGCCCTGCTCACGCCCGATGCCGAGCGAACGGCGGAGGAGCGGCGCGGTCTGAGACTGCGATTTTTTGAGAAAGCTCCGGAATTGACCGAGGCGGTGGCTGAATTGATAAAGGCCCGCGACACCATGCCGCGCGGCCACACCACGCTGGTGATGAAGGAGCGGCCGGCTTCCATCCCACGGAAAACCTTTGTCCACCATCGTGGAGAGTGGCTGCAACCGAGGGAGCCTGTGACGGCGGCGGTTCCCGCCTTCCTGCCTGCACTGCCACCGGACGCCCCCGGGAACCGGATGGGATTTGCCCGGTGGCTCGTTGCGCCCGCCAACCCGTTGACGGCCCGCGTGACCGTCAACCGCCAGTGGCAGGCATTTTTCGGACGAGGTCTCGTGCGGACCACGGAGGATTTCGGCTACCAGGGTGAGTCGCCGACGCACCCCCAATTGCTTGACTGGCTGGCTTGTGAATTCATGCACCCTTCGGCCGCCGGAGTGGCCCCCTGGGACATGAAGGCGCTGCATCGCATGATCGTGCTCAGCTCCACCTACCGCCAGTCCGCGCGGGCAGCGTCCGGTGCACAGGAGCGTGATCCGCGGAACGTTTGGTTGTCGCGCGGGCCGCGCTTCCGGCTGGACGCCGAAGTCATCCGCGATTCCGCTCTCAAAGCCTCCGGCTTGCTCTCCTCGAAAATGGGCGGCCCTGGTGTATATCCGCCGCAGCCGGTCGGAGTGACCGAAGTGGCGTACGGTGCCAAGAAATGGCCGGAGAGCAAGGGCGAGGACCGTTTCCGGCGCAGCCTCTATACGTTTATGAAACGCGCAGCCCCTTTCGCCATGTTCAACGCTTTCGATGGCCCGACTGGCTATACCTGCGTGGCCCGGCGGGAGATTTCCAGTTCCCCGCAGCAGGCGCTGACGCTGCTTAATGACACGATGCTCATCGAGGCGGCGCAGGCCATGGCGAGGGTGGTCATCAAGGAGGCTCAAAAGCCGGAGGACCGGGCGCAGCGGCTCTTCCGGCGGTGCCTGACGCGACTGCCGGAGCCCGAAGAACTGGCGCTGCTGACGCAATTTGCCCGCGAGCAGCAACAGCGTTTTGCCGCAGAGGAAATCGACCCCAAAGCGATGGCTGGACCGGCACCCGGGGATCCCGTGGAGTGCGCCGCATGGACAGCCGTGGCGCGGGCTGTCTTGAACTTCGACGAAACTATCACGAAAAACTGACGCCATGAACTTTGCGTCCTCATCGCGGCTCCGGGCTACTCGACGGCAGTTTTTTTCTGACTGCGGGATCGGACTCGGGAAAATCGCCCTGACGTCGCTCATGACTGACGCCTTCTCGCCGGCCTTGCGTGCCGTCACTGCCGGGCTGGATTCACTGGCACCAAAGCCACCGCATTTTCCGGCCCGGGCCAAGGCGGTCATTCATCTTTTCATGGCCGGAGGACCGTCGCAGTTGGAGCTTTTCGACAATAAGCCAGAGCTGGCGAAGTTGGAGGGCCAGCCGGTGCCGCCGTCGGTGATTGGCGGGCAACGCTTCGCCTTCATCCGGTCGGATGCGGCGGTACTCGGGCCCCGGTTCAAATTTTTCCGCCACGGACACAGCGGGGCGGAACTTTCCGAGGTGCTGCCGCACCTCGCGACGGTGGCGGACGACATCGCCATCATCCGGTCGTGCAAGACCGACCACTTCAACCACGCACCGGCGCAGATTTTCTTCAACACGGGGTTTGCCCAGCCGGGACGACCAAGCTTCGGCTCGTGGGTGACCTACGGACTCGGTGCCGAGGCGAGCGACCTGCCGGCCTTCGTCGTCATGAGTAGCGGAGCAGGCGTCAGCGGCGGTGCGGCCTGCTGGTCGAGCGGATTTTTGCCCACCCTTCACGCGGGGACTCTGTTCCGGAATCAGAGTGACCCGATCCTCAATCTCAGCTCGCCGCCCGGCACCGATCCGACCCTCCAACGGTCCACGCTCGACTTGATCGGAGCCATCAACCGGCGGGGGTTCCAGGCCGAGGGTGATCCCGAGATCACGACGCGGATCGCCAACTACGAGATGGCTTTTCGCCTCCAGACGTCGGCGCCGGAATTGATGGATCTGCGGTCCGAAAGTGCGGAGACGCTGGCGCTGTATGGCTGCGAACGCGACAAACCGTCGTTCGGGCGTAGCTGCCTGCTGGCGAGGCGGATGGTGGAGCGCGGAGTGCGCTTCATCAACATCTACCACGAGGGATGGGACGCCCACAGCGACGTGATGGGAAACGTCCGGGGCAATTGTCGAGCCACCGACCAGGGCAGCGCTGCACTGGTGAAAGACCTTAAGCGCCGCGGCCTGCTGGACTCCACACTGGTGGTGTGGGGCGGAGAATTCGGCCGCACTCCCATGGTGGAAAACAACACGGTGCTGAAGCAATCGAAGGGTCGAGACCATCATGCGCAGGCCTTCACCACCTGGATGGCCGGCGGCAGCATCAAGCCCGGCATTACCTACGGAGCGACCGACGACCTCGGCTTAAACGTGGTTGAGGATGAAGTCCATGTTCACGACATCCAGGCCACCATCCTCCATCTGCTGGGCCTCAACCACGAACGCCTCACCTACCGCTACGCCGGCCGGGATTTCCGCCTGACCGATGTCAATGGAAACGTCGTCCAAAAGATTATTGGCTGACTCCCTCCGTGCAGACGATCCAGAGAAAGTGACACATTCAATAGATTGTATACTCAGTCGAACCTGTCACTTTTTTAACAACCAGCGAACGAATCGTCCAGTAACCCGAGTCCCGCTCATTACAGAAAGACCTTCGAGTGAGCGCCACCAATAAGACGGGCATCAGCTACACGACGGAAAACATCTCGACCGGTCCGTCGGTGGACATCCTTTCGACGATTGAAGGCAACGAGTCCCGGCTTGCCATCATCGCAAAGGTCACGGAGTTCCTTGGATACGACCAACCAACGCCCGGCCAAGAGGCGCAAGCCGCACCTCCCGGCGGCAAACCGTTGAAGGGCACTATTCCTCTACCGCGCCTGCGAGTGCGAAGCGTAGAGGCCGATGCGAGGATTCAATTTGGAGACACGATGGCACTCCGTGGGCCGCTGGTGGACGAGACGTTAAAGACGAAAGGCCAAGTGCCGGTATTGGGCGCCATTCCCCTCTTAGACCGACTGTTCCAAAGCGAAAGCAAAACCACGATCCGCAAGCGGCTCTATATCTTCGTGACACCGATGAAGATCACGGCCACGGCCGAGAAGCAGTGACGGTGACTTATCATTACACGTATCCAATGGAAGGCTGTTACACCATCGGAGTAAAGGTGATCGACATCTTCGGCAATGACACGATGACGTTGGCGCAAGTGACCGTGGGGTGAGGCGGAATGTACCGAGCCCTGCCCTGCCTTTTCGGGTCAGGTTCCTGTTGTTTCCTGGCCCGAGTCAGACGATGACGTGGACTTCGTCCGGTCGGCGGGCATGTTGGGCCGCTCCGGGATCCAAGGTAATAAAACGCCCTTTATTCTTCCTCGCCAGTTCAATTAGATAGGCATCCGCAACCTGGCGGTGGCCCCGAGCCTTTACAAATATGGCGGGCTCACACACAGCAATACCTGACCAGAACCGGTGCGCGGTGTGGCAGGTCATCTCCGCCAGCAACTTGGCGGCGTCGGATGGAGCGACGGCCCGAGCGGTGAATGCCGGGTTGGACGAGAGTCGGACGAACCCGGTTTGAGTCAATGTGCAGGAGGCCCACCCATGGGACGCCTCGCTCGCAAACCACGCGCAGGCCTTCCCGTGGTCTTGGTGCTTCGGCCAGGCCAGAGCCAATAGGACATTGATATCCAGCAAGCCCGATTTCATGGCAGCTCTTCGGCCAGGAGATCCTTGGCCCGCGAAGAGGGAATGATCGGATCTCCAGGCTCGCATTTGAAAGTGGGCAGGCCCGGCTTGGATTTCCCTCTGGCGAAAGGTCGCTCCAGGCCCTTCCGGGCGAGATCGGAAACAACAGCACCCAGACGGGCACCCGTTTCCCGGGCAATCGAGGCGGCTGCCTCCGCCACATCGTCATCGAGCGTGAGGGTGGTTCTCATGGAGGATACGATGATGTAGTGATACGATGATGTCAATTCGGGACGTCCATTACCTGTCCCATTATCCGCTTTCCGAAAGCTGGCACGTGCCGCCTGGCGTAGCTACCCTGAGTCTTCCACGCTCATGAACTTGATGATTTGCCTCTCGTTGGCTGTCCTGCTTTCTTTCCACTTTCCGGGATCGGCCGCTGAAACGAATGAACACCACGTCGTTCGCGATATCCCCTACGCCCGCGTGGGTGACCAGGTGCTGAAGCTCGACCTTCATCTGCCAGGGAGCCGCGCCCGTTCCCCACTTTTCGTCTGGGTCCATGGCGGCGCCTGGCGGGCCGGCAGCAAGGACAGCATGCCCGTGGGCAAACTGGTCGACGACGGATATGCCGTCGCCAGTGTCGACTACCGATTGTCAACGCAGGCAAGGTTCCCGGCGCAAATCCATGACATCAAGGCGGCGGTCCGCTTCCTGCGCAGCCAGGGGGCCACATGGCAGGTTCCAACGGACAGGATCGTGATCGCCGGCGACTCTGCCGGAGGCCATCTGGCCGCGCTGGTGGGTGTGTCGAATGGACACACCAGGTTGGAGGGCGAGGTCGGAAACGACCGCTCTGTCAGTTCCGACGTTCAGGGCATCATCAGCTTCTACGGCGGCGCCAATCTCACCACCATTCTCAAGCAATCGACGCCACACGGCCTGAGTATGCGCGTGCCCGCCCTCGATCTTCTGCTGGGAGGCCAACCGGACGACCAACCTGCCCTCGCCCGTCTTGCGAGTCCGGTTTTCCATGTCGACAAGTCCGATCCCCCGCTCCTGCTGATCCACGGCGATCAGGATCCCCAGATGCCGGTCAACCAGGCCTTGGAATTGGAAGGGGCCTTCCGGACCGCCAAGCTTCCAGTGCAACTCGAGGTGATCCACGGTGCGGCTCATGGCGGCCCCCGTTTCTATGATGAAGAGCGTTTCGAAATCGTGCGCTCGTTCTTGAGCCGCCACTTTCGGACTGTCCCGGCGTCGGCCGTCGACCCAAAATCCATACCCCTCTCCCTGGGCTACACCCAGCTCCGGACAGACCTGCCCGGTGGACGGCACGCCAACGTTCGCACGATGCGCGCCATGATCGTGAATGCGGATGGCACCGGACACCGCGAGGTGGGTTCCGAACTGGCGGACAATCCCAACGCCTGGACCCAGTTCGCCGGCTGGTCGCCGGACGGACAGAAAGCCATCCTCTCGCGCGGTTGGCAGAATCCGGACAACGCGCAGTGGGAGGAGGAGCACAAGACCTTCCGCATGGATCCTAGCCAGTGGATGCTCGATACGTCCCTGCTCGACATGGCCAGCGGAAAATTGACAAACCTGACCGTCGTGGAGCGGGTCAGCCACTACAACGGCGGCTTGTTCTTTGTGCCGGGCGGTCGAAGCCTCGGCTTCACGCCGCTGATCAACGGGGTTTCCAAGCCGTTTCTCATGGACCTCGACGGCCGCAACAAGCGCGATGTGTCCGGCAAGGATGCCGGGTTCGCGTACGGATACAGCGCTTCGCCAGACGGTGCCCTGATCAGCTATCACGAGGAGTACCAGATCTTCATCGCCAACGCGGACGGCTCGAACAAGAAACGGGTCGACACGGGCAACCCATTCAACTTCGGCCCCCGATGGTCCGCGGACGGCCAATGGCTCATGTTCGTCAGTGGCATAAGGGGCAAGAGCAACCCCTACATCGTACGCCGTGACGGAACCGGGCTTCGCAAACTGGCCGACCTGAATGGCTACCAGGGTTGGATTCTCTTCCTCGACGTGCCCGACTTCCACGAGGGAAGCAGCGACGTGCCCGTCTGGTCCGCCGACGGCAAGTCCGTCTTTTACACGGCCCAAGTTGACCGGCAGATCGAACTGTTCCAGGTGACGTTGGACGGCCAAACCACGCGGCTCACCCATACTCCGAACGGCACCCTTCACTACCATCCGCAACCCTCCCCCGACGGCGAATGGCTGGTCTATGGCTCGATGAGGGATGGCGTCCGACAGATCTACGTCATGCGCCTCGCGGGCTATTCGGAGCGACGAATCACGGACCTGGCCAAGGGTCACGGGGCCATGTGGCCCCACTGGCGACCCATGCAGACCGTCGCCGCCGCCCCCCAAGTGACTGTCACTTCGGTGCGGCGCGTCTTCCATAATGGCGAACACAACGCGTTCACCGACCTCTGCCGTTACCG